>DASVVE010000067.1:0-59609 GCA_036386675.1 Chloroflexia bacterium | reverse complement strand
CGCTGCTGGTGAACTGGGTGAGGATCCAGCGGTCGGCAAGCTGGTCGTGCAGCACAATGGGGTCGCCGTCGTTGTTGTTGAAGCAGGCGCCACCCACGTTGCTCCACAGGCTGTTGATGTTGAAGGGCCCGGCCAATACAGTGCCGCTCTTGTTGAGCACAACGTAGGCCGAGTTGATCATCTGCACGTAATGGTTGGGGCCCACGTCGCCCGAGGTGTCGGGGGGCGCGCCGCCGTTGCCGTAGCTGAAGTCCATGCCCGTCCACGAGCGGCTGGGCGCGGGCATAAGGTTGCCTACTATGCTCTCCTGCACCACGGGGTCGGGGGCGTCGACGTGCCCGGCCAGGGGGAGCGACTCGAACTCTAGTTCGACGGCGCTGCGGTCTGGTTGCTGCCTGGGCTTGGCTTTGGCGATGGCCGCAAGCTCTTCGGCGTTGGGAGAAACGCCAGGTGCCACCGGGTTGCCGAGGATGGTGCCATTGGGAAGGACGGTGTAGTTTGGTGCTTCCGAGACCGGCTGGTCGGCGGCCGTCTGGTTGCTGGGAGCGCCGGCCGGGCGTAAGGGCTGCTGCTGAACAGCAAGGCCGCTGCGGCTTTGAAGCTGGGGCTGGACCCCGCTGACTGAAGAAAGAGATTGCGCCGTTACGGCGACGAGCAGGAGAATGACAGCCGCTAATGCTATGCGGCCTAAGCTTTTATGCTTGGACATCTTTTTACCTTTCTATTATGCAGTCTTTTAATATGGGTCTGGTCAGTTTGCCGTTCTATATGCCGTTCTTGTGCTGTTTTATATATAGCGCCCTGTTCTTATCATTCTTGGTTGTGGCTATGCTTCGTCCATAGTGCTTGATAACCCTCCTCAGGGTGCAGACTAAGGCAGCTGCTGCGTGGTCCTGTAAAGCCAGGTTTGGGTTTGTAAGACCGGCGGCAGCTACTCTACCGAACTGAGTTCCTGACGCTGCTGCCACACTTATCCTATCGCCAGAAGCGTCCACGGTCAATACGCCGATGGGTGTATTGGCCGCTATCATCCGTAGTCGCATAGACCTATTGGGGCGTTGCGCAGGGTCTAGTTAGCACCGGATCACACCGACTTGTGTAGTGACATAGAATGAGGGTATGCCTGGATGCTCCGGCATACCCTCCTCGTTGTTTCTGCGCTATACATGGTCTCGTACAATCTAGCTTAAACAGAAAACCCGTACGATCCGTGAGGACCATCCGGGTCTCTGTTCCTTCGCTGTTCCGGGCGAACCCGTAACCTCGAAGTAGCGTCAGTATACGTGCTCCTGCTGCCTGAGTCAATGGGCACTCTGGAAGGTTTTACACATCCAAGCGGCAGTTGGAAGGGCAGGATTTTGCTACCCTAACTATGCTCATCAACCACGTCTCATTGCTCATTGTCTGCGATCTGCTTGGCCGCAGGTGAATGTTGTAGAATCGTTGAGAAGCGTCACACAGGAAGCCCAGATTGGCACGAAATATAGTACAAAAGCGTACGTAATGGAACAGTAAAGGAGTCATTGATGGAACTTGGTCTCTACAGCTTCGGTGAGGTGCCGGATAGTACGGCTGGCAGCGCAGCTCAACGAATGCGCGACCTGATTGAGGAGATCGAATTGGCCGACCAGGTGGGGCTGGAGGTCTTTGGCGTGGGCGAGCATCACAGGCCCGACTTCGCCGTTTCCGCGCCCGCCGTGGTACTCGCAGCGGCTGCCACGCGCACAAAGCACATCCGTCTGTCCAGCGCCGTGACCGTGCTCAGTTCCGACGATCCTGTGCGCGTCTTCCAGAGCTTTGCCACCCTCGATCTGCTGTCCGGGGGCCGCGCCGAGATTATGGCGGGACGCGGCTCCTTCATCGAGTCGTTCCCGCTGTTTGGCTACGACCTCAACGACTACGACGCGCTGTTCGATGAGAAGTTGGACCTGCTGCTGAAAATCCGCTCTGCCGAGCATATAAGCTGGGAGGGCAAGCACCGGGCCGCGCTGCATGACCAGGGTGTCTACCCACGCCCGGTGCGGGACCCATTGCCGGTATGGATCGCCGTGGGTGGTACGCCGCAGTCGGTGGTGAGGGCCGCCGCTTACGGCCTGCCAATGGCGCTGGCGATTATCGGCGGCACGCCCGACCAGTTCGTGCCGCACGTCCAGCTATACCGTGAGGCGGCCAGCAACGCGGGCCACGATCCCGAGCAGTTGCCCGTGAGCATCAACTCGCACACCTACATAGCGGACACCTCCGCCCAGGCCCGCGACGAGTTCTTCCCTTCCTACGCTACGATGATGAACCGCATCGGTCGAGAGCGCGGTTGGTCGGGCATGACGCGCCCGCAGTTCGAGGCGTTGTGCTCGCCACGGGGGGCGCTGCTGGTCGGCAGCCCGCAGGAGGTAATCGACAAGATTCTCTACGAGCACGAGCTTTTCGGGCACAAGCGCTTCCTGGCGCAGATAAGCGTCGGCCCGATAGCGCACGCCAAGGTCATGCGCGCGATAGAGTTGTTCGGCACGGTGGTCGCGCCCGCTGTACGCAAAGCACTTGGTAGCCAGGCATAGTGGGCCCGCCGCCGATGGAAGCTATGCCATAAATGTGGAGTTTGAGAGGGGCACTCAAAGCTGCCGGAATCGGGGCACACTGTATAGGAGAGGGCTTCCATACGAGTGGGTTGGCTATCCGATGTTCCCCACCCTAGCCAACCCACTCTATGCCTGGGGCTTTTCAGAGGCCGCGAAGAACTCATCCTGTAATTGCTTCGTAGCCGTGTCTTCCTTGATAGCCCTCACGGCTTTTACAAGTGCCTCCGTTAGCGCCTCCAACAGACGCCCACCGATGTCCGGGGAGGCGGCGTTGGCGTCGCCCGCGTAGTGGGTGGGATAGTCGGCGTACCACCATATCCCCGTCTGCACCCCGACCTCGCGCAACCCCTGAAGACGATGTCGGGGTTGCGCTTCGTCGTCCGCCGGGACTTTCTCCATGTCCACTAGGTCCGGGCGAATTACCTGGATAAGGCTGGTCTCGCCCGGACCGGCATGCTCGCCATCAGCAGGGTCCCACGGGACCTCCAGGTCACCGTCGAAGAGCAGCGAGTGCGGCTGCACCACGTACACAACGTAGTCGCGCGGGCTTTCGAGTTGAAGCATGTTGAACAGCGATATGAGGCCGGTGTTACCCCCGTGGGAGTTTACCAGCACGATCTTCTTCAGGCCGTTGCGGGCTATCTCTCGGCAAACGTTGTCGAGCAGGCGCAGCATCAAGTCGCCCTCTATGGCAATCGTGCCCGCTACGTGTCGCGCCTCCGGTATCTGGGTGAAGATGTAGTCCGGGAACACGATGGCAGGCTCAATAAGCGCGGCGCGCCTGCACACCTCGCCGCCGATGTACATGTCCGTGCCAAGCGGCAGGTGGTGGCCGTGCCGCTCTATCACCGACAGCGAAAGCAGGCACACCCCCTGGCATTCTTCGACAGCCTCAGCGAACCGGTCGCCGTTAAGTTCCTCCCACTTCATCGCTCTTGCTCCTGTAGTCGTCGTTGACCTTCACAGCGCCGGGTTGAGACTTTGGGCGGTCTAGAACCCGTTTTGTGCGATAGTTCGAGCGTACCACTCGCCGCTGTCCTTCACGATGCGCCGCTGCGTAGGGTAGTCCACGTAGACGACGCCGAACCGCTTTGAATAGCCCTCCGCCCACTCGAAGTTGTCCAGCAGCGACCATACAAAGTAGCCGCGCATGTCCACCCCTTCGTGCATGGCATCGCGGACGGCACCAAGATGCTCCTGCAAGTAGCTGACGCGGCGCGGGTCGTGGACCTTGCCGTCGGAGCCAGGCTCGTCAACGAAGGCCGCGCCATTCTCGGTGATGTAGAGGGGTGGCAGCCTGTACTCGCGGTTGAGGCGCAGCAGCAGGCGCTTGAAGGCCGGGGCGTGGACCTCCCAGTCCATTTCGGTATATTCGGCTCCCTCGACGCGCTCCGGTTCGCCCTGCTCGTCAAACATCATGCGCCGGTAGAAGTTTACGCCCATGAAGTCCAGTTGCTGCGCGATGAGGGCAAGGTCACCCGGCTTAATATTCACCTCGGCTTCCTCTAACGCGGGCTGCACTGCGGGTGGGTAGTGCGCGCGCAAGATGGGGTCCAGGAACAGCGCGCCGCCCTCCTGCCACATTGCCTCCACCTTCTCACGATTAGCGTCCGTATCAGCGGCCGACTCAGGCGGCGCGAAATCGAGGACTATACCGGCGTTCACCCCAGGTGCGGAGGCTCGGATTGCCTGCACCGCCATGCCGTGGCCGACGAGCAGGTGATGCGTTATCCGCAGCGCCAGGGCTTTGTCCTCGTAGCCGGGCGCGTGCCTTCCCATGGCGTTGCCCACGAACGCCGACACGTATGGCTCGTTGAAGGTAGTCCAATCTCGCACACGGTCGCCCAGCCGTTTAGACATGAGCGCGGCGTAATCGGCAAAGTAGCCGGAGGTGTCGCGGTTGTCCCAGCCCCCGGCGTCCTGTAACGCCTGCGGGAGGTCCCAGTGGTACAGGGTCAGGAAAGGACGGATGTTGGTGGACAGCAGTTCATCAACGAGCCTGTCGTAGAAGTCCAGCCCGGCGGGATTGACCTTGCCACGGCCCTTCGGCACAACGCGCGGCCACGACACCGAAAAGCGATAGGCTTGCAGCCCCAACTGCTTCATCAATGCGACGTCGTCGCGGTAACGGTGATAGTGGTCGCACGCCATGTCGCCCGTGTCGCCAGCCTCCACGTTACCGGGCGTGTGGCTGAAGCGGTCCCAGATGGACTCGCCCCTGCCGTCCTCGTTCCACGCACCCTCGATCTGGTAAGCCGCTGTGGCCGCGCCCCATAGGAAACCGTCGGGGAAAGTAATAGGTGTGGTCATCTAATTTATCCTCTACTCCATATGAGATTGGTAGACTCGATTATCTTTGCCCGCTGCTCATTATCCAGCGCGATTTCGGGCGAGTTGTGCGCGGCCGTATCCCGGTTTTCGACTATCAGCACGGTAGCGTCACGGCTGAGCGTGTGGGTGTGCCAGCAGCCCCTCTTGACGTTGTACAGCTTGAGCGGTTCCATATCTTGCGCGTGTATCTCAATCTCATTGACCTGCTCCGCGCCCGCCCCGATGAACAGTATGCAACGTCCCGCCAGCAGGACAAACACCTCGTCCGTCTCGTCATGCCGCTGCATGGTGGCTAGGTTCTGCGGCTCTAGCTCGTCAATGTAGCGCAGGATAGCCACCCGCCAATCCGCGTAGTCAACGAGGGGTAGATAGCCTTCCCCTCCATACTCGGTCACCTGCAATAAAGATTCAGCGATTGCCAGGTCAGTGCTCCTTCCGACCGGTCGTGTGAGCCGATTAGCCCGCCCACATATCGAAGGTGAACATGATTGCCACGATGCTTTGCAACAGGACGCTGCCGAAGGTCCATGAGCGGTCGAACACCGCGTTCTTGCCGAGGCGGCTGAGGGCGATGAAGATGGCGGGCATGGCAATCACGTAGCGAAGCATCCCCTGCGCCACGCCGCTCGTGAGGGAAACGACCAGCACCGCCAGGCCAAATAGCGCCAGGTCCGGGTAGCGCCGCAACGTGAGCGCGGTAGCAACAATCCCCAGGCCTATCCCAAGTAACTCCATCAAGTAGTAAGCGGTAGACTGAGTATTGTCTCCAAACATGCCACCGAAGGCCTGCCCCCAGGCCGACAGCGATTGCTCGACCACGAACAGCCCACGGGTGAAATAACTACCCTCGACCAGCCCGAAGGCCTGCCCCCAGAACGAATAGTGCCACACAAGGTACGCGCCCACCGGCAGCAGCGTAAGAATTGCGTGAAACAGCAGCCGCCTGTCCAAGGGCTTGAGCGAGTATTCCTTTGTTCTGATCTCGTTCCACAAGGCCCAGGCTAGCGGGATGACCAGTGCCACCCCTACCGCCCGCGTCCAGGTCGCCAGCACCGCGAGCAAGGCGGCCCACAGCCACTGCTTTCTCCGTGACAGGGCGAGACAGCCGAATGCCAGCCCCACGAACAGCCCCTCCGTGTACACCTGCGCCAGGAAGAATCCCGTTGGGAAGGCAACCAGGTAGAATGCCGCCCGCAGCCCGCCCGCTTCTCCAAATTCGCCGTGTGCCATGTCGTATAGAGCCACCATGCCAGCAAGCGCCCCCAGCACCGACACTAGCACCCCGGCTAACGTGGCCGCCGCAATCGGGTTCAGCCCCAATGCCTGCATAGGGAGCGCGACCACCCGCGTCACCAGCGAATAGAGCGGCATGAACGCATAGCTCAGCGACAGGGGCCGGTTGTCGGGCGAGTCTCCGAGTGGCGGCGTGGCGGACGCTGCGTCTACAGGTGTCTCGGACCCGTTTCGCACCAGCACCGCTCGCACATTCGGGTCGTCGTACCCGGCGGTCGCGATTGAGAGATAGAACTCCGAGTCCCATGAGACGTGCCTGTTCAGGAACGGCTCGATGAGGTAAGGTTTGTCGTTCTGGCTGCGCGGGCGTGTCTCACCGGGCGTCCAGAAGAGGGCGTAGTCCGGCTTCTGAAGGTCCATGCGCGCCGGGACTAGCTCCTGGAAAACCATGATAATTGCGATCCAAGCCAGCCACATCAACGCCACGCCGAGAAAACGCTTGCGTGTCATAGCTCACCCGGCCGGAACACAATGTGTGGACCAGGATGTAGTTGTAGAGGTAGGCTAGGCATGCGCCCTTCTCGGCTGGCGTTGATGTGGACTACTTCTCGACGCCGGTGACGACCACGCCACGCATGAACTGTCGCTGGGCGAAGAAGAACAAGAGCGCGGGTAGTATCAGCGTGAGGACAGCCGTTGCCATCGCGCGACCCGGATAGATGCTGAACGTGCCCACGAACTTGCCTATACCGACCGAGATAGGATACAAGTCCTCCCTGCCGACGAGGAAGACCAGCGGTGCGAAGTAGTCGTTCCAGGCAAAGAAGAAGTGGAAGAGCGTCACCGCTGTAATGGCCGGAATGGCCTGCGGAATGATTACCGAGACGAGCGTTCGCAACGGGTTGGCACCATCCAGCATGGCGGCCTCATCTAGCTCCCTCGGTATGCTCATGAAGTACTGCCGCAACAGGAATACGTCAAAGGCGTTCGCGAAGAAGGCAGGCACAAGCAGAGGCAGCCAGGTGCCGGTCCAGCCTATCTTGGCGAACAGCACGTACAGCGGTATGATCGTCGCTTGCGGGGGCAAAACGATAGTGGAGATGAGTATGATAAAGAGGATGTTCTTGCCTGGGATTTTGAAGCGCGCGAACCCATAGGCCACCAGGATGCACGAAATTAGCGTGCCTATCGTGCTGATAACGGCAATAATAAAGGTGTTGCGGAATAATAATCCGAACGCCACCTGCTCCCAGGCCATAGTGAAGTTTTCCCAGGTGGGCGCGAAATGGTAGACCGGGTCCAGGACGCGGTACCTGCCGACCCAGTTGAAGACGCCTTTTTCGGGGTTGGCCGGGTCGATGAAATCGCTGTCTTCACGGTAGCCCTTCACCAGCGCCCACTGCTTCATGCCATCTTCCGTCGGTACGTTGTAGAGAGGCAGATCCTCGCCCTGGTAGTTGTAAGTTGATTTCGCGGCGGGCCACAGGGGAGCATGCGAGTCGGTGAGTTGCGAGTCCTGCTTGAACGCCGTCGCCAGCATGTAGCCGAGCGGCATCAAGAAGACCAGCATTACTACCACGCCCAGCAAGGTCACGCCAAGATTGGTAGAAAGTTGCCGCAGTTTGTACCCCAACTGGGACGATGCGCGGACCGGGACTGCTCTGTCTTTCCGTTCGACCTGAGTCAAGGTTGCCATAGCTCCTCACTTTCTTTCCGCCGGTTTATCGCAGCATGGTTGCTGGATGCGTGTGCCTCTACAGGTCGCCGCCCGCGTAATACACCGACCGCTGGCCGAAATAGAACATAATGGTCGTCAGGATCATGACGATAACGAACAATAGTAATGCGAGCACCGAGGCATAGCCCATGTCGTTGAAGACGAAAGCCTGGCGGTAGAAGTGCAGGTTATAGAACAGTGTAGCCCCTTGAGGGTCGCCGTTACGCCCGCCGATGAGCATGGCCGCGACGAAATACTGAAAGGCGCCGATGATTCCCAGGGTGACGTTGTAGAAAATAACGGGCGATATCATGGGAAGTGTGATGTAGCGGAAGCGTTGTACGCCGTTCGCCCCGTCTATGGTGGAGGCGTCGTACAGTTCGGTCGGCACGCCCTGGAGCGAGGCGAGCAAGATCAGCATCGCGTTGCCCACACCCCACAGGCCGAGGAGATTCAGCGCGGGCACTGCCCATTGGGGATCGCTCAGCCAGCGCGGCCCCTCCAGGCCAATCGCCTCCAGCATGAGATTGATCCAGCCGGACTGGGCGTTCAGTACGCCCTGGAAGACCATCACGCCGGCCACGATGGGGATTACGGTGGGCAGAAAGTAAAGCGTTCTGAAGACGTTGGGCGCCATCAGGTGCTTTGAGTTCACGAGCAGGGCGAAGGAGAGCGGTATCACCAGCCCGATGGGCACGGCTATCAGGGCGAACTTTATAGTCACGCCGAGGGATTGGAGTAGCTGTGGGTCGCTGAACAAGCGCCCGTAGTTGTCCAGCCCCACCATGTTGAAGTTGCCGGGGGCGAATTCCTTCGTCGCGCTATAGTCGGTGAACGATAGGAATATAGTAGCGACGATGGGCAGGGCCTGGAAGGCCACGAAGCCTATGAGCCAGGGCGACAGGAAGAACCAGCCCCACCGGGTGCGAATGCGGCCCATTGGTGCCTGCCGCCTCCTAGGGGCCCCGCGAGCCGATAGCAAGTCCGCAGCTCTCATGTTTGTAACTCCTTGACTCCTACCTCTTCGCGCCGCCATGCATAGCAGGCAGCGCGAAGAAGTAAGCAGGGCCGATCATTCTACGTTACTGGTCCGGCGCTTCCTTGAATATGGTGTCCAGTTCGGACTCGAGCTTGTCGATCTCCTGGTCCACATTCAGGTTGGGCGTCTGGTCCAGCAGCTTGCGGAACTTGCCGAACAGGTCGTTGGCCTTGATCAGGTTGGGCGTCCAGGACTCGTGGTTGGGCAGGTCCGGGTACCCAAGCATCTGTTCTGCCACGGTCCAGTCGACCTTGTTGGGAGCGACGCGCTCATCGAACGCCGCGAAGAAGGCAGGTCGCTGTTCCTCTGTTGCGGGCATACCGCCGTAGATCTGGTAGAGTTCCTCGTCCACCACCATCTGGCTCAGCACCTTGAAGGCGGCTTCCTTGTTCTTGCTCTGCTCCAGGATGGCGAAGGTATCGCCATGCAGCTTGGCCGTGATCTTGCCGTTGATCGTGGGCATCACCGCTATATCCCAGTTGGTCTCCTTCAGATCGAAGCAGCAGGTGTACCATGAGTGGGTGTGCGCCATCGCCACGTTGCCGGACGAGAACGGGTTGCCCTTGGCTAGCTGCTCGCTCTGCTGGTAGTCGTCGTTGGGCGAGAAGTGGTTGGTCCAGACGCTGTCATAATACCACTTCCAGGCATCGCGCCAGTGATCGGGGATCTTGGCGGTCTTGGGGTCGGACTCCTCGTAGGGCAGCCCGCCGCCGAAGAGGGTAGCGATACCACGCGCATCGGTGAACTGCTCGTAGTAGCCGAACTGCGTGACGTTCTCAGGGTCGAAGGCCGGGTCGGTCGCGTCGTTGCCCGCTTCGTCCACCGTGAGCTTCTGAGCAAGCTCGCTCATGGTCTCCAGGTTCCATTCCTTGCCGTCGTACTGCTCGCCCACCTTGTGCGGGGGATAGGGCAGCTTGGCCTCGTCAAACAGGTCTTTGTTGTAGTAAATGAAGCTAGGGAAGAGCGCGAATGGGATACCAACCAGCACGCCCTCGTCCTTGGTGAACTCGAGCAAATCCGGGTCGTACTGGCTCAGGTCATAACTTGCGCCTGTAGCCAGCTTTTCCACGTCTGCCCAGGCACCCTGGAAGCTGGCGCGTCCTGCTTTACCTACAGGGCCGACAATATCAGGAGCGGTGCCGGCAGCAAGCTGCGCCTTGAGCGTGTCATACGACTCGGGGTTGTGGACGACTTGCAGCGTCAAACAGGCTTCGGTCTGCGACTTGTTGAATTTGTCTACCCAGGCCGTTTCTTTCGGTATGACGTCCGCGTCCGCGCCCGCGCCGAGGCCGACGTACCAGGTCAGCTTGGTGGCGCTGGCGGCGCAACCCTCACCACCGGCCACAACAGTCGCCGGGACGGTAGGGGATACCGCCGCTACCGGGGCGGCTGTATCGGTGGGGTCAGCCGAGGCTTCGGTTGTGTCGGTGGGATCGGCGGCTGCGGGGCCGGTGGTGTTCGTCGGGGCAACCTCGGGAGCGGTTGTCGCGGCGGTGGTGGCTATAGGAGTAGCGGCGGGCGTGGTGCCTCCGCATGCGGCCAGCAATGGCAAGAGTATTAAAGCCAGGACTGCCAACCATACGACGCGTGATTTCGACTTCGACATTTTCTATACCCTCCTTTGGGTCAGAGCACTTCGTGGTCAGTGTTATAGGTACAACACTTTCATGCCTGGTCTATTTAGTGCCACCACCTCCTTTGGCTCGTGAACATGGTAATTCGGGGTTTGAAGAAAGACGGGTTGACCATATTCAGATGTAAGTTTTGTCTTTACGATAGACCGAACTCTAATTAATGGTGGCGTTCGGTCAGGACAAATGGCGTTGTTGCCGTTTACCTGTTCGGGGCGAAACCGCTCGATTCTCTTATGACTAACTCAGTGGGCAGGATGATGCGGCGGGGCTGAGGATGGGGATGGCTGATCATGTCAATCAATGTCTCGGCTGCCAGCGAACCCATACGCTGAATCGGCTGGCGGACCGTGGTGAGGGTCGGCTCCATTCGGGCGGACATGGGTATATCATCGAACCCGGCGATGGCTATATCGTCTGGGACGCGCAAACCCGCTTCTCGCAGCGCCCGCATCGCGCCTATCGCCATAGCGTCGCTGGCGACGAACACCGCGTTCGGTGCCTGGGGTAGCAGCCGCTGCATCGCCACGTACCCGCCTTCTTCCGTAAAGTCGGCTTCGACAATCAAGGCCGGGTCGGGAGTGAGGCCCCGGTTGCGCAGCGCCAGCCGGTAGCCTTCCAGGCGGTCCGACCCGGCGATCATGTTGGTTGGCCCGGCAATCGTGGCGACACGGCGATGGCCCAGGCGCAGCAGGTAAGAGACCATTTCGCGGGCGCTGTTCACGTTGTCTACGTCTACGTAGCTGATCTGATTGTCACTGGGGAGGCGGCCCACCATGATGAAGGGCAGGCCGCGCCTCTGTAGCGCTTCGAGCATCGGGTCCTCCATCAGGGCGGACGCCAGGATTACGCCGTCTATGAGGCCACCCTGGAGCACCTGACGGATGGTGCGGCGCTCGTATTCAGGCTCGGCAAGCCAGAGCATAACTGAGTGTTCGTTGGCGTTGCAGGCGGAGGTTATGCCCTGGATCAGCAGAGGGAAGTAGGGGTCGGTAAAGAGGGCGGAAACTCCCATAGGGATGACGAGGCCGATGACGTTGGTCCGTCCCACCGCCAGGCTGCGGGCCGCCACGTTAGGCTGGTAGTTCAGCCTTTCCGCCACGGACCTGACGCGGGCGCGGGTGTCCTGGTCGACGCTGGGGTGATCGTTCATCACGCGGGAAACCGTGGAGCGCGACACCCCGGCCTGCTTGGCGATTTCCTCTAGAGTGGTCGACATTTATCGTTTATCCCCTGCAACTTCATGGGAACGCTCTCATAAATCGTAGCAGACAGCTACTTTACGCCGCGCACAGGCACAGAGTATGTGAGGGTGGCCCGCTCACTTCATGGGAGCGCTCCCATAATAGCATCACAACTGTTGCTTGTCAATAGGTTAGCGGCAATAGTTTGATGGCATTTTCCGGGGAGCCAAGGAGGGTCGAATGCAAGATGCGCTCTGAAATTGTGGTGACTCAGGCCGGATACAAGCGCTTGAGGGCTACGCTGAGGTCGCCGGAAGACACGCAATCGATACGGGCACCATCGCCCCTCACAACTTTCCCCTGCGCCTATACCGGAGGAATGCCTGTGTTGTAGAATAGGTGGTAGAAAGGGCCGTCTCTAAAGAGGGTAACATGTGGCGGTTACAGGTCTACGGTAGGGGCATCCTATTGATAGCTGTGCGGTTGGCGCTACTGGGGGGCATAGCGTGGCTCGTGCTCAATTGGAGCGGACCGACACTGTTCGGGTTGCCGCAGCCTTGGTCAACTCTGGTCGCGCTGGCAATAGCCCTAGTGGCGTTACCCATCCTTGCTTATCTGCTCTACCTTGCCGTGCTGCTCCTCTACCCGCTTGTTACGGGCAAGCGGATAGATTGGCGCTAACTTACCGCGCACGCCTATGCAGCTACGTTTCAGAGGCTAAAGCAAGCACCACGAAGGAGTGACTATGTCTTCAGAACCCAATGGTGGAGGCCCTGTGCTGGAGTTGCGGGTCGCCCTTACCACCTCGGACTACGACCGCCTGGTGCGCTTCTACCGCGACGGGCTGGGTCTGGACCCGGCGGCGCTCTGGGCGAACGACGGAGGCCGGGCAGTGCTGTTCCTCATGGGAAGGGGCACACTTGAAGTCTTCGATGAGCGTCAGGCCGAGGTGGTCGACCAAATAGAGGCGGAGCAGCGAGTGAGCGGGCAGATACGCTTCGCGCTCAGGGTGCCCGATCTGGACGCCGCGTTGGAGCGACTGCTGGCCTGGGGAGCTACGCTGGTGCACGCACCTGTGGTTACTCCGTGGGGCGACCGTAACGTGCGGCTGCAAGACCCCGATGGGATGCAGATAACGCTGTTCGAGGCCGCCGGCCAGGATGCAGGTGGCGGAATTGGTTGAGAAGTTAACGCCTCCTGCACCATGTCCTTTGCTTACGGGTTAGCGTTGCCCCAGGTGTTGATCTTTACAGGCTGAAGTGTAACCGCCACCCGGCTCTCTCCGGGGCCGTCTATTGTACGAAAGTCAGTACCACCGTACTTGCTGCCAACTTTATCGGCCAGGCTGTAATCAGCGTCGGGACTCAACTCCGCGCGTGCCCTTATTTCTATCGTGCGATAGGGATTAGCAGGGTCCAGGATAAACAAGGTACACTCCGGGCGCTCTTGCAGGTTCCTGACCTTTTGGCGTGCCGTGTTTAATGAAAGCTTCAGTGCTCCGTCATCCTCATCGAACAGGAACCATATGGCGCTCACCTGCGGGTAACCGTCACGCCCAATGGTCGCTAACACAGCAACAGGGGATGTAAGTAAGTCTCTATGTGATTCGGGGAAGGTCGTGTTGGAGATAGTGGTACCCATTTAGCTAGTTACTCCTCATACAATACTCATTTTGTTATAGCCTAGAGAGGCCGTAATCGCGGCAGAACCAGGATCACCACCCTCAACAGCAAAGTTCGCCTCTGCGTCTTGCTCCTCTACATGCTCCCAGCGGCTCGTACCTGACTTCTGTTAAGTGGATTGCCTCAGTGCAATTATTGTGCCCTATCGCGCCTGCTCAACCTCTCATGCTTACCGCACAACGGCCTCTGCGTTAGACATCCCTGAGTGGGCCTGGACACACAACATACACCTGACCCATTATGCACGTCATGGCGTGTAATAACTTGCGGCTCTTATTGGCCTCGTATGTGCTAAGAGGTGATGAAGCCTCCCTGATTACCTGAAAACCACCTGGCTATGCCCAACGGCGGTTGACCCACCACGCAAGCGGCCACTCTCGAGGAGACGTTCATGCAGCAAGACCCCGCACACGCTATAACATTCGGATGGTTCATGAGTGCTGAAGGGGTGCCGGGGCAAGAGGAAATACCCCTGGTAATGTCGGAGGAGCGCGACGTTCTGCCCTTCGTGGCGGAGCACTTCGACTCCATCTGGGTGCAGGACCATTTCTACGCCTTTCGCGACCCCGCGCATGCGTGGCTGGAGTGCATGACCACGCTCACATGGCTGGCCGCGCGCTACCCCAGGCTGCACGTCGGCCCGATTGTGCTGGGTGTCGGCTATCGCAACCCGGCTTTGCTGGCGAAAATGTCCGCGACCCTGCAAGTCTTAAGCGAGGGGCGCTTCATCATGGGCATCGGGGCGGGCTGGCGCGGTCCCGAATACGCGGCATACGATTATCCCTTCCCGCCCACCCCGACTCGCGTTCAGCAGCTTGATGAGGCCGTGCAAATCCTGCGGCTGATGTGGACTCAAGAGGCCCCTACCTTCCAGGGTCAACATTACCGGATTGAAAAGGCGTACTGCGAGCCACGTCCGAGTGTGCCTCCCCCTGTCATGATAGGTGGGGGCGGCGAAAAATTGGTACTACCATTGGTGGGCCGGGTAGCCGATATATGGGACCGTTATCATGGGGGTGCATTAGAGGAAATAGACCTGGAGGGCTACAGCCGCAAGCGCGATATCGTACGCAAGCACGCGGCTGAAGCAGGGCGCGACCCCGAAGCTGTATTGCAAAGCTTCACTATCGAAAATGGCCGCCTCCCCGAATCGCGTGAAGACTCCGATCACTGGATCGCTCAACTGCGACCTCTACTCGACCTGGGGGTTCGCCAGTTTATACTTGGCTTCGGCCACGTCACCGACGCCGGTAAGGTCCGCCGCTTCGTGGAAGAAGTCATGGCCCCAATCCGCGCAGGTACTAGCCGGTGAAAGGTCTTTCTGCGCTCAAGCCCGGAAGCGTACAATACTCCCCATGCAGAGTTTGCGCTTGTGAGAATCCACGAAACAGCGGCGCAGGCGAAACGATAACGTGTGCCTGCGCCGCTGTTTCGTAAAATGCTTCCCTACACGGTGGTGGAAGCCGCACGCCCTCTGCGCATGAACTCCACTGCCGTCCAGGCCGCCCATATAATGGTTGCCAGGCCGAAGGCGGTCCACGTGTAGCCTGTTATGTCGCTGTTTGAACCGGCAACCCCGGATACGATTCCGGCGCTAACGGCCAGTATTCCCAGCACGATGCTCAGGATAGCCCAGCCAGCCGGAAGGAGCTTGCTGGTAAGGGCCAGGTAGCCCGATAGGCCGAAGAACAAGAGCATCCCGAAGCTGGCGAACAACCCGCCGATTATGCCTATCGTGGTGTCGTAGCCAAGCGCGCTGCCCGTAGCGCCCCCGATCAGCGCCAGCACACCCGATACTACTGCAATGCTGCTGACCGCGGCGGAAGCCGGGCGCAAATGCTGGTAAACTGCCAGTACCACCGGGAGCAGGACGACAAAGCTAAGCACACCCAGGACCATGAGGATGGTATTCGTAGCCGCCGGGTTGTTCCAATCGGTGAAAGCTAGCGTTGCGAGACTCACTATAATGTAGAGCAAGGCGCTTATCCCGGCCACCATGTACATCTGATTTGCCGGTGCCGTCTGCGCTGATCGTGTTCCAATATTGGCTTGCATGGTTCGACTCCTTATCTGCTAGGGGTTGAGTATAGGGTGTTGTCGCCAGTGTCGTGTTAGTCTTCCACGTCGCTGTGGTAGCGGACCCGCTCCGCGTTGGGTAGCATTGCCATCAAATGGTCTATCAGGGTGGACCAGTCCCTGAATTGGTTGGCCTTGCCCTTCGTAACGTGCTGCACCTTGCCGCACCACACCGCCTCACCTTCGTTATTGCTCTCCGCCCACAGCCGCACCAGGAATAGGTGCGATGGACTATCGTTGTTATGCTGTGTCTGAGCCTGTGCCTGTGCTTGTGCATTATTATGAGGCTCAATATCTGGATTCTGCGGCATTTATATGCCTCTCCTTCATCAGTCGGCCGGTCGTGCCATGTGGTGTCCGGCGGTAAGCTGGGCTAGAATGTATAGTGCTTGGGTGCGTGTCGCACTCAGGTTTCGGGTCTCCAACTTACCGGCGGGCCAACTCACATCACTTGCCCCTCAGCAGCACCGGACACAGCAGGTAACTGCCATGCCGGTGCTGCTTCGACGCGTTACGCCTTGCGCCTGCGGAGCGTGGCACCTGCCGCCAGTATTGCCAGTCCGGCTGCTATGACGAGGGGCAGTGTTACCAGGTCCGCTGCTGAGTTGCCGGTCCTCGGCATGCCTACGGTAGAGCCACCGGCAGTACCCTCAGGCGGGCCACCCGCGCCATTGGCGGGGCACTTGACGTCGGGATCAAAGGGGCCGAGCAGCAGCTTGTTGTTGGGCTTGAAGAAGATATGCACCATGTAGTGGTCCTCTTCCATGCCTGGGTGTCCAGGCTGGAGCGGCACCGGCTGGCCCAGGAACGTGGGCGGTGGGGTGTTCTGGGTCGTCTCCCACTCCAGGCCGACCACACGGTCGTTGGCATCTACCAGCAGGACGGGCGGGTTCTGCGGGTCCATCTGCCCGCTCCTGACCTGGCTATCAAACAGCTGCGGGTGGATGAAGTGGATGCCCATGTTGCCGAAGGGCGAACTGACACACTCGTGGGTTGATATGTACCCGGCCGCGATTGCCTGGTCGGCGCTCATGTTCTCGAACTTGGCCCGCACCGATGCAAGCTCCGGGGGCTGGTCAATCAATAAAGCCGGGGGTGGGCCGGGCTGCGCGAAGGCGGCTGCCGGTATCAATGCTGTCGCGGCGAGTGCTACAATCAGCGTGCGATATAACTTGCGTACCTCGATTTTCATTCCATTTCCTCCTAATGTCGTGTTAGAATTGGCTGGTCTGGAACGTCGGCGGGTGTCTTTCCCGCCCAGGTCCATTGTGGGGGAAGATAGGCTATAATGGGTCGCACCCTGATTCGCACAAAAAGTCGCACAGGTCGTGCTAACAGCGTCTTTCAAAACCCGTTCAATGCTGTAGAATCAGGATGTCGGGGAAGTAAAATCGGGTAGTGAACTATGGGGTAGCGGCTTGAAGAGGGTCCTTATTACGGGGATGTCAGGCACCGGCCAGTCAACGCTAATCTGCGAGCTTGCCGCGCGCGGCTACAAAGCCATCGATGCAGACTCCGGCGAGTGGTCCCAATGGGTAGAGGTCAGCAGTTCTGGGATAGCCGGTACACCCGTGAAACCGGGCCAGGATTGGGTATGGCGTGAGGAGCGCATTGCAGCCCTATTAGCTACAGAAGACGCCGACGTTTTATTCGTGAGTGGGTGCGCGGAGAACATGGTGAAGTTTTTCCCGCAATTTGACCATATAGTTCTACTGAGCGCGCCAGCCGAGGTGATAGTTGACAGGTTGGCTACCAGGACAAATAATGATTATGGCAAGCATCCAGACGAAGTCGCCCGTGTGCTGGATCTGCAACAGACCGTCGAGCCACTGCTGAGAAAGGTCGCCGGGTACGAGATCGACACCAGCGCGCCTCTGGATCAGGTAGTAGCAACTGTCCTGCGACTTGTTGCGCCATCCACAGCGAACAGACCTGGACAAGCATACAATGTGCTTCAAGACCTCGATTGAGATGGGTGTAGCAGATAGGGATAAAGCTTAAATGAAGAACAGTCCAGCGAATATCTAATCTTCTTCTAGAGTAGATGCCTGTTTAGCCATACCTTGCTTTTACAAGATTACATGGGTGTTGAAAGACGCTCTAAGATGGCGTCAGTAAAGATGTGTTAATAAGGGATGGAGGGTCGCTTTGACAGGCGAGGTACTCACGTTCAGCCAATTGCTCAAGGAGCGGCGCAAGGCGCTGGACCTCATGCAAGAGGACCTGGCGGAGCGGGTAGGCTGCTCCGTATGGACCATACGCAAGCTCGAAACGGGTGACCGTAAGCCTTCTCGGCAGGTAGTGGAGTTACTGGCCGATGCCTTACGCGTGCCCGCCGACCAGCGCCCCGCCTTCATGCACCTCGCGCGCACAGGCGCGGGCGCGGGCGAGTTAGTCGTGCACGCACCAAAGAGCGACGCGCCACAGACCCCCAGTAATCTACCTGCCTCACCCACTCCGCTAATCGGACGTACAGCAGAAGTAGAGAAGGCGCGCACCCGGCTCTTGACCGACGGAGTGCGCCTGCTCACGCTGCTCGGTCCCCCCGGCATCGGCAAGACCCGTCTGGCCCTGGAAGTAGCGGGAGACCTGCTTGACGAGTTCCCCGAGGGCGTCTTCTTCGTGCCCCTGGCCCCCGTGAGCGCGCCACCCCTGGTTGCTTCCGCGATTGCCCAGGTCCTCGGGCTGAAAGAGACCGGCGACGAGCCGGCACAGGCCAAGCTGATACAGCACCTCCAACATGCTAGAACGCTGCTCTTGCTTGACAATTTCGAGCAGGTAGTAACCGCGGCCGATCTCGTGGGCGAGCTGCTGGCAAGATGTCCTGAGTTGAAGGTGCTGGTGACGAGCCGGGAGGCGCTACGCTTGCGTGGCGAGAGGCAGTTCAACGTGCCGCCGCTGGGATTACCGCGCGAGGGGCATCTTCCCACGGTAGAAGACTTAGCCGGTTACGCGGCGGTGCAGTTGTTCGTGGAGCGCGCGCAAGCTGTAAGCAGCTTCAGGCTCACGGAAGAGAACGCCAGGACGGTGGCTGCTATATGCGCCCGTTTGGACGGCCTGCCCCTGGCGATAGAGTTGGTCGCGGCCCGTAGCAAGCTGCTGCCGCCGAAGGCGATCCTGTCCCGGCTCATCGGTGCGGCGGGGCGCAACTCTCTACACCTGGCCGCGGGGGGAGCGCGCGACTTACCATCCCGCCACCAGACGTTGCGCGCCGCCATAGAGTGGAGCTACAACCTGCTCGAAGCGGGGGAGCAAAAGCTGTTCGCCCGCCTGGGTGTGTTCGTGGGTGGCAGCACGATAGCAGCGGCGGAAGCGGTGTGCAACGCGAAGGGCGACCTGACAGTAGACGTGTTGGAAGGGGTAGAATCGCTGCTTGACAAGAGCCTGGTGAGGCAGAGCGGCCAGGAGAAAGAAGACATAAGCCTGGACTGGGAACCACGCTTCGAGATGCTGGAAACAATCCGCGAATACGCAAAGGAAAGACTGGAAAGTAGCGCAGAAGCAGAGCAAATACGATATTGGCACGCCGAATATTACCTGGCGCTGGCGGAAACAGCCGAACCGGAACTGGGCGGCGCCCAACAGAGGGAGTGGCTGGACCGCCTGGAGCAAGAGCATGACAACCTGCGGGCGGCGCTGCAATGGTCGCTTGGGCAAGCACAAGTCGATAGCCTCGGTGATAACGGCGAAAGAGCGGAAATCGCCCTACGCCTGTGTGCTGCGCTGGGGCGCTTTTGGGAGATGCACAGCCACCTGAGCGAAGGGCGTAAGTGGATGGAAACAGCGTTGGAGAGGGGTACTGCCGCGTCACCTGCCGTGCGGGCCAAGGTTCTAAGCGGGGCTGGCACGCTCGCCAGGTATCAGGGAGACTTCGGCCGCGCTCGCCTCTTGTTTGATGAAAGCCTGGCCTTGAGACAGGAACTGGGCGATAAGAAGGGCATCGCCGCCTCCCTCAATAACCTGGGGACCATAGCCTGGAATATGGGGGATTACGTCACGGCTCGCCGGCTATTTGGTGAAAGCCTGGCGGTGAGGCAAGAGCTAGGAGACAAACAGGCTATCGCTGCCTCCCTGAGCAACCTGGCGGCTGTGTCGAGGCACCTGGGGGAACGTGACGAGGCGCGTCGCTTCCAGGAGGAGAGCCTGGCGCTGATGCGCGAGCTGGGCAACAAGCGCGGTATCGCTACGGCCCTCAACAACCTGGGGGGCGTAGCCTGGGGGCAGGGTGACTATGCTACAGCCCGCCTACAGTTTGAGGAGAGCCTGGCCCTAGAGCGCGAGCTGGGACACAAAAGCGGTATAGCTGACAGCCTCTGCAACCTGGGGGAAGTACTCACGGCCCAGGGGGAATACGCACCGGCCCGCCAACTCCAGGTGGAGAGCCTTAAGATGCGGCAGGATCTGGGTGATAAATGGGGGTACGCTTTCTCCCTGGAGGGGTTTGCAAGGCTGGCGTACAGAGAGGGGGAGGCCAGGCGAGCCGCGGAACTGTATGGAGCGGCACAAGCCCTGCGCCAGGCCATTAGTTGCCCCCTATCCCCATCGGCCCAGGCAAAGCAGGACTTAATCGTCAACGACCTTCAGTCTCAGCTTGGAGAGGCAGGATTCAACGCCGCCTGGCACCTTGGGCAGGCCCTGCCGCTTGAGGAGGCTGTTGCCTTTGCATTGGCGGGCGAGGTAAGGCCACCTGCGGACCATGCCGGACGCGCTACCAGGGCAGGCGATTAGCCGGACAGGACCGCCATGACCCCGGACGAACTGCTCTACACAGACCTCGATGGCCGGCATTTGAGCCTCGATGACGTGATAGCGGACGGCCTCGACCGCGATTACTCGGCTCGCTTTCCGGTGCTCCGGCAACTGCTCGACACCGGCTCGCCGTTGGAGCAGCTCCACGCGTGCGCGATGCTGGCATCGTGGGGCGTGCGCGATGGCCTCCTTAAGGTGATAGAGTGGGCGCGCGGTCCGGGGGCGGTGCCGTGGGTAGGTGCGCCCGTGGAGATAGACCGCTTCTCCGGCGTGGACTCGGCCTTCGTGCTGCTCACCGATTCGCTGCGTACCGCCCAACAATACATACCGCTTGGTGAGGTTGCGGCCCGCCTGCGCAGGCTCGCCGTGTACGACCTGCTGGTGATCTACCACCGGGTCTACTTCGACCGCTCGATGTTCATACTACTGGACCTTGATCCTGACCTCGCACGCACTGAAATGCCGACTATCACCTGGGCCATCGACCAGGCGCTTGCCGTCACGCGGAACGGCTGGCTCGGCTTCGACCTCCCGACCCAGATTGCCTTCCTGCTTGGTCCGCTCGCCATGCTTGACGACGCAGGGGCCGCCGACCGCGCTGAGGCCCTGCTCTCATCCGACCACGTACGCGACCGTACGTTACGTGAGGTCGCATACGCCCTGGGTTCCGGCACAGGCCCGGCCACACTCGGCGTCCTGGAGAGGCTGGCACGCTGGGAATCCCCTTCCGTTCGCCGGGAGGCCTCGGAGTGGCTGGCACGACGAGAGGCTTCGGCCCCGTGACGCTCTGGACCGGCCAACTACGTACCCGGTGCGAAGCCCTGTGCTACTTGCCTGCTGGTGGTCCGGTAGCGCGATGATGGAGCTTCAATCACCCAAGCAGGTGCGGTACTATGCCGTTGAGGACCGCCCGGTGAAGGTAGAGAGCACCGGCCCGTCTGCCTCTGTTGCCCTCGTGCTGGACCTTAGTACGGGGGCGTTCGTGCCCGACCCTGCCCTGCTCCCGCGTGTAGCTTCGGGGGACCCAGGTGTCGAGGAACTGTCTGAGCACACGTTCCAGCGGCTGGTCAAAGAGTTGCGCCGTTCAGCGTCGTACGACCGGCAGAGCACCCAAATGACCTGGCGGCCCACCGGAGACCCGGAGTGCCCGTACAGCACGGAGTTGGGCGGGGCCGTGTACACGCTCTACTACGGCGACTTTCCAGGGGAGCCGATGTACAGGCTGCTCGTGGAGGGCCAGGTGGTAGACAGCCTCGACCAGTGGCCGCGCCTCTGGATCAAGGATACCAGTCCGCCGACTCAACCACGAGCCACTGCCTCAGACTGACTGTTCCAAGTATAAGCACTGCTATCTTTATGCTGAGCACACAAAGGGTAGATATGTGCAGACAGGGTATTGACAATTCCCCGATCTCATGCTAATCTAATAGTATTAGCTTCATCTAATATTATTAGATAAGGGGAGCAGCAGTGATACGCGAAGCGAACCAAAAAGCAGTCCTGTCGCCTGTGGAGCGCAGACAACGCAACCGCAATGAGATGTTGACCGCGATCCTTGACGCGTCCAGGGCGATCATGCGCGAAGAAGGCGCCGCGGCCCTCAACCTCAACGAAGTAGCAAGGCGCGTAGGTTTGCGCACGCCATCCCTCTACGCCTACTTCAGCGGCAAAGCGGCCCTCTACGACGCGCTCTTTCTCCTCGGGATTGAACTCTTTGCCGAGCGCTTCCGAGGGGCCATGTCCGAACCGCTACTTCTGTGGGAGCGACTCACAGTGGCCCTCGAAACGTATATGGCTTTCGCCCAGGAATGCCCCGAGTTGTACCAGCTGGTGTTCGAGCGGCCGGTGCCGGGCTTCACTCCATCTGAGGCGAGCATGCAGGCGAGTTTGTCGCTTCTCGCTGAGGCGAACGCCATCGTAGAGGGAGCCTTTCGCGCCCATGGCATAGTCCTGCCGGTCCCCTTCAACCAGGCCACCGACCTCATAATCGCTTTACAACATGGTCTGACCGCGTTACACATCGCTAACGAGCCACACCTGCCCGCCGGTGAGGGCCGCTTCGGCGCGCTCATACCGACGGCAGTGGAGCTATTTAAGTCCGCCTGGGGTGCGAAGTCAATAGAAGATATAGGGAGGGAAGAATAAAGATGCAAGCCGCACAAACTCAGACCTACCTTGAGCGCACCGAGACCGTGTTACCGGCCCTGCCCAAGCGTGAAGCCGCGCGTATTCCCGCGGTCACACGCCGGGAAGCCTATAAGTTGGCGCGTGACGAGTACGAGCTGCTCTTGCCCCTGCTGCGGTCTCTCGGTGCGGACGATTGGCAGAGGCCGACGGGGTGTACCTTGTGGGACGTAAGGAGCATGGTGTCCCACATCGCCGGGGGATTGGCCGGATACACAAGCTGGGCGCAATTCAAACGCCAGTATAGCCCTTGGTCCCATAAGCCCTACAAAGGCAGATTCACCGAGCTGGTGGACCTGGTAAACGCCGTGCAGGTAGAGGACCGGCGGGCGCACACTCCTGAAGAGCTGATATCAGAGCTACGTGAAGTGGGGCCGAAAGCCCTTAGAACGCGCTCCAAAATCCCCGCACCTTTGCGTGCCCTACGGGTACCTGCGGGGGCATTCGGCTTCATCTCGGTAGGTTACCTGCTCGATACGATATATTCGAGAGACCTATGGATGCACAGGCTCGACATTAGCCGCGCTACAGGACGTGAGATGGGTCTGACGCCCGAACATGACGGCCGCATCGTGGCCCTGGTCGTGCTCGATCTCGCCCGCTCGTTGCCACGCAAGCTGGGAGGGGCCTCGGTGCTGTACGACCTACGTGGCGCAGCAGGCGGCACTTACAAGGTTGGCACTCATCCTTCTCCCACCGCTACCATCAGGATGGACGTTCTCGACTTCAACCTGCTGGCGTCCGGTCGAATCAAGCCCGATGAAGTGAAGGCCCTTGGCCTCGTGCAGATCGAAGGCGATGCGAGGCTAGCGAACCTGGCCCTGGAACATACCAAGGTCCTTTACTAGAAGCTCTTTGATAAATATCGCAGTCGAATAGAAGCGGCAAAGCCCCATCCTGTCATTCTGAGCGCAGCGAAGAATCTCGTCCTCTACCGCTGTGTTTCCTCTTTCTTATGGGACTCTGTGGCTGACAGAAAGGTGGTATTTGGGTCGTGAGGGACGAGATTCTTCGCTGCGCTCAGTACATGACCAACAAAGTTATTACCAGAGAGGCGCAGTGCCCGGAGGGGCAATTTGTAAGGCTAGCCCGTGGTTTCAACCGCCCGGCTAAATGTACACAACTTAGTTGGTGTTGTACTCAGAATGACAAAGTAGGGGCTTTGCTGCTCTTTCCCCTTGCTTATTCGTGCGGTGACTTCTAGACAGCCGTGCGAGAAACGTCCCTGTCCTGTATCTCTATCCTGTGAGTGCGCAATTACGCTCTATGCGAGAACTTCTAACGCACGCTTAGAGCCTGGAGCTTCGATATCCTGCCCTTCTGCCTCAGCCGCTTCCCCACCGTGCCAGAGGTGCTGCATTTCCCTGGACGTGGCGAGAAGCTCCGGCAGGGTACCGATGGCCTCCAGCGCACCATCTTTGAGCACTATAATTTTATCGGCGCAGCGGAGGGCGGCCCGCCGGTGCGAGACGGCAAGCACGGTGGCGTCGGGCTGGGCGAAGACGCGTTCCCAGAGGGTGGCTTCGGTCTCAACGTCGAGGGCGCTGGAGAGATCGTCGAACACCAGCAGGTCCGGCCGGCGCACGAACATGCGCGCGGCTGCCGCCCGCTGCACCTGCCCACCCGACAGCCTCACTCCTCGCGAACCAACAAGGCTATCCAGGCCATTCGGCATGCCCGCGATGTCCGGCTCCATGACCGCCAGGTGCAACGCCTGGCTGAGGTCCACCCCCTCCTGCGGCAGGCCCATAAGTATGTTGTTGCCGAGCGTGTCGCTGAACAACCGGGGCACCTGCGGCGTGTAGGCGGTCTGCGGCGGCACAAAGAAGGAGGCTGGATTGTCCACAGGCCCGCCGTTCCAGCTTATCGTGCCCTCGCCGGGCAGCAAGCCAAGCAGCGCCTGCAATAGCGTGGTCTTGCCGGAGCCTATGCGCCCCGTAATGACGGTAAACGACCCCCGCTCCAGGCGGAAGCTAACCTCACGCACGCCGCGCCCGCTATCCGTGTGCACGTACGTTAGACCCGCCACTTCCAGGGTGTCGAGTCTTCCAGCGGCGTGCGGCGGTACGCCCGGCATATCGGGATAGGGGCCGCTCAGGTAGACGGGACTCGGCTCCACGAGCGTCTCCGGGGGCGCGCCGCTCATCAGCCGGATCATCCGAGCGAACGACACGCCCGCCTGCTTGTAGCGCGCCACGATCACGCCGAATAACGACGTAAAATCGGTTATCCAGCCCAAAAAATAGGCGAAAAGGGCGAAATCACCGACCGTGAAGCTGCCGTCCTGCATCGCTTGCGCGGAGAACAAGAGGATAAAGCCAAGCCCAAAGTTGACGGCGTTCCAGAAGATCGAGTGAAGCATCTGGTCGAACACCCGGTCGCGCACGGCCATGTGCAAGCGGGCGTTGTTGAGCCTGCGGAACTGCGCGTTGACTGCCTCGTCCGCCCCGGCGACCTGCACCGCCTGCACCGCCCCGAAGACCTCGCCCAGGAACCCGGTCACCTTGCCTGTGGCTTCGCGGTTGGCCCTGCGATAGATCTCGATGCGCCGCATCGCCAGGTTGGCTATGAGGCCCACCACCGAGAGAGGCAGGAAGACCCCCAACGTGATCGTCAGGTTGATGCGCGCCATAATTATGAAGGCAATCACAGCGAAGACTGTGGAGGCGATGAAGTCGTTGAGGGTAATCATCGCGTCCGTAACGCCGGAGGTGTCGTCGCGGAAGCGGCTCACGGCTTCGCCGGGCGAATCGGGCAGGGCGCGCGCCGCCGGCAGGCTGAGTATGCGGCGGAACATGTTCTTCTGCATCAACGACTCGGCGCTGAGCATGAAGGGAGCGTTAGTTAGCTGGCACCCAACCAGGAAGGTGATGCGCCCAAGCGCCGACATCACCAGCAGCGCAAGCAGCCACAGCAGGTCAGGATTGCCGCCCTGCGGTAGCTGGTTGAAGAACTGCTGTGCGACGAAGCCGGGCACCAGCCCGGTGACGAAGAGCATTATGATCGAGAAGCAGTTGCTCCAGAAAAGGCCGGCGCGAAACCACATTAGCCGCCACAGAAAGCGCAGCGTTTGCAGCCTCGTCATGCGGGGCATATCGGCCCCGGCCGTCTCGGACGCGCCTGTCATACCAGCACCTCCTCGACCCCGGTGCGCAACAATTGCGAGAAGCGGGAATCGGGGTCGGAGACGAGCGCCGCGCGCGGGCCGTACTCCGCGATAGCGCCTCGTTCCAGGATCAAGATCGTATCGGCCCGGTCCACGGTGGAGAGCCGGTGGGCGATGATGATACCGGTGCGCCCCCTCAGCAAGCCAACCACTGCCCGCTCTACCAGCCGCTCGGTTACGGGGTCGAGCCGCGACGAAGCCTCATCCAGGATGACCAGGCCGGGGTCTTTGAGGAAGACGCGGGTAAAGGCCAGTAGCTGCGCCTCACCCGCCGACAACCCGCCGCCCCCCTCGATTATAGTGTCCAGGCCCTGCGGCAGCGCGCGACACCACTCCACCAGCCCCAACGACTCCAGCGCCTCCCATATGCGCGCCTCGGGTACGGTATCATCGAAGAAAGTCAGGTTGTCGCGGATGCTGCCTCGGAAAAGCTGCACGTCCTGGGTCACCATGCCGATTCGCTGTCGCAGGGCGGCCAGTTCCGCATCGCGCACCTCTACGCCGCCCAATTTGATGCTACCCGCTGTCGGGTCGTAGAGGCGCAGCAGCAGGCGCGTGACGGTGGTCTTACCCGACCCGGTGCGCCCCAACAGGCCCACCACCTCGCCCGGCGCAACGCGAAACGTCAGGTCGCGAATCACGTTATCGTCGCCTTCGTAGGCGAAGGTCACGTCGCGGAACTCGATGTCGGGCGCACCCGGCGCGAACTCGGTAAGCCTGCCGTCGGTAAGGGCGCTGTGAGTGCTCATCAGCTCCTGCACGCGGATGGCCCCGGCGCTCGCCTTCTGGAAGTCTTCCAACTGGTTGGAAAGCATGTGCATGGGTTGGAAGAGCGCCTGGGTGTAAAAATAGATTACGAAGGCGGTGCCCAGGTCCGCTCCCTCGGCATAAAGCGCCACTGCCAGCGCGAAAGCCATGCCTGTTCCCAGGGCCTCAGCAAGGCTGGGGATGCTCCAGGGGATGCTGCTCGCCAGCCTCGCTTTGCGCCCCGTCTGGAAGCGCTCTCGCATGAACCCGTACAGGCGGCGAAGGGCATAGGGTTGGGCACCGTTGGCGCGTATGTCCACCGTGCCCGCCAGGTGCTCTTCAACGAAGCCGAACAGTTCGGCGCTCGCCTGCCTGTGGGCCTTCCAAAAGCGAGTGGCAATCGTCCGCAAGCCGAGCATGGCTCCAAGTGTGATAAAGGCGAAGACAGTGAGCGCCCCACCCACGCGCCAGTCCATGGTCCACAGCACGGTGAGCACGCCCAGCAAGAGCAAAAGGCTGCCAAGTATCTGCACCACGAACTGCGAGAAGAAGTTAGCAAGCGCGGTCACGTCGCCGTCGATGCGCTCTATAAGCTCGCCGGGGGTGCGCGCCTTGTGGAAGCCCAGGTCGAGCCGCAGACAGTGAAGGGCAAGGTCCGCGCGCAGAGAGTTCGTGGCGGTCCAGGCTACCCGCTCGCTCGCCCAGGTGGCACCAACGTAGAGCACCTGTTGGAAGATGGCAAGGACGAGGAAGAGGGCGGCGATGCCGAGCACGCCCCCTTGCGGTCCAGGACTGGTCACCGTAGCAATGAAGGAGCGTAGGATCTGCGGATTGAGCAACTGCAATCCGATGCTACCCAACAACAAGACAGACAACAACAACACGCGTAACCGTTGCGGCGCGAGATAGCTGGCTAGCAGGCTACGGTACAGGCCGAGATTGTGTGCTATTGGCCCAGGCGAAATAGATGTGTCTATGGGGATAACCCTCGGCATACGGAAGTTGGCAGCCTATCATGCCGCCCGTCCCACGATTATACAATCAACACCTTGCTATAGGGCAAGACCAGCGATGTAATTTGTCTCGGCGTATAGACCGAGCTTTCAGGCCAAGTGAGCAGGTGAGACATGTCTCACCTGGGGGTCATTTCAAAACCTAGAAGATAAAGGTTGTATTGTAGGGGCAGGCCCCCGTGCCTGCCCTGAGTGTAGATCAGTACCAGGTATGCACGGGGGTTAGACCCTACAATGGTTTTGAAATACTCTTAGTCAGGTACTTCACTATAGAGACTTGCTGGATTGTGGAAAACCCTATTGACAGCATAGGAGTTGTGGCAATATACTCGCTAGATAGAACATAGGTTCTAGATAACGAGTTAATCAACGTCTCTCAGGGGCGATAATCGGGTGAATTGCCAGGTGTTAGGGAGGTAACTATAAATGCCACATGCTTCTACAAGCCACGATTCCGGTGCCGATGCGGGCGCGCACGTACAGAGTTCGAGCAGGCCAAGCCCGTTGAACCGCAGGCCGACCTCGCGCCGGCTGGTCACCATCTTCAGAGGGCCTAGCAACACCGGCAAGACTCACCTGGCGCTATCCATGTCCGAGGCAGGCATCGGCAGGATTTGCGTTTTCGATACTGAGTACAAGACGCGCAACGTGCCCGGCGTGAACGAACGCTTTGATGCTATCGAGAGCGACCCTGACACCCTGCTTGAAGACATCCAGTGGGCCATAGATGAGAAGGGGCCGGACGGTACGCCCGTTTACGGCGGGCTGGTGCTCGACTCGTGGAACGGCTATTTCGATACTCTGTACGGGCGCGCCATCGAGATGGCCGAGCAGCAGCGCGGTGAAGGCGCTAAGCTCACGACCAGCGAGGTCGAGTTGTTGCAGACGAAGGCCAAGAAGGTGCTCGACCTGCTCTGCCGCGTCAGCAGGCGGTGGGTTGCGATTACGGAGCACGCAACGGCCCAGGGCCAGGAGCCTGACGAGAACGTGGCGGGGCAGTTGATCATCATGACGATTGGCGGCACCGACTATTACTCCGATGTGACTTTCGACCTGACCCTGGTGCTAGGTGGGGATTTTCGCGCCCAGCACGCGGCGACCGTGGTGAAGACTAACGTCAGCCACCTCTACCCGCTGGGGCGAAAACTGGTCGACCTGACTTATGACAGGCTCGTGAGAGAGGTCACCGCGCAGGAGCCGATCAAGCAGTTCGAGCCAAGCATGCTGCCCGCGCAACCGGCCCAGCCGGAGCCGCAAGCGAAAGCCATCTCACTGGACGACCTGCTCGGCAAGGCCGAAGACTACGGTATAGCTGAGGTGCATATGAGCAAAGCCGCGGCTCGTTACTGTGGCGGCAAGCGGCTGGAGCAACTGGACGCAGATGAGATCGAGTTCCTGTACAACCGCCTGGTGGAGTCCCGTGGGCCGGACGCTGCTGAAGAGGGTGTAGCAACCCGGAGCGACAGGCGAAGCACCGCGCAGGATGCGGACGCCCGCGCTATCCAGGTCCAGGGTGGCGATACCGCGCACATTATCGGTAGCGAGGCACCCGCGGACTATACCCCGCGCATCGAGAGCAGCGAGCCTGTAGCCACCGCAGCCCGGTCTAACGGGCGAGGCCGCGGCTAGTCATTTCTCTATAGTCTGCCTTGCGGACAACGCCCAGACTACCTGGGTATACCTATCTCCATGCGCCCACACCTCCCAAGCTCAGCCATGATGCGTGCCGCGTATCCCGTGTATACTGGAGCGCGTGGCCGCATTTCATCGCCATAACGCCGGCACGGGTTGGAACAAGCAACCCAAAATATCCGATATTACCTGTTATTCCCAAGCATGACAGCCGCGCTCCCAGGCACAAGCTGTAGAAATTAGCCTCTGCA
The DNA here is from genome assembly GCA_036386675.1 of Chloroflexia bacterium. Classification (GTDB taxonomy): domain Bacteria; phylum Chloroflexota; class Chloroflexia; order QHBQ01; family JADMIH01; genus JADMIH01. The sequence continues at coordinate 30,398 of DASVVE010000067.1, read as the reverse complement.
CAGCCGGGCTTCTACCAGCGTGTCACAGTCCTTCGGCTCAAAGACGTAGCAATACCGGCTCTGGCGTACAATGAAGTCCTCATCAGAGTTCATGCCGTAGCTCTAAGGCCCTCGAACTGCCCTTTTTATTAGGCGAAGAGATATAGTCTCAGCGGGACCGGGGGTAAGTGATGCCCTTGAATAACTATGAGCGGAAGGAGTGTGGCTATTGTGGCTATGACGCAGCATGCGGTGGTGATCGTCGGAGGAGGTCCGACAGGGCTGATGTTAGCGGGCGAGTTGGCGTTGGTGGGGGTCGACGTTGCCATTGTCGAGCGGCGCGCCAGCCAGGACCTAGTCGGCTCGCGCGCAGGCGGTCTGCATGCACGCACCATCGAGGTTCTCGATCAGCGTGGCATAGCTGACCGGTTCCTCTCGCAGGGGCAGGTGGCCCAGGTCGCAGGCTTCGCCTGGATCCCCCTGGACATCAGCGACTTTCCCACCCGGCACAACTACGGGCTTGCCCTGTCGCAGAACCACCTCGAGCCTATACTAGCCGGCTGGGTCGAGGAGCTGGCGGTGCCGATCTATCGCGGACGTGAGGTGACGGGTTTCGCGCAGGACGACACTGGCATCAACGTGGAGCTGTCCGACGGCCAGTCGATGCGGGCGCAATACCTCGTCGGGTGCGACGGAGGACGCAGTCTGATCCGTAAAGCCGCAGGCATCGAGTTCCCAGGGTGGGACCCGACAACCAGCCACCTGATCGCCGAGGTAGAGATGGCAGAGGAGCCGGAATTCGGCATCCGCCGCGACGCCCTCGGCATCCATGGTCTGAGCAGGGTGGAGTACGAGATCCGCGACGGCGGGGTGGTCTACAAGGATAGGGGGCCGATACGCGTCATGGTGACCGAACAGCACGTCGGATCCAAGACCGAACCCACGTTGAGCGATCTCAGCGAGGCGCTCATCGGCGTATATGGGACCGATTACGGGATCCACTCTCCCACCTCGATCTCCCGGTTTACCGATATGGCTCGGCAGGCGGCTTCCTACCGCAAGGGGCGGGTGCTGCTGGCGGGCGACGCCGCACACGTACATTACCCGGTGGGCGGACAGGGCCTCAATATCGGTGTGCAGGATGCGGTGAACCTGGGGTGGAAGCTGGCCCAGGTCGTCAAGAAGACCTCGCCAGAAAGCCTCCTCGATACCTACCATACCGAGCGGCACCCAGTCGCTGCTCGCGTGCTGCGCGACACGATGGCGCAAGTCGCGCTGCTCCGCACAGATGACCGCACCAACGCCTTGCGCGAAATCATGTCCGAGCTCCTCAGCATGGACGAGCCACGCAAGCGACTCGCCGGGATGATGTCCGGTCTGGACATTCATTACGACCTCGGCCAGGGACACCCGCTGCTCGGACGCCGAATGCCCGATCTCGACCTGGTCACCGCCAACGGTCCGCTGCGGGTATTCACCCTGCTGCACGAGGCCCGGCCGGTGCTACTCAACCTGAGCGAGCCTGGCGGCCCCGGCGGCTTCGACATTACTCCATGGGCAGATCGCGTTCAGTTGATCGACGCCAAATATACCGGCAATTGGGAGCTTCCGGTCCTGGGCCAGGTAGCAGCCCCCACTGCCGCACTGATCAGACCCGATGGCTACGTTGCGTGGGTAGGGGAGGACGGAGATGGCGGGGACGGCACAGATACCGGGTTGCGTGCTGCGCTGACTACCTGGTTCGGGTCACCATGACCCGGCCCAATGTTCGGCCCAACCGAAAGCCACATCTTGTATATACTGGAGCAACTAGGTCCATAAGTATATAACTTCTCAGCTGTGGAACGAGGGTCGAATGTCAAGTAAAAAGCGGGTGGCTGTCGTTGGTGCGGGGCATAATGCTCTGGTGTGTGCTTGTTACCTTGCTCGTGAGGGGCACGAGGTAACCGTCTACGAGCGACGTTCACGGGTGGGAGGTGCAGTCAACAGCGAGGAGCTATGGCCCGGCTACCAGGTGGACACCTGCTCGGTGATGCACATCCTGGTCCACAAGACCCCCATTATCAAAGAACTGGGGCTGCACCGCTTTGGCCTCGAATACATGCAGATGGACCCCTGGGGCTTCGCGCCCTTCCTCGACGGCTCTCACATCCTCTTCTACAAAGACCTCGACCGCACCTGCCAGTCCATAGCCGCCATCTCGGAGCCTGACGCCGAGCGGTACGGGGCCTTCGTTCGGAAGTGGCACAAGTTCAACCAACAGGTGTTCGAGATATTCGCGCAGTCGCCTTCGCCCGGCGCTATGTTCGGCGGCATCGCAAGGCGCACGGCCCTCGCCCAGATGCGCGGCGAGCATGACCCCTCGATGACGGGGGCCGAACTCTTGCGCCAGGTGCTCGGCAGCTATGACAAGATACTCGGTGAGACGTTCGAGAGTCCCCAGGTCATGTCGGCGGTCGGTTGGATGGCCGCCCAGAGCGGCCCACCACCCTCAGAGGTGGGGGCGGGTGCCCTGGCGGGCGCTCACAGCCTCTATCACGACGTGGGCGCGACCCGCCCAAGGGGAGGCTCCGGTATGCTGGCCCAGGCGCTGGCCCGGTGCCTGGAGCATCATGGCGGCACGATACGTTGCGGCGCCCCTGTGAAGAGGGTGCTGCTCGGCAGTAGCGGTAAAGCGCGTGGCCTCGAGCTTGAGGGTGGGGAGAGGGTAGAAGCCGACCTCGTGGTGTCGGGAGCGCACGTGCAGACTACGTTACTGGGGCTTGTGGGGCGGGAGCATCTACCCGGCGCGCTGGTGGGCAAGCTCGATTCGTTGCGGGTGGGCAACGGTACCGGTATGACCTTGCGCTGCGCCATTGACGACTTGCCCGCCTACAGCGCATACGCGCCCTCTCAACAAGGTCACGCTGATTGCCACCACGCCATGCAGCTTATCTGCCCCAGCCTGGACTACCTGCAACGGGCTTACGATGACTCCAGGCGCGGCTATCCCGCCCGGCAACCCGCCCTGGTCGCTATGACCCCCTCCTCGGTGGACCCCACAATCGTTCCCCCAGGCAAGCACTCCCTGTACATCTGGGCGCAGTACCACCCGTACCACCTGGAAGGGGGCGAGACCTGGGACGGCATACGCGAGCGGGAGGCCAATCGCCTGCTCACTACCCTGGCCGAGCACGCGCCCAACATGCCTACCGACGTGCGGGAGGTGGCTCACCATTACATACAGACCCCTCTCGACCTGGAGCGCAACGTGGGGTTGCTCAGGGGCAACATCATGCACCTCGACATGTCGCTCGACCAGATGTTCATGTTCCGCCCGCTACCCGAGCTTGCCTACTACAGGACGCCCATAGACGGCCTGTACCTCACGGGGGCGAGCACTCACCCAGGCGGCGGGGTGTCAGGGGCGTCCGGGCGGAACACGGCACGTGCGGTACTCTCTGACCTCGCGGAGAAGCGGCGGAGCTGGCGCGGAGTGGCCCTGGCGGGGGCGGGCCTGCTAGCCGGGGGCGTGTTGGCCGGACGGCGCAGAGGGCGGACAAGAAAGCTGGTCTAACTGTTGCTATGTTTAGCGGCTATAATGAAGGTGCAAATCAAGTAGGGTGGCCCCGCTATTCAGCCGCCCCATAAATAAAGAAGCTACACTAAAAAGGACAAGGACCAAATATGCTAATCGACCACACTACACCGGAAGCCGTCTCGCCCGCGCAACCTCAACAGGCCACAGAGCCGGTCGATCCTACCCGCTACGCGACCTCAGCGCGCCTGCAAATGCCCAACGCCCTGGTAGGCATGTCCTTCGTAGGGCATACGGCGACCGCGCACCAGGTGACCCTCGATGTAGACACGCAGTTCGGCGGAGCCAACGCCGGGCCGGAGCCGCTCGATTTGCTGCTCATCGCCCTCGGCTCGTGCACGGGCATGGACGTGATCTCCATCCTGCGCAAGAAGCGGCAGGCCGTGTCCCACTACAGCATCAACGTGTTCGCCAACCAGGCGCAGGAGCACCCAAAGGTCTTCACCGAGGTGCTGGTAGAGCACGTGGTTGAGGGAGAGCACGTAGACCCGAAAGCCGTGGCCCGCGCCCTGGAACTGTCAATCGACAAATACTGCCCCGTCCACGCCATGCTCGCACGCGCCACCAAAGTGGAGCACGTCTATCGCGTCCTCGATACCCCGCCCGCTTCTTAAGTGACGAAAACGCAAAGACGCAAAGACGCAAAGAACGCGCAAACATTAAGTAGGTGTTCTAAACAGAAGAACCAGGGTACCTGATCAGGTACCCTGGTCCCTTTTGTACTTTCCAAACCTTATTCTTCTCTGCGCGTTCTTAGCGTCCTTTGCGTCTTTGCGTTTTCGTCTCCTACTATTTTTACGCTAAGGGGTCTGGCAGTTGGGGAAGAAGGTGTTGGCTACTATCTTCGCGGCCTGGCCCCTGGTGACATTCGCGCCGGGACGGAAGTAGGGCAGGTCCTGGCCGTCGCAGGGTTCGCCCGGACCGCCGCATGGGTAGCCTGAGATCACACCCTGGTTGGCTAGCCGGTTGATCCACTCGAAGAACGGGCTATCTTCCGGCACGTCGGTGAACTGCTGATCTCCGGGGTCGCCTGCCAGTTGTGCCGTTTCGCTGACGATCTTGGCAATCTGCCCCCTGGTGACGTTCGCGCCGGGGCGGAAGTACGGCTTGCTGCCGGCCCCGCAAGGCTCTGTGGGCACAGTACCGCACGGGTAGCCGCCGATGTAGCGCGCCGTCGCCAGTTGTTGCACCGGACCGTAGAAGGTGCTGCCGGGCGGCACGTCCTCGAACACTTGCTCCCCTGCCGGGGCGTTGAGGTCCGCGGCGAGTGCTACCATCTTGGCAATCTGCCCCCTGGTGACGTTCGCGCCGGGGCGGAAGTAGGGTTGGTTGCCGGAGTTGCACGGCTCTCCTGTACCACCGCATGGATAACCCCCCACAATGGACCGGCAAGCCAGGCACCTTACGAAGCTGTAGAACGTCGAGCCTTCGCCTGTAGCCGGTACGTCCGCGAACTGGATGGCGCAGCCTGTTGTGGTAGGTGTGGGTGACGGCGGGGGTGGGCAGGAGCCGCTCGGCCCGGTGCGCGCGCTGCCGCCCAGGCGCACGTCTACGGTGCTGACGCAGGGAGTTGGCGAACTGGCAGGTTCTAGCGTAGCGGTGCGCGTGGGGGTAGGGGAGCTTATCGCCGTGGTGGCGCTTGCCTGCATTGTTGCCGTGCTTGTGTTGCTGGGGCTGGAAGTGGAAGTCGAAATAGAGGTAGCAGTCGATGTAGAAGTAGAGGTGATCGTGGCCGTAGCCGTAGCCGTGGCCGTAGCCGTGGCTGAGATTGTAGCGGTGGCTGTGGCGACGGAGCAGGGGTCGGTGACGTTGATGGTGCCCGCCATGTTGGGGTGTAGCTTGCACTGGTAGCTGTATACGCCGGGCGTGTCGAACGTGTGACTGAAGCTCTCTCCCGGCGCGATGTTCCCACTGTCCCAAAGGCCCCTGTTGCTGGTGCTGGTGTGCGTGCCGCCTTCGCTCGTCCAGCGCACTGTGCTACCCGCCGGGATGGTGATATTCGCGGGCGCGATTTCGCTACCTACATACACATCCTGCGAAGTAGTCTCGCAATAGCCCAGCACGGCGGCATAGGCATCCAGCAGGCCATAGCCGAAGGCGTTGTTTGGGATGGCGGTGTTCGGCACGCCGCCGCACTCGGTAGGGCCGCTGTTGATCATGATGCCGGGGTTAGCCGTGTTTTGCAGAAGCTGCTTGGTCGCCGTGATGTCTCGCGATAGCTGGGGCCAGGCGTCCCAGAGCAAGGCCACCGCCCCCGCCACGTGCGGGCTAGCCATAGATGTGCCATACATGTTGCCATAGCCGGTGTTGGTGCCCCTGACGCTTGACCTGATGTTTGAACCGGGTGCCGAGATGTTGGGCTTGACGCGATTTGAGCCGTCGTATGTAGCCGGGCCACGGCTGCTGAAGCTCGCCAGGGTGTCGTTTATGTCGGTTGCTCCGGTGCTGAAGGTCGCTTCGTACATGGAAGGCGGCCCCGATGCCTCGATGCTGGAGCACCCAGGCCCATTATTGCCGGACGATGACACCACCATTATGCCCGCTGCCTGGGTGTTCTCTACGACGGCCTCCAACGTATTACCCGCGCATCCCTCACCGCCTGGCGGGTCGCCGGGCGTGCACCCCCAACTGTTGTTGATTACATGGGGTCGCAGGTTCGGGTTGGGGTTCTGTCCGGCCAGGTCGGTCGGCGCGACAAAGAACTCGAAGCACTCGGTATAGGTCTCAGGGCGGCCGACACCCTCGTCCATGTTGCGGCAGCCGATCCACTTCGCGCCGGGGGCTACCCCGATCTGGTTGCCCATGCTGTCGTCACCGACCGCGATGCCGATTACGTGGGTGCCGTGCCCGTGGTCGTCGCAGGGCGCGGAGGTTGCATAGCCGCATGTGCTGCTGGCAGGCAGGTCTACGGGCGTGCGTATCCCGTCCCACCAGTTGTAATTATGGTCCGCGCTCGCGCCGTTCCAGCCTCTATAATGCGGTTTGAGGGCGTTGTGGGTCCAGTGCATCCCGGTGTCCTGGATACCCACGACAATGTCGGTGCCTGTGTAGCCCAGGTTCCAGACTTCGGGGGCGTGCACCCGCGCCACGTTCCACTCCACGGCTTGCGGGCCGAGTGGGCCGCCGGGTACGCCAGGGGCCACCGGCGCTGCAACCGGGTTGTCTACCATGCGCCTGCTGGCGTTCGACTCGATCAGCTTTACGTCGCTACGAGCCGCCAGCCGCTCGACCAGGGTGCGGTCGCCGTGCGCGAATATGACATTGGCTACCCAGAAGGAGTTGTAGCTGATACCCAGCGCATCAAGCTCGGCGCGCAGCCTCACTTGCGTCGTGTCGGCGTGGGCCTTGAGGGTGTTGTAGACGTAGCGACCCCGTGCGTCCCGGTCGGCCATGCTGTAGGCTGCGCTTACGTCCGCCTGGTCGGCCAGCAGGATGGCTATGGACGCTACCTGCCCGGCATCGGTGGCGCGCAGCACGTCGGGTGAAATCTTGCTTGCGGGCTGGACTGCGGAGACGCGCCCCGGCACCCCCGCTGATGCCAGAGGCCCACCTGCAAGTAGCGAACCTGAGGCCAGCAGCAAGGCGACAGTCGCTACAATCCGGGCGACCACTTTTGCGCGCACGGCTGTATGCAATTTGTGCTCCTTCTCATGCTCTTAACTAAAACCGTACGGGTGCGACCCTGCCCTGTCAGTCCCCGTTCTTGTTCTGGTACTCCTGCATGTACTGCTCTCGCTGGGCCTCTAGCTTGTCCCACGTCGCCTGGGGTACCAGCGCCTTGACCGCCTCATACAACCTGGCGGCAGCGTCTTCGTGGAAGCCTTTCAGGTGGGTGGGGATCTCGTAGGTCTTGCCGTGGGCGGTGATTTCCGCCCATTGCACGCTGCCACCGACGGGTGGGTCCTGCACGTTGCCCCACTTCTCACGAAGCAACTTGCGGTCCAACACCAGGTCGTACAGGTCGGCTAGCTGCTGCTTGGTCACTGTAACCGGCTCGGTCCACCTGGGCACGTTGTCGAAGTCGTAGTCGGGCTGGTACACGATCTGCCCTTCGGTGCCAGGCCCGACGCGGATGGAGTACTCATAGTGGTATGGGGGAGGCATGGTGCCGGCCCGCCACTCGTAAGTAACGCTGAAGTCCTCGGGCTGCGGCTTCATCTTGTCTCCTGGGGTCTTGGTCGGCCTGGTTTGCGCCGCGATGGTGGTGACAGGTGAGCCGGTATCACCGCCCACCTGGTTGCAGGCCGACAAGGGAACAATGCTCAAAGTGGCTGCTGCCAATACGACAGCCCGGAGGGGTATAAGTTTCACGAGTGCAAATCTGCTCACATAGTCTCCGTAGGGCTACCTGCGTCGTCGAGGGCGTGCCTGTAAGGCTACTGTACTGTAAGCCTTCCGAGCGTGTCAAGGCTGCCTGGATGCCCCAGGATAGTACCGCAGACCGATTGACGCAGCCTATTGGAGCGCGCATACTCCCCCTGTGCCGTTGGGTGACTGGAACTCATCTCAAAATGGTAGACTGAGGGCATAACCACTTCAGGAGTACCAACCGAACTGGACCTAACACACCCGCCGGGAGGTGCGCATGTTCACAATAGAGCAACGGGACCATCTACGTGACTACATACTGGATATAGCCAGGGCCGACGCGCGGGTCACAGCGGGTGCGCTCACCGGCTCCATGGCGGTTGGTGCCGTAGACGATCGGTCCGATATCGACGTGGCTTTCGGGATCGCCGAAGGCATCTCACTAGAGGCCGTCCTCGATGACTGGACCGATGCCCTTGATCGTGAGTTCGGCGTCCTTCACTATTGGGACCTGCCCTTTCGCTCAAGCTTATATCGCGTGTTCCTCCTGCCCGGCGGCCTCGAACTCGACGTTGGGCTGTCACCCCAACACGATTTTGGTCCTCGCGGCCCGAACTTCCGTACCCTCTTCGGCACCACCCGTCAACAGGAAGCTTCGCCACCCAGCGCCCGCTTCCTCATCGGACTATGCTGGCACCACGTCTTTCACGCTCGGTCGTCCATCGAGCGCGGCAAGCCGTGGCGGGCAGAATACTGGATCAGCGCCCTTCGCGACCACACTCTCAGCATGGCGTGCCTCCGCCTGGGCGAGGAGCACTCCGAGGCTCGTGGTATCGACCGCCTTCCCACCGCTGTGGCCGGACCGCTGGCAGAGGCGCTCGTTTGCTCTCTCGAGAATACAGAGTTGCGCCGTGCCCTGGCCGCGGCGACAGCATACTTTATCAGCGAGCTGGAGGCACTGGACCCCGGCCTGTGCGCACGCCTCAAGCCATTACTCCAGGAGTTCGGCTCTCCGCAGGCTGCGCAGAGTGGTTCGATTCAGGCGTCACCTTGAGGATTTCGCCAGTTCCATAAAGCTTGGCTATATGATCCTTGTCCTCCTGGCTCCGGTCGGTTTTGAGGTGAGTTTCTTATCAATGGCACACAGGACACGTCTGGCAGCCTGAGACAGGAAAGGAGGCAAATGCGATGGACAACGACATCATCGAACAGCCCGAAGAGGAGTACGGCTTTTGAGCCGATGAGCAAGCGGCGGCGCGGCTATCCGTCCGAGCGGGCGGTCAAGCGGGGCAGCCGAGTAGTGCACGGGCACAAGGAACTGATGGAGAAGCTGGGCAAAGACGACCTATGCCCTTGCGGCTCAGGTAGGCGCTTTCAAGCGGTGCTGCCGCAACTCAGGCCACTATGACGGCTCCGAGCGTGACTACTACTTTTAGAGAATAGCAGAAGGGGCGTGCAGTGGTTGCACGCCCCTTTGTTTCAGCAGACTCAGCCAGCTTGGTGCTTACGTCTGGATTTCTTCCCCTTCGTCCTCATCCCCTTCTGAGCCGCTACCATCAGTCTTCGGGGCGGTTGCCTGCCACGTCATCGCACTCACCTCCTTTGTGATAAGAACTCAGCCGCTGGACAGGGCGGCCATAGATGGGGCTATCATATCACAGGATGTAGTAAGCGCATAGGTCTCACAAAGTACAAAGAAGGGGGTTGTGCATCATACGCACAACCCCCTTCACAACGTTCTTGTCGCCTCGAACTAGCCCCGGCGTGGGTCGTCAGCGTTACCCTTGTTGCCTTTGCCCAGGTCGTCTATGTCGAGGGAATTGATGAAGTCGCGGAATACCGAGAGGCGGTCCTCATCCACCCGCTCGCCCTGTGACAGGCTTTCGTTGGCGGGCACTTCTTCCTGGTCCTTGGGGCTATCGGTATCTATGGTGATGCCGGCCTTGTCCATCACCCGCTCTTCCACGTAGATGGGGCACTTGCAGCGCACACCCAGGGCTATCGCGTCTGAGGGACGGGAGTCGACCTCCGCATGCCGGCCCTGCACGTCCATGACGATGCGGGCGTAGAACGTGTCGTCGCGCAGGTCGTTCACCAGTACGTGGGTCACCGACGCGCCAAGCTCGGACACGACGTTGCGCAGCAGGTCGTGCGTAAATGGGCGCTGTACTGGCACTTCCTGAAGCTCCAGCGCGATGGCGTCGGCCTCGTACGGCCCAATCCAGATAGGCAGGTACCTTTCGGAGTCCACCTCCTTGAGGATGACCACGCGCTGCTGAGTAACCAGGCTCACCCTGATGCTCTCTATCTTACACTCAATCATCGACTTACAGCCTCCATCTAGCACAGGGAAGAAGAAAAGATCATGACGCTTGCCTTCACTACTATTCTACTGTCTTTAGGTCGCCTTTGTAAAGACATAATGCAGGCCTGGCTAGCCGTGTAAGGAGGTTACAACATGCAATTCACAGGCCACGCTCTGCTCACTTCACCTACATTAACGCAGCAACGCCGCGCGTAGTTTCAGACGCGCTTGCCCGCCCAATCTACAGCACGCTGCTACGTCAAACGGTATCGTGTAGCCATTACAGCGACCAAGCCCCATCTTTGTCATTCTGAACGCAGTGAAGAATCTCGTCCCTCAGCACGCAAGTGCCATCTTTCCTATGGCAACAGAGTTCCGTAAGAAAATGGATAAATCTCGGTGGAGGACGAGATTCTTCGCTACGCTCAGAATCACAAGGTGGGGCTTTGGCCTTGATATCCAACATTGAGCCAGCCGCAATCTACACCTCTCGTCGCATACGATGGGCCTGCCCAGGGTGGTATAATTAACTATATGCTGTAATGTAGCTTTATTGTGCCCGAAATATGCAAGCGGAAAGACATTGAACGACAAATCACTCCACACATTAGAATTTCATAAGGTACGCGAGCGGCTGGCCTCCTACACTTCGTTCAGCGCGGGCAAGACGGCGGCCCTCGAACTCGTACCGCTCACCGACATTGCCCAGGTGCGCCGCAACCAGCGCATCACCAGCGAGGCGGTGCGCCTGCTGTCGCTACGACCTGACGTGACGCTCGGCGGGGCCAGGGACATCCGCGAGATGGTGCGGCGGGCGGAGCTTGGCTCGGTGCTCGACCCCAGCGAAGTGCTGATGGTGCTCGACACGTTGCGCGCCTGCCGCATCTTGCACGGCGTCATCGCGCGCACGCAGGAGCAGCGTAGCGAATTGCCAACACTGGCTTTTATCGCTGACGGCCTAACCCTGCTGCCAAAGCTTGAGCAGGAGATAGAGCGCTGCATCAGCGACGACGGGCAGGTGCTCGACTCGGCCTCTCCCGCGCTGGGCAAGATACGGGTCGGCATACGCGCGGCGCACAATCGCCTGATGCAGCGTCTCCAGCAGCTTATATCGTCGGAGGCGGCGGGCAGGGCGCTCCAAGAGCCGATTATCACCCTGCGCAACGGGCGCTACGTCGTGCCCGTGAAGCGCGACTTCCAGGGCCTGCTCAAGGGCATCGTGCACGACCAGTCGAACACCGGAGCGACCCTCTTCGTGGAGCCGCTGGCAGTGGTGGACCTGGGCAACGAGTGGCGGCAGCTACAGCTTGAGGAGCAGCAGGAGATAGAGCGCATCCTGCGGGAGCTAGGCGGCCTCATTGGAGACAAGGGCGACGCCATCCGCACCAACGTCGAAATCCTGGCCGACATAGACCTCGCCCTCGCCAAAGCCCGCTACAGCGTAGCCATAGACGCCAGGGAACCCGAACTCGTAGAACCCCGCGTCAAAGGCCCCGACCCCTCCCGCCCCCTCGACAACCGCGAGCGCCGCGCCCAAGCCCAGGCCAGAGCCTCGCAAGACGGTCAGCCTCAACAAGAGCAAAATCCGAAATCCGAAATCCGAAATCCCAATTCCCACCAGGGTTTGTACTTCAAGAACGCCCGCCACCCGCTGCTCACCGGCAAGGTAGTGCCCATCACGATAGAGCTTGGCGGCAGGTTCCGCATGCTGGTGATTACCGGCCCCAACACTGGTGGCAAGACGGTGGCTCTCAAGACGGTGGGTCTGCTCACGCTCATGTCGCAGGCGGGCATGCACATCCCCGCGGAGGGCGGCTCGCGGGCGGTGGTCTTCAAGGACGTGTTCGCGGACATCGGTGACGAGCAGAGCATCGAGCAGAGCCTGAGCACCTTTTCGTCGCACATGTCCAACATTGTGGGCATCCTACGCCATGCGACCCGCGGCACCCTGGTGCTGCTGGACGAATTGGGCGCGGGCACCGACCCGCAGGAAGGCTCGGCCCTGGCCCGCGCCATCATCACCACCATACTGGAAATAGGCGCGCTGGCGGTGTGCACCACCCACTATTCCGAACTGAAAGCCTACGCCTTTTCCACGCCCAACGTAGAAAACGCCTCGGTGGAATTCGACATACAGACGCTAAGCCCGACCTACCGCCTCATGGTCGGCGTGCCAGGCAGGAGCAACGCCTTCGCGATAGCGAGCCGCCTGGGCTTGAACCCTATGATTATCGACAAGGCGCGCCGCTACATCGACCCGGAGGCGCAACGGGTGGAGGACCTGATAGAAGATATCAGGTCTCAGCGCGAGGCCGCGAAGTCGGAGCTTGGTACGGCAGAGCAGGCCCGCCGGGAGCTAGACCAGCGCCGCCAGGAGGTTGACCGCCGCCTTGCCGAGGCCGAGGAGATCAAGGCCCGCGCCGCCGAGGAAGGCCGCGCCCAGCTTGAGGGTGAGCTAGAGACGCTGCGTGCGGAGCTTCGACAGCTTCGGGCGCGAGTAGAGGCGGGACTTACCGCCACCTCCAACGAGACGCTCACCCGCCAGTGGGTAAAGGACGCCCAGGCACGCTCCGAGGAGATGGAGCGCCAGCTAAAGAGCAAGGCCAACGAGCAGAAGAGGGCCAGGCATCGCCCTCAAACCTCGAAAACAGCCAGGACGGGAGAGCCGGGCAAGCCCCACGTCTTCGGCCCCGGCGACGTGGTGTTCGTGCAGAGCCTCAGCTCCGAGGGGGAGGTACTCACAGCGCCCGATAGTAGCGGTCAGGTGGAAGTACAGGTAGGGGCATTCAAGATGCGCGTGCCCTTTGCCAACCTCTCGCTACGGCGCACCGCCTCGGCTGCCTCCTCAGCACGCGAAGCCGCTTCCGCCGCCGTAGCGCGGAGTTACAGCACCCCCATCATGCCAACCGAGACGCCCCGCCTTGAGTACGACTACCGAGGCTGGCGCGCCGAAGAAGCAATAGAAGACCTAGACCAACGCCTGAACGATGCCGCGTTAGTAGGTATGCCCTTCATCCGCGTCATCCACGGCAAGGGCACCGGGGCCTTGCGCCAGGCCATGCGCGAGTACCTGCGCAAGCAACCCATCGTCAAAGAGATAGAGCCTGCCCCCGTCGAACAGGGTGGCGAAGGCGTTACAATCGTGAAGTTGTAAGGAGTGCCGAGTACCGAGTAGTGGACCGTAAGCACTCGGAACTCGGAACTCGGCACTCACAGAAGGTGACTTATGAACCCACATGCTGAGTGGCGTCTTGAGCTTGCCCGGCGGGTGGCCCTGGCTTATAGTAACAACCCGGCGGTGCGTGCGGTGGCTGTGCACGGGTCGGCGGCGCGGGGGTACGCGGACCGCTACTCCGACATTGAGATGGTGGCTTTCTGGGACTGTGCGCCCACCGACGAGGAGCGCGTGGCAGCCGCTAAGGAGGCCGGGGGCAACCTGTGGAGCCTCTACCCGTTCGAGGACGAGCACAACGAGTGGTCGGAGGAGTTCGACGTGCGCGGCGTCAAGATCGACATGAGCCACCGTACAGTGAAGGGCACTGAGAGATGGTTCGCGGAGGTCATAGGCGGTTATGACACCGACCTGACCAAGCAGGACACCATTTCGGTGATACGGCGCTCGTACCCGCTATACGGGGCTGAGCTAATCGAGAAGTGGCGCGTCCGCACCGATGTTTACCCTGACGAGCTTGCCTTGCGCATGGTGCGCCAATACCTCGACTGGATTCCCGTAGTCACTCGCGAGATGAGAGCGGCACGCGGCGAATTGATACCCCTCTACGAGAACATCTCCGCTTCCGAGAGGCATATCCTGCTGGTGCTGCTCGCCCTGAACCGTATCTACCTGCCCCACCTCGCCTTCAAGTGGACCGAGCAGGTGGCAGCCGAGCTACGCATCTCGCCGCCGAACCTCGCCGCCCGCCTCAAAGCTGCCTTCCGCCTGGAGCCTATGGAGGGCGTGCGCGAACTCCACTCGCTTATCGAAGACACCATCCGCCTGGTGGAGCAGCACATGCCGGAGGTGGACACGTCAGCAATCTGGACGAGGCACAGGTTCAACCGGGGCGTGTGGAATAGCGCGCCTGAGTGGTTGGAGGAGTCCCGGTCTTCTTAAGATCAGCGACCTGATGCGAGCGCAGTCTGTAGGGGCAGGTCCCCGTGCCTGCCCTTGTCGGAGATTATCAATATTGTACGCCTCCCAACAAGGGCAGGCACGGGGACCTGCCCCTACAGATGATTACCTTGTTTACCCCTCATTGTGTCTAAGGGTTTACAATAGACTAGGACATATCTAGGGCTAAATACAGCAAGGAGTATATAAGATGGCATCCACACCGCCCGCTACATTCCGCAGGCGCGATTTCGGAGACCCGCCCCCGCTAACCCCCCGCCCCATGTCGGCCTCGTTGAGCATGATCAGCCAGGTGATGCTGCCGAACGACGCCAACCCGATGGGCAACGTACACGGCGGCTCGATCATGAAGATGGTGGACATAGGGGCTGCCGTGGCCGCCATGAGGCACTGCGGGCGGCAGGTGGTCACCGTGGCGCTCGACCACATGAGCTTCCTCGCGCCGGTCTTCATAGGCGACCTGGTGACCATTACCTCACAGGTCGAATACGTAGGCAGTACCTCCATGCTGGTGCGCGTGACCGTGGACGCCGAAAACCCCGGCTCAGGCAGGAAGGTGCACACAAGCTCCTGCGTGCTCACCTTCGTGGCCCTGGACGAAAACAATCGTCCCGTGCCCGTGCCGCCCCTGCTGACCGAGACCCTGGAGGAGGAAGAACGCCTGGCGGAGGGCAAGCGTCTTTACGAGACCGCCAAAGCCGAACGCAACAGGCAGGCGCAGGTGTAGGCAACCTCCGTTATCAGGTCTGATATAGAGGCCAAGAGTTGGCAACAAACCTTAAGGTAATTCGAGCTGTTTTCAATTTTCGTTTGGTGGAGCGCACCTGGCTATAAATGCTCCACAACTAGAGGTTATCTCAAACTGAGGGTGTTAGATTGGCCCGGCTATATTGGGCGTCAGGCTGGTTTCCGTGCTTGCATGAATACCTCTTGTACCACGGTAGTGTAGAGGAGTATCCAGAAATCATGAATAATGATGAACCTGGTGCGTTGATATTAGTCGTGATCCCTGTATGTATGTTAATGGGTCACTTCTTTGTATCTGCTCTCATCTGGAGACACTTGGCAGTACGTGTCTCGTTGCTGCTCTTGATACTACTATCTATAACTACTTACTTTCTTATATATGCCTTCGCAGCAGCAGTCGGCACCTATCTTGCACTGAGCATCGATGACTTGAATACCCCTGCTGATCGTGTTTACCAAGCTACATTGCAAAATTTCCTCTTTTCATGTGAGATGATCCCAGGATCATCTGATGCTTTGGGACCGGACATCTGCAATAGACTTAGTATCATCCTTTGGCCGCCGCTCTTGTATCTCATAGGAGTATTGCCATCTGGGCTTCTAAAACATAAGGCTCAACCTGATCCATGATCCCATAGTCGCCACGCCCCACGTTTCAGCCTCTACCCTTCAGCCACGCCTCCAACTTTTCGCGGTCCCAGCAGGTGAGCACGCGGCCGGGGGTGGTCCAGCCCCGGCGGGCGAGGTGGACGCCGAAAACCCCGGCTCAGGCAGGAAGGTGCACACAAGCTCCTGCGTGCTCACCTTCGTCGCCCTGGACGAGAACAATCGTCCCGTGCCCGTGCCCCCATGCTGGCCGAAACCCCGGAGGAAAAAGAGCGCCTGGCTGAGGGCAAGCGGTTATACGAGCGTGCTAAGGCCGAACGGAATAGGCAGGCGGAGGTCTAATTTGTGGTGGAGATCGGAATTGTTATGCGATATCATCTTCATTAGTGTAGAATTGCGTGACTACCCAAGAAGAATCGCCAGGTTCCGAACCACTCTCTTGTTCTACATCTAGTTTAGCTTGGAGTGGCTGGTTCTGTAGTAGAGGCATTGCAGGGTCAAAATTAGTTATCAATACCTCTTTATTCATTACCCGCTCAGGGCCATGCTTTTGGACCTTCATTCCGGAGAAAGATTGCACGGGCAGAATATGGTGCGCGGAAAACATTGCACGGATGTCAGGCAAATCATAGGAAGACAAGATCCACTTGCATCTTGTTCTGGTCAAGCGTTCCGCTAGTTCTTGGTGTTCTTGCCAGGAACGCATATTATGCGCGTAATTAACCTTGTTGCCTGGATATGGAGGGTCAACATACATTACAGTCTTTTCTCTATCATACCGCTCGATGCATTCGCGCCAATCGAGGTTCTCAATGATGACTGTGCTGAGGCGCTCGTGGATTGGCTGTAGCCTTGTACGCAAAGTCTTTAGAGCGCCAATCAGCCTATTACCATGTCCTCCGTCGGTGATGCTGGTAGCAAAACGAGGATAGTTAAGTTCTCCCCCCCAACCCGCCATAATCAGGTAATAAAATCTGTGGGCTCTCTGAACGTCACTAAGCTGAGCCGGATCAAGGGAGGCAAATCTCTCAAACTCGGCTCTGGACACCAACTCCCATTCAAAAGAGGCAATTAGCTCTTCCGGCCTTTCACGTACGACTCTAAAGAATGTGATAAGGTCCTCGTCGAGATCGTTCAGTACTTCAACATCGCTTGGTGGTTTTCCAAACAGCACCCATGCGGCTCCGGCGAATGGTTCTACATAGCAAGTATGTGGTGGTATGAGATCAATAATAGTTTTTCGTAGTCGCGACTTGCCACCTACCCACTTAAATGGACTGTTCAGCATTCGTGGTTCGCTGATCTTGTTTCGCTCGTCGTTCATTTGAGTGGGTCCTTCAACGGAAATATTCTATGTCTCTAATAGAGACATATTAGCATAGGTCCTATTCATTGTCAAGCCTGTGGATAAGCTACTTATGAATAGATTTGGAGAGAAACTTCGCACTCTGCGTACCAAGAATGGAATGACTCTGAAGGAGTTAGCTCGCGCCCTGGGACATACGGCTCATGGGCATATTAGCGAACTGGAAGCAGGTAAGAAGGTACCCACCGTGCAATTTGTACTCAATGTCTCTTACCTATTCGGCGTTACAACTGATGAATTGTTGAAGGACGATATTGAGATCAGCTTACCGTCAGATCCAAGAGTTGCTGAAGAGGGGGCATAATTGTCACTTGCCTTTGTTGATAGGGATCCAACGGCACAAGAATTGGAGAGACTTCGACTTATCCTCAGTACCTATCAAGATGGTAGTGGCATGCTTGTGACGAAGAGTAGCACATTGCCCGGCTGGCGTGATTTTGAGCGTGCCGTGGCTGCTACTTTTGGCGGGATTGCCCAGGAGAGTAAGGCAGTCTTTGATGTATTGTTGCTAGATGAACAAAACCGGATTCTTCTGTATGGTTTGTCTTGTAAGATGCGCGAGGAGTTAGACAAAGTAAATAGAACTGGACGCGTGACAATGGAACTATCCAACTCAGCTAAGGCATTCTGGTCTCATTTGGGTTCTAGGAACATTACTCAGTCTAACTATCGCTCCTATCCAGCCGAAACTGGCACTGCACTCATTGAGTTAGTGCGTAGCTGGCATGATGCAGTGAGCACAGAACACGGAGGACGTATTGACACATCTAGGAGCTATTATCTGGTTCTCTCTTACAATTTGCAGCGTGGGGCATATCAACTGCATCAGTTTTCCTTGCAACTGCCTGATCCGGCAAGCCTGGAGTGGTATTTCCCCTCAGTTGTCAGGCTAGGTACGGAAGCAGAAGGTAAGCGCCTAACTGGTCGTGATGACACTGGGATCGTCTTCGAATGGTACGGGGAGTCTGGTGGTCAATTGAAGTATTACCCTCTAGCTCAGAACGCCATTTGGCAAAGTAGGCTGTTTGAGTTGGAACCACTTCCAGCAGAACAGCCTCTTTCTATCCTTCTTAAGAAGGCTCGTGACTATTTCCCCGATAAGTGGGTTGAATAGCCTGAAATAGTCCTACCCTCTCCCCTTCAGCCACGCCTCCAGCTTCTCCCGGTCCCAGCAGGTGAGCACGCGGTCGGGGGTGGTCCAGCCCCGGCGGGCCAGGTGGACGCCGAACTCCATCAGGTCGTAGTTGCCCCGGCTGTGGGCGTCGGTGTCGATTGAGAGGGTGCAGCCTTCCTCCATCGCCTCCTTGATGTAGATGTCGTCCAGGTCGAGGCGGTCGGGGGCCGAGTTGATTTCGAGGGCGGTGCCGGTGCGGGCCGCTTCCTTGATGACCGCGCCCACGTCCATAGCCGATGGCTCGCGCTGGTTGATGATGCGGCCCGTGGGGTGGCCCAGGATGTCCACGTGGGGGTTGCGGACTGCGTTGAGGGCGCGTTGCGTCACCTGCTCGCCCGGCTGCCGCAAGCCGCTGTGGATGGAGGCCACCACTATATCCAGCCATGCCAGCACCTCGTCGGGGAAATCGAGCGTGCCGTCCAGCTTGATCTCTAGCTCTATGCCGTGGAAGATGCGGAAATCAGGGCCTAGCCTGGCGCGGGCCTCCTCTATCTCGTTGCGCTGCGCCCGCAATCGCTCCACCGTGAGGCCGTTGGCTACCGTGAGGCTCTGGCTGTGGTCCGTGATGGCGACGTACTGGTAGCCCCTGGCTTTGGCGGCGCGGGCCATGTCGTACACGCTCAGGGTGCCGTCGCTCCAGTTGGTGTGGCAGTGCAGGTCGCCCTTGATGTCCTCCATCTCCACGAGTTGGGGCAGGGCGTGGCGCGCTGCGGCCTCTATCTCACCCCTATCTTCCCGCAATTCGGGCGGAATGTACTGCAACCCCAGCGCCTCAAAAATGTCGGCTTCGGTCTTGATTGGCACCGAATGTCCGTCTTTGGTGAGGCCGTACTCGTTCAGGTGGTAGCCCATGCGGATAGCGCGGTCTCGCAGCTTGATGTTGTGAGGGCGGGCGCTGGTGAAGTGGTTGAGCAGGGATACGTAGTGCTCCGGTGGCAGCACGTAGAGGTCCACTTGCAGGCCGTTGTGCAGGCGCACGGTAGCCTTGTTCTCGCCCTGCGACTCGACCGAGCCGATCATGGGCAGCTTCACGAAGCAGTCAATCACCTCGACAGGCTCTTTGGCGGTGGCGAGTATGTCGAGGTCGCCCACGGTGGGCCGCCAGCGCCGGGCCGAACCCGCCACCTCTATCCGGTCGATGTTGCCGGGGCACTTGTCCTTGAGCAGCACAATCATCTGCCGCATGATGGGCAGGGCCACCCCCAGCAGTTCCCGCTTATCGGCACTCCTCCGCTGGATGGCCGCTATGCCCTCGCGTATCGTCTCCGCGCTCTTCTGCCCGATGCCCGGCACCTGGAAGATGCGCCCGTCGTCCAGCGCCTTCTCCAGGTCGGCCAGGCCCTGGATGCCGAGGGTCTTGTAGAGGAGCATGGCGGTCTTGGCCCCGACGTGCGGTATGGCGGTGATAGCAATCAACGCAGGCGGGATTTCGGCAGTCAAGCGGTCGTAGAAGCGCAGGCTGCCGGTGCGCATCAGCTCGTCCACCTTCTCGCTGATAGCCTTGCCGATACCCGGCAGTTCGTTCAGCCGCCCCTCGCGCCACACCTGCTTGACGTCCTCCCCCAGGTTGGCGAAGGTGTCGGCGGCGGTGCGATAGGCCCTCGACTTGAAGGGCGACTCCCCCTTCAACTCCACCATCGCCGCGATCTCATAGAAGATACGCGCGAACGTGGCATTGGTGAACTCCGCAGCTTCGGGTGCCATCTCCGGCATGGTGACTCTCCTGTTATTGCTTCTTGACGAGAGCGCAAAGGACGCGCAAAGGTTACGGGTTGTTGTCTTTGATGCATGCAAGCTTTGTGCCGTTCTCGAACCCATATACAGCCACGACCTCTCCCCTTTGACATCCTGAGCCTCCCCTGTCATCCTGAGCGTAGCGAAGGATCAGTACCCCGTTCTTGACTCTTGGTATGATGCACCAGTATTCCTAATGCCGCATCATCCTCAACGTTGAGGACTCTAGCATGCCACCTGATCCTTCGCTACGCTCAGGATGACAGAAGGGGCTTTCAGGGGCATGGTGCAGGTGAAACTCCGGTGGCACTCACAGCTTATAATTGAAGTGTTACTTGTGGCCTGCGGTTGTACCAACCAACACTGTAGGCACAACTTGATTGCTAAGAAGGTAGGTCCGACCTGTAGATGGGCGACAGCGAAGCGCGTAAAGCAGGGGTACCGTTCGAGGCAAAGCCGCAGAGGGTGGACGAGGCGTTGGCCCCTCCCCTGGCCGATGGCCCCACTGTGGACCTGGAGGGGGGAAAGAGCGGCCCCACGGTGCCGCTCCAGGGTTTCACCGTGTACGACAGCCTGCTGCTGGGCCTGGTGGTCGTGTGGGCCGGTAACCCCGCGTTCATCAAGTGGGCGTTGCAGGACCTCGACCCGCTGGTGTTCAACGCCCTCCGCTTCGCTCTCGCCACCCTGGTGCTGCTGGTGTGGGTGCTGCTACGGGGCGAGGGGCTTCGCTGGCACAAGGGCGACGGCCTGAAGCTGTTCGCGCTCGGCCTGGTGGGGCACGGCGTATACCAGGCGCTTTTCATCCTCAGCATCAACCTGACGCTGGCGGGCAACGTGGCCCTCATCCTGTCAATCAACCCGGTTTTCGTGGCGGTGTTCAGCTTCCTCCTGGGGTACGAGCGCGCCAGGAGCTATGTCTGGTTCGGGGTGAGTCTCACCATGCTGGGCGCGGCGCTCGTGACATTCGGCACGGGCGAGCGGCTGGAGCTGGGTTCGCGGCTGCTGGGCGACCTGCTCATCCTGGTGGCGACGGTGATGTGGGGCCTGTATACCGTTGTGTCCCAGTCGTTTCTCACGCGCTACTCCTCCTACAAGCTCAACGCCCTCACTATGCCCATAGGCTCGTTCTTCCTGTTGGTCGTGGCCGCGCCCGCGTTCGTAGGTACGGCACACACCTTTCCTACAGTGTCGGTGGGCGCGTGGGGGGTGCTGGTCGGTTCGGGTCTGCTCGCGGTGGCGGCCTCCTATGTGGTCTGGTACCAGGGCGTGCAGAAGCTGGGGGCCACCCGCACCGCTATCTATTCGAACCTGGTGCCGGTGCTGGCGGCGTTCTTCTCCTTCTTCCTGTTGCGGGAGCCGTTGGGCTGGCAGTTCTGGGCGGGTATGGCGCTGGTGCTTGGCGGCGTGACGCTGGCCCGGTTCGGCGGGCGGCTCATGCCGCGCCCGCAAACCAGCCGAACTTAGCATGCCTACCAACCCTCCGACATTGGTCTTCATCCACGGGGCAGGCTCAAACGCAGGCTTCTGGCACGAGCAACAGGCCGCCTTCCCCGGTGCGCACTTCCTCACTCTGCCTGGGCATTTTGACCCACACACCAGGCAAGTGGCAGGCGAGGGCATGAGCATCATTGTGGAGTACGCGGACTGGGTGGAGGGCTACGTCAGAGAAGTAGGGCTTGACCGGGTAGTGCTGAACGGGCACTCGATGGGCGGGGCCATTACACTCACGCTGGCACTACGGAAGCCCGATTGGTTGCGCGGGCTGGTGCTTACCGGAACGGGGGCGCGGCTGCGGGTGGACCCGCAACTGCTTGAATTGCTGCGCGGTGATTACTCTGCCGCTATCGACTTCATCATTGCCCACAGTTTCGCCAATTCCAACGAGCCGGTGACTTACGCCCATAAAGCGCGCCTGAACGGCACCCGCCGCCAGCTTGAGCGCACTCCACAGTCCGTGACGCTGGCCGACTACGCGGCTTGCGACCGCTTCGACGTCATGGCGAGGCTGGGCGAGATTGCCGTACCGTCTCTAACCATAGTGGGTGCGCGGGACGAGATGACCCCGCCTCGGTACAGTGAATACATGGCCGCTCGTATACCCGGCTCCTGGTTGGTGGTAGTGGGAGATGCCGGGCATATGCTGCCTCTGGAACAACCCCGCCAGTACAACGCCACTCTAGCCGAGTTCGTGAGTAGCCTGTAGAACGCGCACATCATGTATATTGGTGCTGCGCGTGGTGTGGCCTATCTGATAGGAAGTCAGCGGTATCGCGGTCCAAGGAGCTATAGATGAGCACGAACACAGGCAAGACGGCCCTGGTCACCGGGGCTTCGGGCGGCATAGGGTACGAGCTTGCGCGGCTGTTCGCGCTGGATGGGTACAACCTCGTGCTGGTGGCGCGTAGCGCGGACAAGCTGGGCGACATGAAGCAGCAGTACGAAGCCAGGGCGGGTATCAGCGTGCATACGATTGTCAAAGACCTTGCGCAGCCAACCGCCCCACAGGAGATATTCGACGAGCTACAGCGCGAAGGCATGGCCGTGGACGTGCTGGTAAACAACGCGGGCTTCACCGAGTTCGGCAGGTTCCTCGAGACGAGCCTGGAGAAAGAGCTACAGTTGATGCAGGTCAACATCGTGGCGTTGACGCACCTGACCAAGCTCTTCCTGCCCGGCATGGTAGAGCGCGGCTGGGGCAAGGTGCTCAACCTCGCTTCGACCGCCGCCTTCTTTCCGGGGCCGCTTATGGCTGTCTACTACGCCAGCAAGGCTTACGTGCGCTCTTTCTCGGAGGCGCTGTGGGCGGAACTGGAAGGCACGGGCGTCACCGTCACCGTCCTCTGCCCCGGCCCCACTGAAACCGGCTTTCAGAAGCGCGGCAACATGGAGGACTCCCGCCTGGTCGCGGGCCGCAAGATCATGGACGCCCGCACCGTGGCCCGCATAGGCTACCGCGCCATGATGCAGGGCCGAATGCTGGTCGTAACGGGCCTGAAGAACTGGTTGAATGTCGAAGCCACTCGCTTCATCCCCGACAAGATGCTAGCCCGTACAGTCCTCCGCGCGCAGGACCGAGTGAAGTACTAGGAATATAGACGGAAACGCCAAGACGCCAAGACGCCAAGACGCCAAGAACCCGCCAAGAGGATGATGGTTTGGTGAGTAGAAAGCGGAGCAGGGTACATGTATCGTACCCTGCTCCTTTATCTTGAGCCACAATCCTTAATTTGGCGGGTTCTTGGCGTCTTGGCGTCTTGGCGTTTCCGTCTCCTTAAGAACCAAGGCGCCGCCTCAGTCTGTCGTAGGTGGTTTCGAGCAGTTCCGGCATCACTTTGGTCGCGCCTACCACGGACATGAAGTTGGTGTCGCCTCCCCAGCGGGGCACGACGTGCATGTGTACGTGGTCAGCCACTCCCGCGCCCGCAATCCGGCCCAGGTTCATGCCCAGGTTGAAGCCTTCGGGGGCGTATTCCTCCTTGATCGCCGTGAGCATGCTTTGCGCCAGGCCCATCATCTCGGCTACCGTCTCGCCGTCAAGACCGGCGAAGTCGGCGGTATGCTCGTAGGGGACCAGCATGAGGTGCGCGGAGTTGTAGGGATAGAGGTTCAATATGACGAAGTTGCGCTCGCCCCTCAGCAAGATCAGGTTAGCGCGGTCGTGGTCGGGGGAGAGGCGGATGCGGTCGCAGAAGACGCAGCCGGTGCTTTCCTGTGGGAGGGCTTCTTCGGGCATGGGGCCGGTCTCCTGGGGTGCGGTCTCGTTGGCGGCCTGGCTGCCCGCGCCTTCATCTTCCTTGCCACTTACGTAAGCCATGCGCCAGGGGGTCCACAGGTATTGCTTGTGCAAGCGTCGTCGCTCCTGAAATGCTATTCCCGCATGTGGGCTATGCGTTAGCGCCTGATGGATATTCCTGGCGCGTAATCGGGGCGCAGGTACTCTTGCGTGAACAGTATCACCAGCACCAGGAATATAGCGAACGTCACCAGGGTGAACACCCCCGCCGCGATCCAGGGCAGCGTGCCTTTGTTCACGTCCACCAGGCCGCGCACGTTCGGTAGCTCCCACTCACCCAGGGTGTAACGCGGGCAGAGGATGTAGCCTATCAG
Source organism: Chloroflexia bacterium (assembly GCA_036386675.1). GTDB lineage: Bacteria > Chloroflexota > Chloroflexia > QHBQ01 > JADMIH01 > JADMIH01. The sequence goes on along the minus strand of DASVVE010000067.1, from coordinate 6,363 downwards.
CACCCCGCCTATCAGCCCGCCCAGGTGAGCCGAGTTGTCGATGGGCAGGATGCCGGAGAACCCAAAGCCCATGTTGATTACCACGATGAAGATGATGTTCCAGAACTGGATGTTGCCCCTCGCCCCGAACAGGCTCCTGTGCAGACCGAAATAGACCCCAAGCGCGCCAATCAAGCCGAATATCCCCCCTGACGCGCCCACGCCCGGTATGTTGAATGGCGACATCGCCACGCTAGCCACGCTGCCCGCCAGCCCCGATATGAAGAAGATCGCCAGGAAGCGCCGCCTGCCGAACAGTCCCTCCACCTCGGTGCCTATGACGTAGAGGGCGTAGCCATTGCTCAGCATATGGAGCAGCCCGTTGTGCAGGAACATCACCGTGAAGAGCCGCCACCACTGGCCCTCGAACACCACCAAGTGGTTGACCTTCGAGCCCCATACGCTGATTGGGTCGATCTGTATGAAGGGGAGTATCGAAAGATTGCCGTTGAGCAATGTCACAATGGCGAATAGCACCACCATGATAGCCAGCAGGAGAGTGGCCCAGAAGGGCCGTTCCAGGGGTATGCGGATCCAGGTCCGGGCGGCACGCGCGGCGCTCATGTAGCCGGGAGGGGGCACGGGTGCCGGGAGATATGTGGGCGGGGGCGAGTAGGGACGCGACGGCCCGAACTCATCCCCCTCGTTCTGCGGCGGGCGTGGGGCCGGCCACTGAGGGTCCGGTGAAGGTGAACTGGGTTGGTACATCATTCAGGCAAGGAGGTCTAGCGCCGGCATAGGCGTTGAGGAGGCCGCGTGCGGTAAAAATGAGGGCTACACTAGAGTATACGACATTCGCGCACAAACAGGTGCAACGCGGCCCCGCACCCTTTCTGCGTCCCTAAAACAGCCTTATCAACCCCAGCGACAGCGCCAAACTGAACGCGATCGCTATTGCGATGAAGGCGGTTATACCCGCGTAGAGCCAATTACGTGCCAGGGCGAAGGCCACGAACTGCGCTATCAGCGTGACACCCGGCGTGGACAGCAACAGCAGCACGCCCACGTTCACCAGCGCCAGCGGGTTGAGCGCAAGCATCTCCGGCAGCAAGCGGTCGAAGGGCATAACCTGCTGGGCCGAGGCCTGCCCACCCGGCGACCCGCTCAACAGCCACCAGGCCAGCCCCACAAGCATAGCGGCAAAGCTGGCAAACATGCCCGCCCGCAGGGTGAAAGCGGCCCAGGTGTATGTGCGGTTGTCGGCACTTTGTGAGTTTGCTGTTTCCATCATTTCTGAAACGTGAAACGTGAAACGTGATGCGGCTTGTGCTATTTGGTCCTATGTTAGCCGCGATGGTGCATTGAGCACCATCACGTTTCACGTTTCACGTTTCAGTCCTACCTCCTATATAGTCCCAGTGCCTGCGCTACCATCAGCAGGGCGATTACCACCGATACCCAGCCGAAGATGATGCGGAGCCGCTCGTTGGGGGTGCGGGGGACCAGCCACGCGCCCACCCTAGCGCCCAGGAAGACCGACAGGGCCGTGGGCACGGCGATGAGCAGGTTGATGTCGCCGTGGGTGTAGCGGACGAAGGCGGCGCTGGTAGCGGTGACGCCTATCATGTAGTTGCTGGTGGCGCTGGCTACCTTGAGGGGCACCCGCATCAGCAGGTTCATCACCGGCACCTGCACGATGCCTCCACCCACGCCCAGCAGGCCCGCTATTACCCCTGCAATCGCGCTGATACTGAAGCCCGTGCGCACGTTGGTGGGGGTGTAGTCTACGTGCTTGTTGGTGGCAGCGTCGTAGTAGCTGGCGCGCAGGTCCAGGTTGAGGCCCGTCCTGGCAAGCTCGGCAGCGGCGGCCTCGTCGCCGGTCATCGGCTTCTGGGGCCTGCCCCGCAGCATCGTGAACGCGGTGTAGAGCAGGACGACGGCGAAGAGACCGCTGAGCACCTGTTCCGGCAGGTACTCGGCCACTAGCGAGCTGATGATGGCCGCTACGGTAGTCGAGATTAGCAGTACCAGTCCCAGCCGGATGTTGCTGAGGCGCTGCTTGACGTAGGACGCGGCCCCCGCCGTGGAGGTCGCCACCACGGCCACGTTGCTGGTGCCTATCGCCACTATCGTGGGCACCTGGAATATGAGCACCAGCGCGGGCACCACGAACACCCCGCCGCCCAGCCCCAGCAGCGCCCCCATCAGCCCCGCCGCGAACCCCGTAGCCCCCAACCCCAGGAAGTAGAAGAAGTCCATGCGGGGAATTGTAATGCAGAAGGGAGGGAAGTGCAATTACGAGTTACGAATTACGAATTACGATGATGTTCTTGCAATTCGTAATTCGTAATTCCGCCAGCGTAGACAACCCCACATCTGCCTATCCATAATGCTATAATGCGCCTATCATGAGGGCAGACTTGAGATTGGAGTGACTGGAGACTGATGTTCGACCTTTCTGAGCTTATTGCGCGCAGCATCGAGCGTTCGCGGCACCTGGAGGCAAGTGGTATCTATTTCCTGGGGGAGGTGACCGACCGGGCAGCCGAGCACATGGGGCAGGCGCTTACGGCTATGGCGGTGCAGCGGGAAGGCGACCCCAGCCAGCCCATCACCGTCTACATCAATTCGGGCGGCGGGGCGATAGGCGCGGGGCTGGCTATGATGCAGATGATCTACCGCCTGCGCACGCTTTACGGGGTGACTATCAACACCGTGGTCACCGGCTACGCCTACTCGATGGGCGCTATCATCTTCCAGGCGGGCGACAGGCGGCTGATGGGTTCCTTCTCCACGCTGATGCTCCACTCGCCCCAGTGGCAGCTCACCGGCGACGAGGAGAAGGTCTTTCACGACTACGGCCTGCTGGCCCGGCATTACAAGAACCTGATAAGCAACATCTTCGCCCAGCGCTCCGGCAAGCACGACCCTGACTGGTGGGGCAAGTACATCTATTCGGGCCGCGACCGCTTCCTCACCGCCCAGGAGTGCATAGAGATGGGCCTGGCCGACGAGATCTACGGCCTGCAACTGACAAGCCCGCCCCCACCGACTGAGGGCGATGCTAATTTGGAGTTGTAGCTGGAGAGCAGTACTACTTGGGGATTGATTGTCGCTCCTAAATGTTGACAAAATAGCTACTTGATCAACTCTTCTACTCGTGCTAGAATTTTATGAAGCAGAGTATATTCTATTGGCTTTACCTCGCCGCTAAGTGCCCGGCATTTCAGCATTTCCTTAATTGGGCACGTGTTGCATTTTCATAGCTTGGCTAACGCAGTTTTAGTTAGCTGCTGACTCTGGAGGGGAAACAAGATGTCTCCCGAAGTTGTGCAGGCCATAATTGCAGCGCTTGGCGCGTCAGGTCTCGCCGGACTGATTGTTGGTGGGATTGTTCTAACGCTGGTTCAGAGATTTCTGGATAGAGCTGAGAGACGATTCGAGGGCGAGATCACTCGTCTCAACGAAACACACAAGAGCATGTTGCAAGTGGGTACAACCTTAGATACACGACTTCGTGAGGAGCGAACACCTGTCTATTTGGAACTGTGGAAGGAGATGGCGATACTGCCTCGATATCCTAGAAGGGATGATGTCACGCTTGGCATGATGTATCAGTTTAGTGTTAATCTTCGAGAGTGGTACTTTACTAAAGGTGGCTTGTACCTTTCAGAGCAAGCGAAAGATGCCTACTTAGACGTCCAGGCAAGCATCTGGCATGGAGATCACTTGGAAGCGGCTATGCGTGCTCGATTCTCCGAGAAGCTTATCGATGACGAATATTATGACACCGTAAGAGATAAGTGCTCCAGGCTGAGGACCGAACTCACAGACGACTTATTATCAAGGCGGCAAGCACCTTTTTTAGTAGGCCCTGATACCTCTACAACTGCCAACAACCAACGATAGGAATGTCCTTCGCTTACAGGTGGCTTTACCGTTAGAGTTCGGTCAGCAGTTACGGTCCCCTTTCATTTGCTGGCCTCTCTAGAAGCCTGGAGTCAAATGTTAACCGTTTGTACTTATGCCGGTGGCACAAGTAGGTTCAACTCTTACAGTTTTCTTCCACAAAGGTTGCCTGTAAGATCAGAGAAGTCAACACATGCCAGGCCCTGTAACAGGTAGCTGGCCATTAGGAAACACTAAGTCTCAAGTGCGCATTCCATTGTATTAAGTTTTTCCAGGAACACTCCTTTTTGAAAGTTTACATCTCCTGCGACCTCGACGGCGTGTGCGGCGTCGTGGACCGCGACCAGCTTTTTGACAGCGCCTCCGCCGACTATCGCCACGCCTGCCGCCTGCTCACCGCCGAGGTGAACGCCGCCGTGTCGGGCGCGCTTGCCGCCGGGGCCACCCACGTCCTCGTGAACGACGGACACTACCTCATGCGCAACCTCGTGCCCGACGAGCTGCACCCACGCGCCAAGCTGATCGCGGGCCGCTTCAAGCCCGGCTTCATGGTGGAGGGCCTCGACAGCAGCTTCGGGGTGGCCCTCTTCGTCGGCTACCACGCGGCGGCGGGCGTGGCCGAGGGCAACCTCAACCACACCTACCACGCCTACGAACTGCGCCTCAACGACCTCATTTGCAGCGAGGGCAGCATGAACGCGGCCGTGGCGGGGCACTACGGCGTGCCTGTGGGCCTGGTCACGGGCGACACCGCCACCATAGTCGGGCTGCGGTCGCAACTGGGTGACAACCTGCGGGGAGTGGCCGTGAAAGAGGGCATCACCCGCCTGGCCGCCCGGCACCTGATGAGCGTGCAGGAGGCGCGGGAGGCGATAGAGCGCGAGGCGGAGCAGGCGGTGCGGGATGCGGCGGAAGGTCGCGGCCCCGCACCCCTGCATCTTGGCTCGCCCGTGACCATGCGCCTCACCTTCAAGGAGACTCTCCACGCCGACGCCTCCGCGCTATTGCCCGGTGCCGAGCGGGTGGACGGGCGCACGTTGCAGTGGCGGTTCGACAACGTGCTGGAGGCGTACCGCACCTTCGTGGTCACCTACTACTTGTCACGGGGCGTGGAGTCCTAGACAGCTTCCCGGCCCTGTAAACCGCATCACCGTTTACGCTGCTCCCTCCGAAATCCCTCAAAAGTGAAGTTGCCACCTTAAGCAAGGTTGATGTCAACTTCACTTTTTGTTTGTTCAAGAACGGGAAAAGAGGGCCAGAGTTTAGATCATAGCAAGAGGAGCAGGGTACATGCTGTTGTACGCTGCTCCTCTTGCTTAGAACACCTACATAATCTCCGCGTAACCTTTGCGCTCTTTGCGCCTTTGCGGTTAACATACTCAGGAACGAACGGCACAATGTTACTACGCACTAAGGACGGGACGTGAGCGATTCATCAGGCAATGGCGGCGGTGGCGGTGGCAAGGCGTTGAAATTGGACGCGAAGCAGGCGTGCACGGTGCTGTACCGCACTATGCCCACGCTCGATGCACGCGGCATGGAGATGGTGCTGCGGCAGCTTGTGGGGCCGAGCACGGTCGAATGGGCGCGAGTAGAAGGGAACATGAGCGTGCCGTTAGTAGGCGGTGTGACGCGGTTCGAGGGGCACGAGCTCGCCATGATAGCCCTGAACGCTCCCGTACGCGAAGAGGTGTTGCAGCAGACGGTGGGCGTCTCACCCATGCCGGACGAGCAGCGTACCTTGCTGATGTCGCACCGCGCGGCCGTCCGCCTGCTCTACCTGGGCGGCTCCGATGACCCGGCGGAGCAGCTTACGGCCCTCTACCAGGCAGCAACCGCGCTCATCACGCAGGGAGGAATCGGCATCCTGAACGAGCGTGCGGCCCTGGCCCAACCCGTCGAGCGATTGGCCGAGTTCCTGCCCATACGTCCCGGCGACACCCTGCCCATCCCGCTGTGGGTAGGTGTAGTCACCTTCAACGCCACCGAAGTTGAGCCTCACGAACGATACTTGATGCGCACCTACGGCATGGAGCAGTTTGGCCGCCCTGAAATAGGTATCTTCACCGAGGATCGCACTACCGCTGACATCGTGTACCACACCCTGATGAATATCTGCCTCTACATCGTGGAGACAGGCCAACGCCTCGATATCGGCCCCGGACACAGAGCCGACTTCAACGGCCGCACCTACCTCTTCACCGAGCCGGACCAGGAAGATTACCAGTTCGCCAGCCCCACCGGGTTCCTGCTGCTGGTAGAAGTGTGATGCGGACGATGGGCGATGGACGATGGACGATGGACGATGGACGATGGACGATGGACGATAGGAGTGATGAGGACTGAGCACTGAGCACTGAGGACTGAGTAGCACACATCCAAACCCCATAAAACCTTGGCGCGCACTTGGCGTCCTTGGCGTCTTGGCGGTTTCGTCTCCTGTCGTCCATCATCCATCGTCCAGCGTCCATCGTC
>DASVVE010000066.1:0-34020 GCA_036386675.1 Chloroflexia bacterium | reverse complement strand
AATCGTGTGGAGAGGCTCATTAACCGTCTGAAGCAGTACCGCAGGATAGCCACTCGCTACGAAAAGCGGGCGGCCAACTACAAGGCTTTCCTCCTGATTGCAGCTACCCTCCTCTGGTTATAGTTTGCAGATACGCCCTAGCATACTGGTGCATGTGACTATTGGCCCGGAAAACCCCACCCGCGCCGCCCTCGCCTTCCTAGTAGCCCGGAGCGCCATAGACGAGGGGCATACCGTCACGCTGTTCCTCGCGGGCGATGCGGTGCAGCTAATCAGAGACGCGGTGCTGGACAACCTCGTCGGCCTGGGCACGGGTAAGTTGCGCGAGCACTACGAGGCGATAGTTGCAGGCGGTGGCAGGTTATACCTGTCGGGCATGTCCTCCAAAGCCAGGGGCGTAAGCGAAGCCGACCTGGAGGGCAAACCCTGTGAAATGGCGATGCCCACCGTCCTGGTCCGCCTCTCCCTTGAACACGACCGCATGTTCACATACTGACACCCAGCCTGGAACTATAACGTAATTACCAAGCAGCCCACAGAGGCTGCTTTTTCTTCTTGTGGATTCCCGCACTTCCGTTCCACAAAGCCGTATAATAAGACTCCAACCAAATCCGAAATCCGAAATCCCAATTCCCAAATCGCCCATGACTCTTTTCTGCTCCGCATGCGAACACTACTCCGCGCTTCCCCCTTACGCAGGGGGTGAGATGCCGTCGAGTGCCCTTTGCGAGCACTGCGGCGCGGTGTTGCCCCAGGAGCACGTCGAGTCGCGGCTGATGCAGGCGGACCTCGGCTTGTGGCCCGCCGAACTGCTAGCCCCGGAGACCCCGGCCGCCGAGCCGGAAAGCGTTACAGTCACCGAGACGGTAGCCGAGACCACGGTTGCCATCGTGCCCAAGAAGCGGCACAACAAGCGCGGCGACGACTATTACTACCAGCTCTACTTCGACTACATGGCCGCTGCCGAAACCACAACGGAAGACGCCGCCATCCAGGCCAACACCACCTATATCAATGGCAACGCGTCCGCAAATGGCGCTAGCAACGGCAATGGCAAAGGTCACGGCAACGGGCATCACGGAGAGGGTGAGAACGGTAACGGGAATGGTAACGGCAACGGTTCGGGCGTGGACCTCGCGATTACCGAGACGGTGCCTTTTACGTTCTTCGGTGAAGGTGAGGGCAGTGGCTCCGCTGCCGCAAACGCCGAGGCCGGGTCTGCCAAGGTAACGTCGCCCGGCAACTACAACGACTTCGAGTACGAGCTAATAAACGACCCCTCGCGGCTGGCCCAGGTGGCCGAGCTACTGGCGCACGAGACGGTGCTGGGCGTAGACACCGAAACCACCGGCCTGGACCCTCACGTCTCCGAATTGCTCCTCTTGCAGGTCTCCACCACCGAGAAGGTGTATATCGTTGATTGCAGGCGGGTGGTGCCCATCGCCCTCAAGCCCCTCCTGGAGAACCCGAACGTCCGCAAGATAGCTCAGAACGCTAAGTTCGAATACGAGATGCTCAAGCAGCAGTGCGGCATCACGCTTACGAACATGTACGATACGATGCTCGCAGAGCGGATATGCACGGCGGGGCTGGGCCGCGAGATTTCCCTCAAGCAGATAGCGGCCCGCTACGTGGGGGCGGTGCTCGACAAATCGGTGCGCGAGGCGTTCTACAAGCTGTCGCACAACGGCGACGCCTACCTGGCCCCCGAGCAGTTGCACTACGCCGCCCGCGACGCCTTCATCATGATCCCGATCTGGCATTTGCAGAAGAAGGAGCTTGAGAGGCACAAGCTGGAGGGTGTGGCCGAATTGGAGTTCCAGTGCATCGCGGCTGTGGGCGACCTGGAGCTTGCGGGCGTGCAGATTGATACCGTGAAGTGGCGCAAGATCATCGAGGACGTGGCGGTGCAGCGCGAGAAGTCGGCGGTAGAGCTAAGCGAGATGCTCCAGCCCGCTACCATGCAGGCCACTATGTTCGGCATACCCTCCATCAACCTGAACTCGTCCACACAGCTAATGGAGGTGTTCGGCAAACTGGGTGTGGAACTCCCGGACACGAGCGAAGCCACGCTGTCCAAGTTCAACCACCCCGCCGTCGCCAAGCTGCTCGAATACCGCTCACACGAGAAGACGCTGTCGGCCTTCGGTGAGAACGTGCTGGGCCTCATCAACCCCAAGACGGGCCGCATCCACCCCGACTTCAACCAGCACGGCGCTGACACTGGTCGATTCTCATGCACACGCCCAAACGTCCAGCAAATACCCGCCACGTCCGACTTCCGTAAGTGTTTTGTCGCGACGGAGGGATACAAGCTGATAACCTGCGTTGCAGAAGGTACTCGCGTCCTCACGACGCGGGGCCTGATTCCCATTGAGCAAGTTGTTGTTGGCGACAGAGTGCTCCAAGAAGATGGCAGCACAAGACTTGTGCAGCGTGTTATCGACCAGGGAAACAAGCCAACACTTAGACTAAAGACCTCTCTCGGTTATGAACTGGTAGCCACCCCTAAGCATCGAGTACGAGTCCTGAACGGTGAGGGTGATTACGTTTGGGAAGAGGCTGGCCGCTTGCAGGAGGCTTCGACGGTAGCTATAAGATTAGGCGCCGGAGAAGCATTTGAAGAGACACCATTCGAATTACCCTACTCGCATGAGAACCACCACAATGCAGTAAACAGGGTACTGCCTGTCACGATTACAGAAGAACTTGCACTCTTGCTTGGTTACATAACGGGCGACGGCACGTTCATTAAGGACTACATTGGTTGGGTAGTAAATCAGCGCGATACTGATGTAGCCGAGTACCTGGACCACATCAGTAAGCAACTCCTTTCTTACGTACCCAAGAGCTATTCCTATCGCGGGGTCATAGACCAGCGCGTATATAGCTTGCAGATCAGACGATGGTTGGAAGCTATAGGCGCATCTAAGGCGCGAGTACCTGATTTCCTGTGGTCGTCTCCGAAACCTATTGTGGCTGCTTACCTGCGAGGCCTGTTCGAGGCCGATGGATCTGTTCAGAGCACTGAGACTGGGAAGATAAGCTTCTCTACAGTACATGAAGGACTTGCAGGCGAGGTACAGACATTACTTTCTGCTCTTGGCATTGCTGCTACAAGAAGGAAGCAAGAACACGGCAAAGGGTGCGGCCACATCTGGTTCGTTACGATGCCCTCAGCCTGGAACAGAGCCTTCTACGAGCATGTCGGCTTTATGTCGGGGCGAAAGAGCGCAGAACTTGTAAAGCTACTGGCGCGCAAAGTCAAGCAGGAGCACGGTGCAATGCCAAACCTGCAAAACAAGGCTCGACAGCTAGTCCATTCAGGCGGTGTTTCTACAACAGTCAACCAGATGCTTGCTAATACGCGTAATAGGGGAAGTGTCGTGACCGTAGCGTTGGCAGAGCGCGTGCGTAGCGAATCCCCAGAGGTAGCAAGTCACCTTGGCCTCCATCATCTGCTCGATAACTCGATGATCTTCGACCGGGTTGCGGAGGTAAGCCCAGCAGGCGTCCAACACGTCTACGACCTGACCATTGAAGGTACCTCAACCTACATCACACAAGGCTTCGTCAGCCACAACTGTGACTATTCACAGGCGGAGCTAAGAATATTAGCAGAGCTATCGGGCGACCCCGGCTTCGTGGGCGCGTTCCAGTCGGGCGGCGACCTGCACTCCCTCACGGCCTCGCAGATGTTCAACGTACCGCTGGAGCAGGTGCAGAAGTCGCAGCGTTCCGCGGCCAAGGCAATCAACTTCGGGCTGGCTTACGGCATGGGTCCGGGCGGCCTGGCCCCGCGCCTAGGCGTGACGCTGGATGAAGCCAAGGAGCTAATCGCCCGCTACTTCAAAGCCTACCCCGGCGTGCAGCAGTGGCTCGACAAGGCGGCCAAGGACGCGGTGCGCAACGGCTACTCGGTCACCATGTTGGGTCGGAAGCGTTTCTACAGCATGCCGGACGAAGGCCTCAAGAAGATCAACGAGGACGAGTGGCGCAAGCAGATAGCCGCGATAGAGCGTCAGGGTAAGAACTCGCCTATCCAGGGGTGCGTCAGCGGTGATACCCGCATATTCGAGGAGACGCGAGGCTACGCACCCATAGCCGGCATGCGGGGGCAGGTAGTCTCGGTATGGGACGGCAGCCGGTTCTCGCAGGCGGTGGTAGTGTACAGCGGCAAGAAGCAGCGGGTAAAGGTTCACCTGTGGGACGGCAACTACATAGAGTGCAGCCCCGACCATCGCTTCCTGGTGCGGCCCACAACGGGCAACGACCTGTGGAGAACCCCCGCTGAGTTCAAGCCGCAGCAGCGCATCGTGCTAGGCGAGGCTGTGCCTGGTTGGGGAGCGCCTCTAAACATACCACCACACAACTGCAACGGCTCCTGGAACGCCAAAGATACAAGCCTCAGCCAGATCAGCGATCCGGTGGCACTTGGCGAATGGTTGGGCAGGCTGGCCTCGGACGGCAGCGTGACATCCGCTACTGCTGCGCTCATGGTAGCCGAGCATGAAGAAGTCTTGCTCCCCAGGCTCCGGGCAATTAGCGCCGAGCTTGGGCATGTAGGACACAGTATTCGCTCCACCGAAAGCAGGCCCAGGCGCTTTCACAAGCTGGTCGTTTCATCCAGGGGGCTGGCTCAGCAGTTGCTCGAGCTTGGCGTTAAGGAGCGCGTGCCTGATTGCGCGTGGCAGGACAGCCGGGTACTATCTGGATACCTGCGTGGCATGTTCGACGGCGACGGCACGGTCAACGCGGACGGCGCGTTCCTGGTCTTTGGACAGCGGGACAAGCACCTGGCCTGGGCTAAGGAGATACAGCAGGCGCTGTTGCTCTTTGGGGTACGCAGCCGCATAAACAGCTGCGCCGACCGCGTCAACGTCCGCATCGTCAAGAAGGATATGCCCCTGTTCTGCCGCAACATCGGTTTCATGAACCCGGCCAAGCAGGCAAAAGCGGCAGAGGTTGTAGCTTCTCCCCGGAACAAGACCTACGGGCGCGGTGTCCGGGTGAAGAGCGTCGAGTTCACCGATGAGTGGATAGACATGTACGACGTGGTGAACAGCGAGACCAGCCGCTTCATGGCGAACGGCCTGGTCGTGCACAACTGCAACGCCGACATGACCAAGCTTGCCCTCATCTACCTGCGCAACGCCCTCCGCGATTGGGACGCTCGCACCGTTAACACCGTGCACGACGAAATCGTGGTGGAGGCCCGTGCCGACATAGCCGACGATGTCCAGCACATCGTAGAGGACTGTATGGTGCGCGCCGCACACTACATCCTCAAAGTCGTGCCCATGGTGGCCGAAGCCTCGGTTGCCGATTACTGGAGCAAGTAACAACCCACGGTAGAAGTCATGTGAATCTCTGAGGCCTCTCTTAAGGGGCCTCTTACCCGCGCTGTACCACTATTTGTCCGTGTTTTTGTAACACCCATTCGCCTAATCATTACTTTATAATGAAGCCAGAAGAAATGGCCCGCATGTAAACGCTAACCCTGTACCTGAGTCCTTCCTGAACACATAACGGTGAAGAATTGGAGCCTTGCCTATGTAATACCGCAACGTTGTAGCTCTCTACGCTCAGCGCAAAAGTCATGTTCATTCGGCACCCGATTAACAAGTAAGTAACAAATGTTGGTAAACTACAAACTACCTAGCTTCGAGGAGGCATATCATAATGTTTGGCGATAAGAAAAAGTGGATTACACTTGGCATGATAGCGATGCTAGCGCTCCCAACGCTGCCGGCAGCTACCCCGGCAAGCGCACAGGCGCAGCGCTTCTTCCCCGAGACCGGCAAGACCGTCAAGGGCCGGTTCCTCGAGTACTGGAACCAGAACGGCCAACTGGCTCAGCAGGGCTACCCACTGACTGAGGAGATGCGCGAAGTCTCCGACACCGACGGCAAGACCTACACGGTGCAGTATTTCGAGCGCGCCGTGTTCGAGCACCACCCCGAGAACGGACGCCCCTACGACGTGTTGCTACAACTGCTCGGCTCCTTCCTGTACAGCCAGAAGTATCGCGGCAACGCACCCAGCCAGCAGGCCAACACCCAGGCAGGCTCGCGCCTCTTCACCGAGACCGGCAAGCGCGTCGGCGGCAGGTTCCTCGACTACTGGAACCGCAACGGCGGCCTCGCCCAGCAGGGTCTACCCCTCTCCGAGGAATTCGAGGAAGTCAGCGACCTCGACGGCAAGAGATATCGCGTGCAGTACTTCGAGCGCGCCGTGTTCGAGTACCACCCGGAGAACCAGCCCGCATTCCAGGTGCTCCTATCGCAGCTAGGCACCTTCCGCCTGCGCTCCAGGGGGCAAGCCAACAATCCTCCGCCGCCTCCGGCCCCTAGTGGGCGTCCGACCGCTTGCGGCAACCTGCCGGAAAACGTAAACGCGGCTACGGATAGGAACCAGTATCGCGCCACTGAGCGCATCAGGATCGCCGCCGGTGGGTTCACACACCTGGAGCCGGTATCGTACTGGTTCACCTTCCCGGACGGTAGCGTACTCGGTACGGCCAGCCCTGTCCCGCTGGAGCCGGACGAGGATGGCGTCATCGGCCCGTATGAGATAGGGACGGGTCCTGAGTTCGCCTCAGCCCGTGGTATTTGGGCACTCACCTTCCAGGGTCAATTCAGCAAGAATACGGCAGTAGCCTGGTTCTGCATCACCCCGTAAGCGGGTCGCACAAACAAGATAGCTACGTGCAAGAAGAGGGTGGGGAACAACTCCCCACCCTCTTCTTTTATGCTTGCAAATGGCCTTGCTAATATAGCTACCGCCTGTGCTTGCGCAACAGGGCCATTTCGCTGGAAGGAAAAAAGAATTGCACCGCAGAGACGCAGAGACGCAGAGGTTACGCTGAGATTGTGATTGTTGAACGAGAACAAAGGCAACATCTTGCCGTACTATGTGGCCCCCACAAAGAACACCCTCAACTATTCTCCGCGTAACCTCTGCGCTCTCTGCGTCTCTGCGGTGAACAACAACCCTAATCTTTGCGGGTTCTTTGCGTCCTTTGCGTCTTTGCGTTTCCGTCTCGCTCCCTAGGCGTGCAAAAAATGGGCGAGATGGGTATACTATCGGCAAACCGTTAATCAGGGCTGGGTAGGGAGAAAGCGCCCGGTCTTTGGCACTCAACTTTTCGATGCCGAAAGGAACACAGAGATGGCCGACAACACCAAGACAAAGGGGCTTGAGGGGATTTCCGCGGGCAGCACCTCTATCAGCAACGTAGAGGGCACCGTGGGCCGCCTCAGCTACCGTGGGTACACAATCCAGGACCTCGCCGCGAACTCCGACTTTGAGGAGATAATCTACCTGCTCATCAACGGTGAGTTGCCCACCGCCGCGCAACTCGAAGAAATCAAGACGACCATGGCCCGGCAGCGCGAGTTGCCCGCCGAGGCTATGAACGTGCTGCGCGCCCTGGGCACCGCGGGCGAGCCGATTGACGTGTTGCGCACCGTGGTCTCAGCCCTGGCGCTCTACGACCCCGACGTGAATAACACCAGCCGCGAAGCCGTGATAGACAAGGCGCTCGCCCTTGCCGCCCGCATGCCGACCATCGTGGCCGCTTACGACCGCCTGCGCGACGGCAAGGAGCCTATCGCCCCGCGCCGGGACCTCGGCCACGCCGCCAACCTGCTCTACATGCTGCGCGGCGAAGCGCCCCCCGAAGAGGACTCAGCGGCCCTCAACACCTACTTCGTGCTTGCCGCAGAGCACAGCTTCAACGCCTCCACCTTCACCGCCAAGATCGTTACCTCCACCATCTCCGACTACTACTCGGCCATCGTGGCGGCGCTCGGCGCGCTCAAGGGTGTGTCCCACGGTGGGGCCAATCAGAAGGCGATGGAAATGATGCTGGAAGTGGGCGACGTGGACAACGTGGACGCCTTCATCGACAACGCCCTGGCGACCAAGCGCCGCCTCATGGGCATGGGTCACCGCATCTACAAGACCTACGACCCCCGCGCCTCGCAGCTAAACGAGCACGCCCGCGTGGTGGCCGAGCGCAGCGGCAACACCCAGTGGTACGGGATCGCCCAACGTATAGACAACATCTCCAGGACCCACGAGTATTTCAGCGAGCGCAAGATATACCCCAACGTGGAGTTTTATTCCGCCCCGCTCCTCTACACCCTGGGCTTCAAGCCCGACATGATGCCCGCCCTGTTCGGTTGCAGCCGCATCAGTGGCTGGACCGCCCATATCATCGAGCAAATCACCGACAACCGCATCATCCGCCCCAACGCCGACTACGTTGGACCCGAAATCCGGGAGTACGTGAGGGCTGAGGGGAGAAGCTAGACGGACGATGGACGATAGCGGAGTGGTTAGGGGTTAGTAGTTAGTGGTTAGATAGTATCCAACAATACTAATCTACTTGGCGCGTCCTTTGCGCTCTTTGCGCCTTTGCGGTTTCGTATCCTATCATCGTCCATCGTCCCCTACCGGAGCTTGCCTTGCAGACAATCAACGCCTCTATCGCCTGGGCAGGGCCTAATATCGATGCCTTTACGCTGTTCGTAGAGCCGACCCCCACTATGTGGGCCGCCGAGCCTGTGAAGCCGGGCCACGGGCACATCTACCTCTACCAGGCGCTCGACAACGGGCGACAGCGGACGGGGCAGCTAGCGGGCGTGCACATCGTCGGCTTCCTCAACTTCGAGGCGTGGCACGACCTGCCCGACCTGCCCGTGCTGTGGCAGCTTCCCGGCAGAGAGCCTGAGCCGTTGGGTGAGTTGCTCAGGTCGGAGCAGCAGCGGGTGAGGCAGGAAGTCCAACAAAACACCCCGGTCCGAACCGGAAGGGGCTGCGTGTAGTGTAATAGTGTGAGTGCAGAGGGGAGTGCGTGGTTGCTCCCCTTTTTGTTTACAAAGCACCAGGTGCATCTCTATGGACGCAATCGCACCACCAACCGGCTCCAGCGTTCAGTATTTCAGCAGCCCCGTGCGTGTCACCACCGAGGCTGTGGAACTGCGGGACAGGTCTATCCCGATGGATAAAGTGAACCATGCAAAGCTGATTAAGGTTGTACCGGGCGGGCCGTCCTGGGGGGATTGGCTCATTACAGGAGGCTTCTTCGGCTCACTATTAGGCCTGGGGTCCTTACTAAATTCGGGGATCTGGCAGTCTGGACTCCATATCGAAAAGCTCGTGGAGCTTGGAGTAGCCGCGCTCGTCATTGTGGCCGGTGTGGTCGTTCTACGGTGGTTGTATCTGAGGGCCTCGAAGGCAGAGGAGGGGCTCACCTACTATGCTGTGATACTGGATCTGAAGAAAAAGTCCGTGACGCTCGCCGCATACGAAGATGAACAACGTGCCCAGGAGCTGGTAAACGCGGTTGAGAATGCTAAAGCGGGCAAAGATTCCACCACACACCAGGGGCCGGAAACCCTTTACCAGGCGGACAATACAGTAGCCATAAGCCACGATGGCGTGACAATCAACAATGGTGCCCTTATCCCGACCTGGCGTTTGCGCGTCGCTTACAAGAATAAGATAGAGGCCTCACCGTCGACCAACATAACCAACATAAAGACCACGTTCTTAAAGGCCGTGGGCGTTGGTGCCGCTTTGGCGCTTGCAGCCACGCTCGCCCGGCCCTTCGCAGACGTGATAGGACTTTATCTAGCACTCGCATGCTGGAGCATTATTGGTATTGGCTTGATAGCTACCTTTATTAGTTGGTTAAGAGACAAGGAGAGATTACAGGCCCTTGACGATATATACGTGTGCAGACTTCGAACCGACCACGATGAATTTGATGCGCTGTTGACCCCGGACAAACAGTATATTGAAGCGGTGATGGCAGCAATCAACAGCTTGGTACCCAGGCCCAATAATAGAAACAGACGGACAGCGTAGCTTTATAGCCGAAGAGACTGCCTTATGGATCCCACACCAACTCCAAGCGATAGCACATCGTACTTCGGCACCACCTTGCGCGTCACCACCGAGGCCGTGGAATTGCGCGACCGCAGCTACAGACTCGATAGCATAAAGTCTGCGCGGGCGACGAGAGTACGTTCCAATAGACTTATGCTGGTGTTCCTCTTTATGTTCGCTTCGTTTGTGGTCGCTACCATCTATTACAGCCTACAGATGGTATTGGCCGGGAATATTATCATAATAGGCACAGATTTAGGCAACGCCGCCGCGCTAGTGTGCCTTGCCTTCAACCTGGCGTTTATCGTGGGTCTCGTCATCTTTTACAGATCGACAATGAAGAGTTGGCACTTCGTCTACCTGGCGCGGCTGCAAAGAAAGCTGTGGTACACCGATATTGCGGCATCACTCCACCCGCAACCTATAACGCAGGTCGTCGCGGCGGTGAACCAGGCTCTAGAAATATCCCGCAACGAGGGCGCGCAGGCAGAAAGCACCACCCTGTACTATGAGGAACATAGCGTCCGAGTAGATGATAGCGTCCTCAGCGTGGATGGGCAGGACTATCCGGCGGGCAGGTTTACATTTGCGTCGATGGACCCTGTCAATACGCTGCCCTGGTATCTGCTAGGCGCTAGTTACTCAGGTGGTTACTTCCTCCTTTATTTGTACACCGCTGTCAGCCCCGATGCACCTACAGAATTCAGATATATCGCCTTTGTCGGCTTCCTGACGGGGGTGCTACTTATTGCCCTTGCAACAACCAGAATTATTCGGCGTGTGAACCAGGATGTCGAAAAGCCCTCAGGCGGGACATACGAGTGTAAGCTGCATAACGCTAATGAGACTGTTGTCGCCTTCGCATCCGTTGACCGCGAATACACTAAGGCGGCTGTTGATGCTATAAACGTCGTAGTGCGTAAGCAGCCTGCTTTAAGCAGCAAAGGCTCCGGCACCACGAGGACTTCACAAAGAAGCGTTAGATGAACACCACATTACCCACAACCGAGGGCACCCGCCTCTTCCGCAGCCCCCTTCGCGTGACGAGCGAAGGGGTAGAACTGCGCGACCGCACGTACCGGCTGCAAGAGATCAGGTCGGCGCAGGTGGTAAAAATCCGGGCCGACAGTCTCGGCTTGCGGTTGGGCGTCATGGCGTGCGCCTACTTCCTGGGCACCGCGCTCGTGCTGCTAGTGCGCTACTTCATACAGATTGCCGCCAACGGCGCGACCCTCTTCGAGCTACCGATAGGCTACACCAGGACCGCTACCGCCGACAGCGACAGCACCCTGGGAACGCTGATATTTATGCTGGCGCTGGCCGGGCTTATGGCCCTTTTCACCGCGAGCAGGCTGCGATCTCTGGGCGGGCGCTACATGTACGCCGCCAACCTGCGCAGCCCCTTCTGGAGCACCCTCATCGCCGCCTCACGCGACCAAGAGTCAATGGACCGGGTGGTAGCGGCGGTGCAACAAGCTCTGAGCGACAAAGCCGGCGACCCGCAGCCCTCATCCACCAGTAACGCTACGCCGGAAGCTGAGGGGCCTGTGGTCTACTTCGAGAACGAGAACACCGTCAGCATAGATGACACCTGGCTGGAACTGCCGGGTAAGAGCTACCCCGTGGCGAGCCTGCATTTCGCGGCGGCCTACCCGGTCATAGCGCAGTCGATACGCGACACCTTCACCAATTCGGGCCTGGTGGGCCTGGCACTCGGCGTCCTCAATGGTATGACCACCGACCCACAGGTAAGAGAGGTGCCCATGTTGCCGCTGGTGCTCTACCTGCTGGCGGGCGCGGCCATCTCAGTCTTCCTGTTCATGGTCAACAAGCGCAAAGGTGGTCCGCTGGCTATAATACACGTATGCTGGGTGCGTACCGCCTACGAAGACGCGGCGGCCTTCACCTCCATAGACCAGGGCTACACCGCGCAGGTGGTCCGCGCCATCAACGAGACGATACACCGCCGCGATGGCAGGATGGGCACCATAGCCCGCATACCATCGAGGCCGTGACGAGTGACGAGTGACACGTAAATTCGCAATTCGAAATTCCAATTTCCAAATCCAACATGCAAGTCATCTCTACAATTGAGGAGCTAAGGGCCGTGCGGGCGGGGCTGGCGCAGGGGCATACGCTTGGGTTCGTGCCTACGATGGGGTACTTGCACGCGGGGCATGTCTCGCTGGTGGAGATGGCGCGGCGCGAGTGCGACCTCGTGGCGGTGAGCATTTTCGTCAACCCAACACAGTTCGGCCCCAAGGAGGACTTCAGCCGCTATCCACGCGACACCGAGCGCGACCTGGCGATGCTGCGGGAGGCGGGCGTAAGCTGGGTCTTCATGCCGGGCGTGGAGCAGATTTACCCGCCGGGCTTCTCCACCTACGTGCAGGTACGAGAGGTTACTAAGAGGCTTGAGGGAGAGGTGCGGCCGGGCCACTTTGAGGGGGTAGCCACGGTCGTCGCCAAGCTGTTCAACCTGGTGCAGCCCCACCGCGCCTACTTCGGCCAGAAGGACGCCCAGCAGGTGGTGGTCATCAAGAAGATGGTCAGCGACCTCAACTTCCCGCTCGAAATCCGCGTGGGTGAGACGTTACGTGAGGCGGACGGCCTTGCCATGTCCTCCCGCAACGTCTACCTCAACCCGGAGGAGCGCCAGGCGGCGCTTGTCCTCTACCGCGCCCTCACCATCGCCCGCCAGCTATGGGAGCAGGGCGAGCGCAGGGGCACCACCCTCCGCGAAGCCATGTCCCGCAGCATAGCCGCCGAACCCCTCGCCCGCCCCGACTACGTAAGCGTCACCGACCCCGCCACGCTGGAAGAACTGGACGACGGTGGAGAGACTGATGAAGCCCTGGCCTCGCTGGCGGTAAGAATAGGCAGCACCAGGCTGATAGACAACATGGTGCTGAAACGTGAAACGTGAAACGTGATGCGGCTTGTGTTATATGGTACGTGAATGCGACGTTAGTCCTTAGGCGGAACCCTATTCCCCCTGTCATCCTGAGCGCAGCGAAGGATCTCAAGAAGGTGAGTAGAAGGTGCTGTGGTTGTGCCGGACTGTGGTGCTGAAGATTGAGCACAAGAACATAGGCAACGTCTGAGATCCTTCGCTACGCTCAGGATGACGGGGGGTAGTAGGATCGCGTGCCGTATGCAAATAGCCAAGGAGGTATAACTTCATGGCTGGATTCACGATCACGAGACTGCTGAGCAATATCGTGCTGGTACTTGCCGCGCTTGTTCTAGGAGGAATACTACAGCCCTTTACTCACCTACCTAGTTTAGCGCAGGCCGAGTGCCGGACCTTCCCCGAGACCGGCAAAGCAGTCTGCGGGCGCTTCCTTGAGCACTGGCAGGAGAATGGAGGCGTGGCTCAACACGGCTATCCCATCAGCGACGAGTTTCAAGAGATCTCCGAGCTGAACGGGCAGACGTACACAGTGCAATACTTCGAGCGAGCCGTCTTCGAGAAGCACCCTGAGAACCAGCCCCCATACGATGTGCTTCTGTCACAATTGGGCACGATGCAGTTCAGGAGCAGGTACCCTGGAGCCGAGCCAAAAAGCGATACCGCGCCGCGAGGACCCAGGGAAACGGTGGGCCAGTTTTTCTCTGCCATGCACTACAGTGCTGGTACGTCAATAATGATACAATCATCGCTCTTGAGTAAGAAGTTGCTGGAGAGGTTTCAGTATGGCGACCCTTACTACGGGCTTCTTGGACAGCATTTCCCTGCGTGGAAAAAGATCATAAACGCCCCACGCAACGACTTTTCAGGCAATGGGCCGGTATGGGTATTATTGCTCGATGGTGCGGACAATACAGTTGCGGTCTTCACCCTCGTCAAAGAAGATAATGTCTGGAAGATAGATTATGCACAACCTAATGCGTTGTCTGACTGATCCACCTCTGACTCCAATAGCCGTATCTTAAGGTACACTGTATAGCAAGGCTCATCACGTTTCACGTTTCACGTTTCAGAACCAGGAGGGAACATGCTACTGGCAATAGACGCCGGTAACACCAACACCGTCTTCGGCCTGTACGACGGCGAAAAGCTGGTAGCCGACTTCCGCATGGAGACCCACCACCTGCGCATGCCCGACGAGTGGGCCGCCACAATCATCGCCCTGCTGGGGCACCGGGGCTACAGCCTCAACGACATCCAGGCCGCCATCTGCGCCAGCGTCGTACCCCCGGTGACCACCGCCCTGCGCGAAATGGCCCGCGACTACCTGCACGCAGACCTCATGCTGGTCGAGCCGGGCATCAAGACGGGCGTGAAGGTCTGCGTTGACAACCCCCGCGAGGTGGGGGCGGACCGCATTGTGAACACATTGGCGGCCCACGTTCGCTACGGCGGCCCCCTCATCGTCATAGACTTCGGCACCGCCACCACGTTCGATGTGGTGTCTCCACAGGGCGAGTACCTGGGCGGGGCCATCTCCCCCGGCCTCGGCATAGCCTCCGAAGCCCTCTTCCGCTACACCGCCCAACTGCGCCGGATAGAGCTTGTGCCGCCCAGGCACCCGGTAGGCAAGAACACGGTCCACGCCATGCAATCCGGCGTAGTCTGGGGCTACATCAGCCTGGCGGAGGGGATGATCCAGCGCCTCAAGGAGGACATGGGCGACCTGGGCGCGCAGATAAAGGTGATAGGCACGGGTGGTCTGGCTACCCTCATCGCCTCCCACACCGACTGCATCGACATCGTAGACGCCAACCTCACCCTCGACGGCCTGCGCATGATCTACGAACTCAACCGCGAGGGTAATTAAGCCAACAGGTTAATTCACCGCAGAGACGCAGAGTGCGCGGAGGCTACGCAGAGAATAGTAGAGGTTATAGAGGAATAAGGGGCTGGCTCCTTCATGCGGTTATCTAGAACCATACTCCCCCTGTCATCCTGAGCGTAGCGAAGGATCTGGTGGGTAGATAAGGGTCCTCAACGTACAGGGTGGTATTGGCAGAAGGAACATTGTTGCTTCTTTTGGAAGGGTCAAGAAGGGGTTACTGATCCTTCGCTACGCTCAGGATGACAGGGGGAATAGTATACTGTGCAGCACAGCAGTGTCACCAGAGCCAACACACCTCACGTTGCTCTGCGCAACCTCTGCGATGCAATAATCAGGAGAAGAAACAACAATGCCACATTACAACAATGAACCGGCCACCGCACAAAGAGCCGAAGCCACAGGCGCACGAGCCATCGGAGCCAGGGCGGTAGGCGCTTCCGCTTTCGGAGCGTTCGCCATCGGGGCCTTTGCTATAGGCTTCTTCGCCATCTGGCGGCTCGTGATCCGCAACATGCGCATCGGCAAGCTGGAGATTGGCGAGCTAGAGGTGGGTACGTTGCGGGTACGCAAGCTGGAAATACTGGAGGACTGAGTTGCTACGCGACAAGCGGGTAGTGCTGGGCGTCACAGGGGGCATCGCTGCATACAAGGTGGCAGATTTGGCGTCCAAGCTGGTGCAGGCGGGGGCGGTCGTGGACGTCATCATGACGCAGGGCGCGCAGCAGTTCGTCACGCCCCTAACCTTTCAGGCGCTCACCAAGCGTCCGGTCCGCACCAACATCTACACGGACTGGCTGGGAGAGGACACGGGGCACGTGGGGCTGGCCCATAACACCGACATCCTGGTGGTTGCCCCCGCCACCGCCCACACGCTAGCTCGCCTCGCGCTCGGCCTCTCCGACGATATGCTCTGCGCCGTCTACCTCTCGACGCAAGCCCCTGTGCTCCTCGTACCCGCGATGGAGAGCGGCATGTTCCAGCACCCCGCCACCCAGGAGCACCTTGAGACGCTACGCCGCCGTGGTGCCACTATCATGCAGCCAGGCGAGGGGCACCTTGCGTCGGGAGCCACAGGGGTAGGCAGGCTGCCGGAGGTGCCGGAGATACTGGCCGCAATGAAGCGCACGCTGGGTAGAAACGGGCCGCTGGCAGGCAAGAAGGTAGTCGTCACAGCCGGGGGCACGCAGGAGCCGCTCGACCCGGTGCGCTTCATAGGCAACGGCTCGTCAGGAAGGATGGGCTACGCTATCGCGGAAGAAGCCCTCAACGCGGGGGCGCAGGTGACCCTCATCACGGGCGCGGCTTCGGCCCAGCCGCCCCACGGTGTCGAGTTGGTTCATACACGCACCACCCGCGAAATGCAGGCTGCGGTAGAAGAGGCTGTGCAGGACGCCGACGTCCTGATCATGGCGGCGGCGGTGGCCGACTTCACGCCCAAGCACACCTCCAACCAGAAGATCAAGAAGACCGACTCCGGGCTAACCGTGGAGCTTGAGCGCAACCCGGACATCCTCGCCGGGCTTGCCGCTATGGACCTCCCTCGCCTCGTGCGAGTGGGCTTTGCCGCCGAGACCGAAGACCTACTCGATAACGCCCGTGCCAAGCTACAAAAGAAAAAACTCGACCTCATAATCGCCAACAACGCCGTAGCCAGCATCGGCACCGAATCGAGCAGCATCACCTTCGTGCGCAAAGACGGCACCACCCAGCAACTCCCCCACCTCCCAAAGGAGGCAAGCGCCCGCGCCATCGTCGAAGAAGTAAGCAAGCTAGTGCTGGAACGCGATGTAGTTGCTAAACGCCAAGACGCGGAGACGCCAAGAAAGCGCCAAGGTTAAGATTGTGTTCCAGGTGTACAAGGATCAGGGTAAATGTTGTCGTACCCTGGTCCATCTTATACTCTCTAAACCTTATCTACCTTGGCGTGGTCCTTGGCGTCTCCGCGTCTTGGCGTTTAGCAACATGGGTGAGTCCTACTCATATGCGTAACAAACCGGGCAGGTCTGCGTTGGATTAAGCGCAGAGATTTTCTTATAATTGTCTGTGCCGACAGCGTGCACACGGGCCAGGGGAGCCGGAGAGACCACCGAGACATGCGTACCGAAGAGTTGCTGGAGCAGTGCTTACACGCCCTGACCACCGGACAGGAGCTACCTCCTGACGTTGCCCGGTACCTGGCGCATCACCCGGAGCAACAAGCCGAAGTCGAAGACCTGCTGTTCATAGCGCAACGTGTGAGCCGCAGGCCCACCGTCGAGCTTTCGGAAGTGGCGCGCCGCCGCCTGGATAGTCGCCTCGCCGCCCGCCTCGACATAGAGCCTGCCGCCCTTCGCGCTCCCGCAGCCACTCAGAACGACCCCACGACTGCTCACGAAACTGGCGAAATGCTCCCCTACAGCAGCACCGCGGGCCGCAAGAAGCTGCGCCTCTCGATGGGCCGCGTGGCACTCGCGAAGCTGCGCGACTATAGCTCCCAACCGCATCGCGACCCCACCTCGGAGGCCCGCATCCGCGAGGTGTTCCGCGACCTCACCCCCGAAGACGTCCGCCGCTACATAGGCGTGCGCGGAGAAGACTACCTCTACTACCGCCAGCGCCTCCCCGGCTGGAGGCCCGTGCTCGCCTTCATCGCCCTGGTCCTGCGCGGCTTCAAACGGCTGGAAAAACTGGTCACGGTGAGTAACCAGTAGACGATAGACGATAGACGATGGGTCCTGAGCCTGCGCAGGATGGACGATGGACGATGGACGGCTAGTTTGGGCCACTAAGCGATACTAAGGCGGTTGACATTTTCCCCATATAGAAGATAATTGAGCCAGGCACACGATCCAGGACTATATAATAGCCCTGCCCAACCGTGCCCCAGCTATTCACCGTCCATCGTCCATCGTCCATCGTCCATCGTCCGCCTATGAACCTCGCCTTTACAGTAGACGACCTGCCCCGCATCTTTGTCATGGTAATAGTGGCCGCCGTGCTCGGCTACCTGGCCGACCTGCTGGCCGGTGGGAGGGTGCCGCTTGGCTTCGTCGGCTCTACTCTGTTCGGGCTGCTCGGCGCGTGGCTGGCCGTCGATGTGATCCGCCCCCGCATCCCCTTCAACCTCCCCGAAGAGCCTGTATTCGACGGCGTGGCGCTCATCACCGCGGGCATAGGGGCCTTCGTGCTCTCCCTCCTATGGTGCACCCTCACCGCCCGCCTGGCCCGCCGTTGGAGATAGGGTTCTGAAACGTGAAACGTGAAACGTGATGAGTAGCACGTAACGCGTAGCTTGTCGTCTATGCAACAAGGCGCGGGTGAGAAGTCATTTAAGGACGCAATGGGGAGCCGAATGAAGGCATCAAATGGGGACACACCAACTTACCCGCGAATAGTGTCCTTTGCCTTTGCATCACCTGCATCCTCAACAGGTGTAGGCTCTTGGATAGATGAGCGTGAGGCGTGGGAGATGTCGTTGAAGGGCTGGGTTGGTCTGCATGTAGAGACTGAGCCGGGTGTCTACTACGAAATCATCTTCTACGACCCTGTGCGGCTGCGGCAGACCATGGAGTCGGCTGTGGAAGGGGAGGGTACTCCATGTTTTGCTGAATATGCTCCCTTAGTGCTTCTTCCAGAAGTCACGGTTGAAGCTGTTGAGAATTCGGTGAAGTATCTATGGGAGCAGGACTACTTCTCTTATTGGAAGCCGGACGAGAAGCTCAAGCCACCTGAGAATAACACTTCACTGTAAATCGCAGCCGGTTTGCAATGGTCTCTAACTGGCGTCTGTAACGTAATATTGACGCCCTCCCACTGTTCTGTTAAGATGGCCTCAGCAGCCACACACTGACCTATTACGCATTGCGTGTAACATGGTTACGCGTTAGTCATCACGTTTCACGTTTCACGTTTCAGAACCCCCCGCCTATGTCCTCACTCCACGGCCAGGCACCAATATCGCCGCCTCCCAGTGAGAGGGTGGGCTTGTTCGGCGTGCGGGTGCGGCTCGGCTCGCTCGAAATATCGTTCATACATGTGTGCGTGCTCGCCGCCATTGTCTTCTACTCGCTAGCGATACCGGGCGACCTCGACTACAAATTGGACGCGCTCGGCTTTGGCGTATGCCACCAGATAGGCACACACTCCTTCTTCGTGGACGAGCACCAGTTGCCCCTCTGCGCTCGCTGCTCCGGTATCTACCTGGCGGCTCTGGCCTCCCTCGGCCTGCTGCTCATCATCAGGCGCAGGGCCGCGCGCCTGCCTGCCGGCAGCATGATCGCCATTCTAGCCGTATTCTTCGGCGCGATGCTCGCCGACGGCATCAACTCGACCCTCCAGAACTTCGGCGGCAACATCTGGGATAGCACCAACCTGGTGCGCCTCATCACGGGCAGCCTGGCGGGCACTGCCATAGTGTTTTTCCTCTACCCGGTGTTCAACATGAGCATCTGGAGCCGGGACGTGCGCAAACGCGAGAGCGTGCTGGAGAACCCGTTGGAGCTTGCGGGCTACATGGTGCTGGTAGGCGTAATGGTAGCGCTCGTGCTGGATGGCGGCGACTGGCTCTTCTACCCGCTGTCATTCCTCAGTATAATAGGCATGCTGGCTATGCTGACTATGGCTAACACCATGCTGGTGCTTATCATGACCCGCCGCGAAGGTAAGGCCCGCACCTTCTCGGAGGCGCTGACGCCTCTGCTGGTGGCTTTCCTGCTCAGCCTGATAGAGATTACGCTATTATCATGGGGCCGGGCCTCGCTCGCGCCCTTCATGACGAACAACGGCGGAATGCCCCTGGTGCCGGGCCTGCCATGACCGGCGCACACCATTAATTACGCTACGGTTTGCGTTCCTGTAGCCCGTATACAACCTGACATTTAGGAGGAAAGTAGCTCAATGAACAACGACCCTAACCAACCGGGCAGCACTCCCGACCGCCCTACAGGCGACACACCGGGAACGCAGGGAGCGCAGGGAGCGCAGGGAGCGCAGGGAGAAACACCCCCAGGCGGCCAGCCAACGGAACGGGTAACTCCACCCAGCTTCCAGCCCCCACCCGCACCCGACCCCTCGCAGCTAACCATGCCGCAGCCCCAGACCACCATCTACTCGCCGCAACCAGGGCCGCAAGGGGGTGGACCGGGCGCTACCCCGCCTGCGTCCACGCAGCCCATGGGCGCTACCCCTACCCCTCAACAGCCATATGGCGGAGAGCAAGCCAGGGCGCAACAGCAGGGTTATCCCGCGCCGGGGCAGTACCCGCCGGGCCAAACGCCGCAAGGGCAGGGACAATATCCTCCCCAGGGCCAATACCCCCAGCAGGGTCCCACGGCAGGACAATATCCGCCAGGGCAGTATCCCCCGCAGTACCAGCAGGGGAACGTACCGCCCGGCCAGCCGCCCTATCCACCGCCCTACCCGCAGCAGGGGCAACCCCTCCCCAAGAAGGGCGGCGTCCCGGTAATAGTGTGGGTGCTCGGCGGACTGGTTGTATTTGTCTTGCTCATCTGCGGTATCGGGTCGTTCATCATCGCCCAGACGGTCAATACCGCCAGCCGCTCCTTGACTGATGCTTTCGGCACCGTGGAGGCCAGCGTCGGGGGCATCCCCTCCTGGCTGTTCTACAACGACCTCAACGCAGGCGACTATGATAGCGCCCGCGACTACCTGTCTGACGATCTGAAGCGGGAATACAGCGCCGCCAGGTTGCAGGAGGAGTGGGAGCGCCTGGTGGAGGGAGCCGGGGGTATCACCGTCGGCGATTATGTGACGATAGGCAACAACAATAACTTATGGCTGCAAGAGCTTGAAGGTCAAGAAAACAGCCAGCTCTACGAAATCCAGGTGACGGTGAGGACCATCGGAAGCGACTACCTGATTACCGATGCCGAGCCGTCCCTCATACCGGAACCGTAAACGACGCCAGCACACGTCCACATGGACCAGGATTTCAACAGGGAGCCGGGTCGCACGCCACAACCGGAGGGCGCGCAACCCGGCTCCCTGCCCTATAACGGCGAACCACATGGGCCTGAGCAGCCTGCCCAACCCGAAGCATCCAGGCAACTGTCAGGCTACTCAGCGTGGCCCCCTCCGCACGCCCAGGACCCACCCTCGACCTCGTATTCGCAGCAAGGCCCAACCGAAGGCGCACGTGCCATGCAGTTCGGCCCGCCTGAACAGCCACTGCCGGGCACGTCCCCTTATCCATCCCCTACCGAAACCAGGCGGCGACACTTGCCCGCCTGGACCTGGGTGCTTGCGGGACTGGGACTCCTGTCCTGCCTGGGCTGCGTGGCTACCGGGGTGCTGGGCGGCAACCTCGTGGGCTGGTTCGTCCAGGAGATAGCGGCACCGACGACCGTGGCAACCGAGTATTCCGACGCGTTGCGGGCGCACGATTTCGAGCGGGCGCACTCGCACTTCTCGACCGACCTGGCACGCCGCTACTCCCAGGAGGAGTTGGAGGGGGACTGGCTGGCGCTGGAGGAGCGGGGAGAGATAACAGGTTCCAACAACGAGAGCGTTCGCCTGGAGAACAACGAGGCGACAGTCGGATGGGTGCTAACGGCGGGCCGAAGCAGGTATGAGACCACGCTGACGCTGCGTAAAAGCGGCGACGTGTGGAAGATTACGGGCGGTGATCCTGGGCCGGTGCCCGCGCCCTGAAGTTCGGCGGTGGAGCGTAACATATAGCGACTCTCCTGCGTAATAAAGATAGGTCACGCAAACTGCCGCGCATCCAGCTCTATTTACTGGCGGGGGTGTTCGGCACGCCCCTCTTGGTGAAATTAGCGGTAGTGCTCACTTACCCAATGGTACGGAATCTGGTAAAGTAGAGGGCATTATGGATGTATTCACCCTCGTCTTGTCGGGCTTCGGGCTGGCAGCGCCCGCCGGGCTGAACGCCTGGCTGCCGCTCCTCATTACCGGTCTGGCCGCCAAGTTCAACCTCTTCGGCCTCACCCTCAACGCCCCCTTCGACCTCCTCACCGAGACCTGGGTGCTGGTCATCATCGGCGTGCTGCTCACGATCGAGATATTCGCCGACAAGATACCCGCCGTAGACACCATCAACGACATCATCCACACCTTCATCCGCCCCACCGCCGGGGGCATCCTCTTCGCGGCCCATAGCGGCGCGCTCGGCGGCATGGACCCCACCCTGAGCTTCATATTAGGCATGCTGTCGGCGGGCAGCGTGCACGCGGTCAAGGCCACCTCACGCCCCATCATCACGGCCACCACGGGCGGTATAGCCAACCCCCTGGTCAGCATGGTGGAGGATATAGTAGCCGCTGGAGCCACGATACTGGCCCTGGCCGCGCCCCTCGTGGCCGCCGTGCTCATGGGGTCGATACTGGCGCTGGCGGTGTGGGTGGTCTGGAAGTGGCGGCAGCGGAGGAAGAGGCGGCGGGCGGCGCAGATTTAACTATGTCTGAAGCGAGACGTTTTCCTTCTAGGAACATCCTGTGGGTAGGTGCGGTAGGTGCGGTACTGATCCTGTTATACATACTGATTCTTTCCGCACCCGAGCTCGTTCGTAGGGCCGTGTTTCCAACGCCGGACCTTAACAACCCACCCCAATATCCGGGGGCACGAGACATGGTTGCCGACGAGACAGTTCGACCATTCTCTGAGAAAAGGGAAGAAGGGGAAATATATAAGACAATAACCTTCTACACGGATGACGCACCGCAGACCGTACTGGATTTCTATCAAAAAGCTCTTGAAGAGGACGGCTGGCCCGGAGGTTATGATGTGCTGACCAATGACACACTTGAATATTCGTGGGATATTGTATCTGACCCACGATATGATATTCCAAAGAACACGAACAGACCTTACCGCAAAATCATAGTAACTGTGGAGAGAGTGACTGTAGAAAGAGACAAGCAGACCAGGGTTACTATTGAATTTCGGGCTTACGATAACTAACAGTAATTCTATATCTCACCACCAACCACCCTCTCGTACAACGCCCAGGTCTCCCGCGCCGCCCTCTCCCACGAAAACCGCCGCGCCTGCCGCAATCCTCTCTCCACCAGACGCGCCGCCTCCTCCTGGTCCAGCAGCACACGCTCAAGCCCAGCCGCCCAGCCCTCTACGTCCTGCGGGTCCACCAGCATGGCCGCCTCCCCAGCCACCTCGGCCAGCGACCCGGCATTGGAAGACACCACCGGCACACCACACTGCATCGCTTCCAGCACCGGCAGCCCGAACCCCTCGTACAGCGACGGCATAACGAAAGCTAATGCCCCCTGGTACAGGCTCACGAGGGCCGCGTCGTCCACCCCCCCCGGCAGATGCACGTGCTCGCGCAATTGCAACTCGTCTACCTTTGCAGGCACCTGCTCGAACAACCAGCCCTCGCGGCCGGCAATCACCAGGGCGGGGGCTGGCGATACACGCTTGCCATCTAGCAGCTTGCGATAGGCTTCCAGCAGAGTGGGGAGGTTCTTGCGTGGCTCAATCGTTCCCACGAAGAGGATATAGCCCCTCCCATCGGCGGGCAGGCCGAACGTACGGGCAGCAATCTCCTGGGCCTGCCGGAAATCGTTAGGAGGCTTGAACTGCTCCCCCGCCGCGCCCGGTATGACCGCCACCTTCGCAGGCTCCACTCCAAGCAGCGATACTATGTCGTCGCGGGCCGAGTTTGAGAGGGCTATGAGGGCGTCTGCGTCTTGGGCGGCGCGGTGCACCTGGCCGTAATACCGCTTGCTCTCGTCGGTGAGCAGCGTTAGGTCCGGGAACTTGAGGAAGGCGAGGTCCTGTATGTTGGCGACGGCGCGCATCGTCCGGTAGCGTGGCGGCACGAAGTCGGGCGAGTGAATGATTTGGGGCCGGGGCCGCAGCTTTAGTAGCTCCACACCCAGTGCGGGTTGCTCGAAGCGGTTGTGCGGCGGCGTCCACATCGGCACGCGCCGGAAGCGCCTATCTCGCACTATGCGCTCCTTATGCCCGCGCATCTGGAGCACCTGCACGCGGGCACCGGGCCCCAACTCAGGCAAGCGGGACATGGCCCTCAAGAGGCTAACGCTATACTGCCCGATGCCCGCAAGGCGATAGTGCACCATGCGGGCATCGAAAGCCACTCTCAAATTCGCAATTCGAATTTCCAATTTCGAAATCTTATTCGCTCAGGAAGTCGGGGTTGTTCACGCCGCTGCCGGTGTAGACCCACTCAAGCTCTATGTCCACCGACTCGCTGGGCGGCAGCTTGAACAACCACTGGAGCAAGACGCAGTTCCCCTGGTAGGTGCGCTCGAAACCGGCCTCCGAACCTGACACGGTGTAGATGGGGAAGCGCCAGAAGGTAGCCTCCACGTTGGAGCGCAAGGTCATCTCGATGCCGAGCCAGGAGTTGCCTACCGCAAGCTCCCGCACGTTGCGCAACTCGCCCATCGACTCCAGCGAAGTGTCCTCCAACTCCGCGCCCTCGACCTTGTAGTAGGCCGAAGGGTTGCGCCCGCCACCCAGCAGGTTGAGGTTCCACTCCGAGGCGAACACGCCAGTCAGTTCCTCGCCGCCGGTGTTCTGCACGGTATAGAGCACGCGGAAATCGGACGAGCCGGGCCGTAGTGACAACCGCTTGCTGACACGTACCGGCCTTGCACCAAGCTTGGTGTTGATGAAGCCGTCGCGCTCCAGCATCACGTGCAGTATGTTGAGGCCGCCCTCCTGTATCTCCGCGTTGTAGGCCGCGTTGACGAAGTCGCCTTCCTCATTGTACTGCCCCGACATAAAGCCTTCCAGTGTCGTGCCGTGACCGAGAAAGTGGTCGCGCATGCAGGCGCGCCGGTACTTATCGTAGTTGAGGTAGCGGTCGAGGTTCGCCTCACGCACACGTACCTCGTCATGGGGCGACTCGACTTCCTCCTCATCGGCTGCGGTGTCAGAGTCAGCGGGCTTAGGAGCCTGCTCCTTCTCTTTGGCGCCAGGGGGTAGAAAGCGGCGCTTCTCCTCGTACTCCTTCAGCGTGGAATGATACGCTTCTTCCCGGCGGGTGAGCGTAGAAGCCAGGTTGTAGAAGTGCCTGCGCAGGTTCCACTCGAAGATGGTGCCGCCGTCCGCCAGGTCGAGATAGAGATCGAGCGCGCTGCCCTCTACGAGTAGCTCCTGCATCGAGTCCCGGTCGAAGTCGGTAATCTCGTGGCTCATCCATGCCTGGTGGCCGTAGATACCACGCTCGGCGGCCTGTTGCGCCCGGATGAGGTGGCCGTAGATGCGGGCGCGTATATCGGTCATGTAGACGCCGCCGAACAGCCCGTGCCAGTAGGTGTCGTTGCTCTGGCCCCGCCACAGGTCTTCCTGCCCGAAGTCGCCATACTGCGCCAGGTCGTCGCCGCGCTCGTTAGCCAGCCAGCGGCCCTGCTGTATCTTGTCGTGTGCACGCAGCATCTTCTTGTGCTGCGAGTTGATTTCCTCGTACTTGGTCAGGAAGGTGCGCCAGAACCCGCCCCGCATGAAATGTGCATAGGGAGGCTCCTCCTTCAACTGCCCAATTTTGTGCATAAGCTGGTTCAGCCTGTGCGATTCTCTGGCGGGTAACGCCCACTCCATCATCTCGCTGTAGGAGGCGGTCGGCAGGTACACGCGGCCCACGGCGGAGAAGTGGCGGACGTGGTCGCCCAGCGTGATGCAGTGCAGCCACGACGCGTTCTCCTCCAGCGCCAAGAAGAAGTCATCCACCCAGCCATTTTGCCCGGTGGTGCCCCAGCAGTGCTCGAACGTCTCCGGCCACGCCCCGAACTTCTCGCCGTCGTCGCCTATCACCAGTATCTTGCCGGGCGTGGGCTGAGCCTCCTCGCGCAGGAAGTCTATCGTCTCCTCCACCGGCTGCCAGGGGATGTTGTAGCGCAGCATCTTGGAGGTGCCGAAAACGTTCACCACGTCGCCGTTGTTCTCGGTCACAAAATAGCCGGTCACATCGTCGTCCGAGAGGCCCACCATCTTGAAGTGCACGTCGTCCACAATCGTCCAGGAGATGTTGCCCCGGCTCAGGTAGGTGGGCAGGGTCGGTTCCCACACGCGCTCGGCCAGCCACATCCCGGTGGGGTTGTAGCCGAAGTCGTCCAGCACCGCGCGGTTGAGCTTGAGTATCTGCGACACCTTGTCGTCGTCGGGTATGGAGGGCAGAATCGGCTCGTAATAGCCGCCCGACAGCACCTCCACCTGTCCGCGCTCCACGAGGGCGCGCACCCGCTGGATGTACTCCGGCTTGCGCTGCCTGAGCCAATCGAGCAGCGATCCGGTGTAGTGCAGGCACACCCGCACGCCTGGGTGACGCTCCAGCGCCGCTACCTGTCGCTCGTACGACTTCTCGTATATCTCCTCGAATACGTGATCCGACTGGCCTACCGGCTGGTGGTTGTGCAGCACCATGCCGAACGATATGTGCTTCTTATCAGCCATTTTGCTCCTTGTGCCTCGCTTCAGGTTCAAGTATCACCATGGGTATATGGCGGTCGGTCATCTTGCGGTACTCGGCGTAATTACGTCCCTTCGCCGTAAGGTCCTCCCAGAGCCGCGCCTGTTCCTCCTCGGTTGCCACCCTGGCTACGACCGGGAACACTTTGCGCTTTACCTGCACGCTCGCATGGGGATTACTCTGCAAGTTCAAGAACCATGCCGGGTAGCTGTCCCGCCCCGAATTGGAGGCCGTGACCACGTACGCATACCCATAGCGCAGGTAGTTGAGGGGCTGGGTGCGCTGCTGCCCGCTCTTGCGCCCGGTGGTGGTCAAGAGCAGCACCGGTAGTTCGCGTATCCTCCCGCCCAGCAGCCCGCCCGTCCTCCGGTAAATAGCCACATGCCGCTCAGCCGTCCCCCTGGTGAGGCGTAACGATGCCTGCAAGATGAGCCAGTCGAACAGCCGCGTAAATGGGTTGAGCCTAGCCAACTCTATATCACCCCTTATGCCAAACAGCACCAAACCTGAGTGCCCTATCAACGAAAGTGCAGATACCCAAATTCGCAGGACCCTCTCCCCCTTGTCATTCTGAGCGCAGCGAAGAATCTCGTCCCTCACCGGGATGTTCCGTAAAAGTACTGCTGTTATCATACCAGCCCGAACTAAAGTCTTCCCAGGTGGGATTCATCTCCTCGATAAGGGCTATCTTGTTGGTGCGTAGCCATCCTTTAATCTGCTTCTCCCGCGCAATCGCATCCCGCACGTCAGTAGTCTCCGCGAAATAGACAAGGCGGTTGATGTTATAGCGGCTGGTGAAACTATCATCCTTCTTGAACTTGTGCTCATATACTCGGCGTACAAGGTTGTTGGTCACGCCTACGTATAGAGTGCGTGATGCATTTGCCAGGATGTACACGTAATAGGACCGCATGTGTCTCCTGAGGAGAGGCCGAGTATTGGCAATGATAAAAGGGCTATATCGCGGTGAAGGACGAGATTCTTCGCTGCGCTCAGAATGACAAGGGCGGGGGGTCCTGTCATTCAGCAAGCTGCCACAACGACGCAGCTTTGACAGTAGACACAGTATTCAGCGTACCGCAATTATAATGCCGCAAAACCCTGTGGCCGGAGGAAAAGCATCCCGGTGGGGCACTAACCACTAACCACTAACCACTAACCACTAACCACTAACCACTAACCACTAACCGCTAAGCTGGGCTACTGACGTAGATGAGCCGGGCCATTGCCGTGCTCACCACCTGCTCGTTGTCGGGCGTGCCACCGGGTCCGGCGATGCGCAGGGAGACGGGGCCGTCGAAAGGTTCGCGGCGGGTGATGGTGACTGTGGCCTGGGGGAGCAAGCCCAGCGAGGCCATATAGCGCAGCACCTCCGGGTCGTCGTCGGGTATGTGGCGCACTATGCCGGGGGTGCCGGGCGGCAGCTCGTTGAGGGGTATCAACTCGCGCACCGGCATTTCGCCCAACGTGCTAGGTATTGGGTCGCCGTGCGGGTCGAAGTCGGGGTAGCCCAGCGCCATGTCTATACGCTCTTCCAGGTAGGGCGAGATAGCGTGCTCCAGCCGCTCCGCTTCAGCGTGCAGCCGTTCGAGCGGCACTCCAAGCTTCTCGTGCAGGTATAGCTCGATCAGCCTGTGCCGCCGTACCACCCGCAGAGCCAATGCCAGCCCCTGGTCCGTCAGATAGACCCCTTTGTACGGGGTGTACTGGGCCAGCCCCTGCTCGGAGAGTTGCTGGAGCATGGAGGTGACGGAGGCCGCGCGCACGCCCACGCGCTCGGCTATCGCGTTGGTAGTGGCGGCCGAGCCGTCCTGCTGCAACCTGTATATGGCCTTCAGGTAGTCCTCAATCGCGTGGCTTACCATGACACTCCATCGCGGGGCTTGGGTCCGGGCACATTCTAACACGCGGCCCGCACCGGAACAACTCTGCTCTAGATTACCCCGAATGTGCCGGAGAATAGGACCGCTACACTCTTGACAACGGCCCCCTTTTCGTGTATCTTGAACATATATTTAGTCTTATCTAAAAAACCGTTTCAGTATACCACAATCCGCTAAGCTATACAACCACGTATACAAGGAGAAGTACCGAAAATGCGTAAAGTAAGTACCCTACTCGCGGCCTTGGCGTTGATAATCACGCTAGCCGCCTGCGACACCAGTGGAAACGCGGGCACCGGGGACATCTCGCAGCGCAAGATCAAGGTGACCACCACGGTGGGCATGATAAAGGATATAGTCATCAACGTCGGCGGGGAGCGAGTCGAGGCGGTCGGGCTGATGGGTCCCGGCGTGGACCCCCACCTCTACAAGCCGAGCGCCAGCGACGTGCAGAAGTTGGAGAACGCAGACGTTATCTTCTACGGTGGCCTGGAGCTTGAGGGCCGCATGACCGACACCTTCGTACGCATCGCCCGCTCCGGCAAGGCCACGGTGGCAGTGAGCGAGGGCATAGATCCCTCAAGGCTGCGCGAACCGCCGGAGTTCCACGGTAAGTTCGACCCTCACATCTGGTTCGACGTGCTCCTCTGGCAAGAGGCGGTGAAGGCGGTCAACACCGAGCTAGCCAGGTTAGACCCAGGCTCTAAGGACCTCTACCAGCGCAACTCCGACGCCTACCTGAAGCAACTGGACGACCTGCACAACTACGTCAAAGAGCAAATCGCCACCATCCCGGAACAGTCCCGTGTGCTGATAACCGCCCACGACGCCTTCGGCTACTTCGGCCAGCAGTACGGCATGGAAGTCAAAGGCTTGCAGGGCACCAGCACCGCCACCGAAGCGGGTGTGGGCGACGTGCAGGGCCTCACCAACCTGATAGTCGAGCGCCAGATAAAAGCGATCTTCGTAGAGTCGTCGGTACCCCAGGCCACGATAGAGGCGGTGCAGCAGGCGGCCAAGTCGAAGGGTTGGAACGTCAACATAGGCGGCACCCTCTTCTCTGACGCGATGGGCAACGATGGCACCCCCGAAGGCACCTACGTCGGCATGGTGCGGCATAACGTGGATACAATTGTGAAGGCGTTGAAATAGGGACGATGGACGATAGACGATGGACGATAGGAATGATGAGGACTGAGGACTGAGGACTGAGTAGCACACATCGAAACCATCCTAATCTTTGCGCTTCCTTAGCGTCCTTGGCGTCTTGGCGGTTCCGTCTCCTACCATCGTCCATCGTCCATCGTCCATCGTCCAACCAAGAGGTTCAAACAAATGCAGAATGTCATGCAAGCAACAAATATACTGGAGAAGTCAGCAATGTCAGCAACGGCGGCTGAGATACCCGTTTCGATTAACGACCTAACCGTGGCTTACCGGGAGAAGCCGGTGTTGCGCGATATTGACCTGACGATACCGCCGGGCAGGCTGGCAGTGATTATGGGGCCGAACGGCGCGGGCAAGTCCACGCTCATCAAGGCGGTGCTGGACCTGGTGCCCGCGGCGGCTGGGCAGTCCCTCATATTCGGCAGGCCGTACCGGGAACAGCGCAAATTGGTCGGCTACGTGCCGCAGCGGGGCAGCGTGGACTGGGACTTCCCCACTACGGCTCTCGACGTGGTGATGATGGGCACCTACGGCAAGCTGGGGTGGCTGAAGCGGCCCGGCAAGACGGAGCGCGACTGGTCGATGCACTGCCTGGAGCAGATAGGTATGGCAGACTACGCCAACCGCCAGATAAGCCAGCTTTCGGGCGGGCAGCAGCAGCGCGTCTTCCTCGCCCGCGCCCTCGCCCAGGACGCCAAGCTTTACCTGATGGACGAGCCGTTCGTGGGTGTGGACGCCACCACCGAGCGGGCCATCGTCACCCTGTTGCAGCAGTTGCGAGAGCAGGGCAAGACGGTGGTGTGCGTGCACCACGACCTGGAGTCGGCCGCTGACTACTTCGACTGGCTGGTGCTGCTCAACGTGCGCCTGATCGCCACGGGACCCCTTGCCACCACCTTCACCG
This sequence comes from Chloroflexia bacterium, assembly GCA_036386675.1. Taxonomy (GTDB): domain Bacteria; phylum Chloroflexota; class Chloroflexia; order QHBQ01; family JADMIH01; genus JADMIH01. Next base: position 3,960 of record DASVVE010000066.1, on the reverse strand, counting down.
AGGAGAACCTGGTCAAGACCTACGGCGGGCGCATGCACGCGCTCCGAGTGCAGACCGCCGCCCAGCAGGCTCAACAGGTCGCGGGCTAGGGGCGGATATGCTTGACCTGCTACGCGACCTGATATTCGACTACACATTGCGCAACGTGGCCCTCGGTTCCGCTTTGCTTGGCATAGTCAGCGGCGTGCTGGGCACCTTCGCCGTGTTACGACGACAGGGCCTCCTGGGCGATGCCCTGGCCCACGCCGCCCTGCCCGGTATCTGCGTGGCCTTCATGCTCACCGGCTCCAAGGCACCCCTGGTGCTCCTGCTGGGTGCGGCCGTGGCGGGCTGGCTCGGCACGCTGCTCCTGCTGTACGTGGTGCGCGAGACCCGCATCAGCGAAGACGCGGCGCTGGGCGTGGTGCTGAGCGTCTTCTTCGGCGTGGGCATCATGCTGCTCACCCTCATCTCGCGCAGCAACAACGCCAACCAGGCAGGGCTTGACAAGTTCCTGTTCGGCCAGGCGGCTACCCTCGTTTGGGACAACGTGCTAACCATGCTGGTGCTGGGAACGGTGGCCCTGGTAGTAGTGGGGCTACTATTCAAGGAGTTCAAGCTGCTCACCTTCGACACCGACTTCGCCGCCAGCCTCGGCTTCCCTACCAACCGCCTTAGCCTCCTGCTCACCTCCCTCATCGTGATAGCGGTGGTAATCGGCTTGCAAACGGTGGGCGTGGTGCTCATGGCGGCTATGCTGATAGGTCCAGCCGTAGCCGCCCGCCAGTGGACCAACCGCCTGGGCGTCATGATTGGGGTGAGCGCGCTTATCGGTGCCCTCTCCGGCGTCATCGGTGCCCTCATCAGCGTCAGCGACGTGGGCCTACCCACCGGCCCCATGATAATCCTGAGCCTCACCGCGATAGTAGCCCTCTCCCTCCTCTTCGCCCCTGAGCGCGGCATCGTGTGGGATCGCCTACGGCAGATTCGAAACAGGCGACTGTTGCGAGAGGACGTGGTATGACGCCTCCGCCTGGCTCAGAAAACATCATTAAGCTTACGCGGGATACAGTGCTTTCCAGAGTCAGGCATGTATTCCCTCAATTAGACATCGAAGAAGTCATGCGAATATTGGATAGCTACGGGGTAGAGAGCAATGAACAAGAACGAGAGCGGGTGCAACTCGCTATTCTAAAACTAAGTGAGGGTAGCTTCGAGAAGTTGCAGCACTATGTGGCTGAGGCAAAGTATGACTTCCGGGACGTACTGGGACCAGCCGAGTATCCACTTTACGGGTGCCACAGCTTTTCAGCAATTGAGAGAATGAGTGTTGAAGAGTCGGGGGCAATCCAGGAAAAAGATTTCCAATAGTACGTGACGTGGCTTCAAGAGGGTGACGACAATCTACAGAGTAATGCCGGCGGATAACATCTCAGAATACGGACACTTACCATGAGTTCGAGCACAATAATACTTCTAACAGGCATATTGGTAGCCGTGGCGTGCGCGATGCTGGGCACGTTCCTGGTGTTGCGCAAGATGGCAATGATGGCGGACGCAATCAGCCACGCGATCCTGCCGGGGCTGGTGCTGTCCTACTTCCTGGCGAATGGGCCTAACCTGCTGGCGGGCTTCTTCGGGGCCGCGCTGGCGGCGGTAATCACGGTCAGCCTGGTGGAGGCGCTGCAAAAGACCCGGCGCGTGGGAGGCGAGTCGGCTATAGGGCTGGTCTTCCCGGCGATGTTCGCGCTGGGCACGTTCCTGGTGTCGAAATTCTTCTCCGACGTGCACCTCGACACCGACGCGGTACTCTACGGCAACATCGAGTTCGCGGCGCAGGACGTTTTGCTTATTGGAGACACCAGCTTTGGCCCGCAGTCCCTCTGGGTCATGGCCTTCCTCTGCGTAATGAACGGCCTGTTCATCAGCCTCTTCTACAAGGAGTTGAAACTAGCTACCTTCGACGCTGGACTGGCCGCCACGCTCGGCTTCTCCCCGTTCCTCCTCCACTACGCGCTGATGACCGTCACCTCGGTGACCGCTGTGGGGGCGTTCACGGCGGTGGGCGCGGTGCTGGTGGTAGCCCTGATGATAGTGCCCGCCACCACGGCATACCTGCTGACCGACAAGTTGCCGGTGATGTTTGGCCTGTCCATCGGCATTGGCGCGGCCTCCGCAGTGAGCGGCTATCTCCTGGCGGTAGTCCTCGACTCCTCGGTGGCCGGGGCCATGGCCTCCATGACAGGCGTGTTCTTCGGGCTGGCACTGCTCTTCTCTCCGGGCCAGGGCGTAGTGGCGAAGGTCCGCAGGCTATCCGAGCAGCGCGCTCAGTTCGCCGCCGAGACGCTGATAGTGCATCTATTCAACCACGAGAACACCCCGCAGGCCGAAGCCGAAAGCTCGGTGGAGCACCTGCACGACGAGCTACTCTGGTCCGCCGAACTGTCTCAGCGCGCAATACGACGAGCCTCATCCCAGGGCCTCATCAGGCGCGAAGCCAACCAGCTCAGCCTGACGCCAGAGGGCCGCGATATAGCTCGTGATTTGGCTGCGGAAGCGGCTTAGGAACCAGGAACCGGGCTATGGACACGCCAAAGCAGTTGTCGAAGATAGATGAGGAGCAAGTTCGCTCATTGGCAACACCCAAATCGTTCGAGCGGGGTTACGAGTACCTCCAAGCGGGAGCAGTGCAAATAGTGGTGCTGCGTGGCAACCGTCTCTTTGCGGAGGTAGCGGGTAGCGAATACGATCCCTATCGGGTGACCGTTGAATTGAGCAAGAAACGGATAGCGAAAGCCAACTGCACGTGCCCATATGAATTCGGTGGCATCTGCAAGCATATAGTAGCCACACTGCTCGCGTACATACAGACACCTGAGGAAATAGAGCACCGCCAGCCAATCGAGGAGTTGATCGCGCCCCTGTCGTCGGAACAGTTGCGCGACCTTATAACTGCGTTGGTGCAGGAACAACCCCAACTAGCAGATCTGATCGAGGACGAACTTTCGCCGGGCGGTTGAAATCTCAGGCAACAATTACTTCCGCACCACGACCTTCCCCTGCTTGACCACCATCCACACCATCGACAGCGAAGATATATCCGCTATCGGGTCGGCACCCTCGTCCAGCACCAGCAGGTCGGCCCACTTACCGGCCTGCACCGTGCCAATCTCCTCCGACAGACCCAGCGCCTTTGCCGAACCTAGCGTGGCCGCCCGTATCGCACCCAGAGTGTTCAGGCCGTGCTCCATCATCAGGCGTAGCTCGGTTACGAGGTCGTGCGAAGGGTTGAAGGGGGTGCCGCCGTCGTTGCCCGCCGCTATGGTCACGCCCGCCGACACCGCCCACTCAAACGACCTCGAATGCGCTTGCAGGACCCGCCGTGACTTCTCCAGCGCGTAAGCTGGGATGCCCTTCTCTTCGCCCGCCTCAACAATCTGGTAGGGGGCTGCCAGCGTCGGCACGAACACCACCCCACGTTCGACCATCATCTGTATAGCCTCGTCGTCCAGGAAGATGCCGTGCTCTACCGTGTCGATGCCCGCCCGCAGCGCCGCCTTGATGCCCTCGGTGCCCTGCGCGTGGGTCGCGATCAGCTTGCCTACCTTGTGGGCCTCCTCCACCCCGGCGCGTATCTCCTCCTCGCCCAGTTGTTGCGCGCCCGGCTCCACTCCCGGTGTGAGCACGCCCCCCGTAGCCATGATCTTGAGGCAGTCGGCCCCATTCTTGAGGTTCTCGCGGGCACCCTTGCGCACCTCGTCGGGGCCGTCTACCTCCATGCCGATAGGCCAGCCGTGCCCACCAGTCATGGTGAGCACCTTGCCCGCGCACAGTAGCCGAGGCCCCGGCCAATCACCGGCGGCGAAAGCGTCCCGCAAAGCCATCTCGACGTACTCGTAGCCGCCCAGGTCCCGCGCCGTGGTAATACCCGCTTCGAGCATCTGCTGGCAGCGCTTGAGGGAATGGAGCAGGAGGGTGGGG
>DASVVE010000065.1:0-86943 GCA_036386675.1 Chloroflexia bacterium | reverse complement strand
CAATCCAGCTACCAGGGGGCAGATCTCCAAGATCGTGTCGATAGCGGCAGGGTTCGAGGAGGAGGTGCCTTCTGAGCAGCAGACGTTCACGGACGTACCGACAGACAGCCCGTTCTGGGTGTACATAGAGCGTCTGGCAGGTAGGGGCATCATCTCAGGGTATGGAGACGAGGAGCGTTGCCCAGAGACAGGAGCGCCATGCTTCAGGTACAACGAGAACACCACACGAGGGCAGATGGCGAAGATAGCGGCTAACGCTTTCTTCCCCAACTGCCAAACACCTGCCAGGAGGTAGGCGCAAGTGTTCAACCGAGTAGTGGCGGGGTTACTCGCCACTACTCAACTCGATATATGCCGTGCGTTGCTCCCTGGGGCGGCACGGCATATATTATGCAGTAGTTACGCGTCTATACTCCCCCTGGATGGTACCCATGAGCAACACTGACTTCCAATGGATGACCGGCTTTGAGTGCGCCGCCTTTCCCCAGGTAGGTACAGACGAACTGGAGCAGACACAGCACCTCCGCTGGTGGGCCAGCGATCTCGTGCGGGTGCGCGACACCGGCATCACCACGATCCGCTACGGCATCCCCTGGCACCTGGTCAACACCGGGCCGCACAAGTACGACTGGAGTTGGATCGACCAGGCTATCGACCTGATGGACGTGCTCGGCATCACCCCCATCATAGACCTGTTCCACTTCGGCACGCCCACCTGGATAGAGGGTGGGATCATGAACCCTATCTTCGGGGAGATACAGGGTTGGTACGCCAAGGCCTTCGTGCAGAGGTACCCGCACCTGCTCTACTACACGCCCACCAACGAGCCGTACATAGAAGCCTCCTTCGGCGCGGAGTGGGCTATCTGGTATCCCTTCCTCAGGGGCGACCGCAACGCAGTACGAGCCTTCAAGAACGTGGCTGAAGGTCTCGCCCGCTCTATGACGGAAATCAGGCGTGTGCAGCCCGACGCCATGATGATGATCGCGGACACCTGCGAGTACTATCATTCGGTGGACGGGGCGTTCCCCGAGGAGGCTGCCTTCCGGTCGGAGCGGCGCTTCCTGGTGCACGACATGTACCAGGGACTGGTCAACCGCGAGCACCAGATGTGGGACTACATGCTCCGCTACGGCATTGAAGAGTGGGAGCTAAACTGGTTCCTGGAGAACCCTGCCAGGCTCGACATCCTGGGCCTCGACTACTACAGGCACTCCGAACACCAGCTTCGCCTCGGCCCCAACGGCGAGCGTATTGACGAGCAGGTGGACGAGGAGCGCATGTTCGGCTGGGCGGAGATGACCCGGCAGTATTCGTCCCGCTACAACGGTATCCCGGTCATCCTGGCCGAGACGAACGTCGGCGGCGACGTAGAGTACCGGGTGCGGTGGTTCGAGAACATTATTGCGGAAACGAAGAAAGCGCGCGCCAACGGGGTGCCCGTAGCCGGTCTTACCTACTACGGCGCGATTGACCACGTAGACTGGGACTCGGCGCTACGAGTACGTAACTACAATGTCAATCCGTGTGGCATGTGGAGCCTGGAATGGGAGGGCGACAAGTTGGTCCGCAAACCTACCGCGCTGGTGGACCTGTACAAACGGCTCATCAACACGCCCGTAGCTGAGACCGTTGGCGAACTTGCCGACCCACAAGTTGCTGCCCGTATTCGCGCCGTGTGGGAGCCCGCCGCCCGCAGCCGCAAGTCCTGAAGAAGTAGGGAAGTCTCTTATCGAAAATGGAGGTATCGAGGCCGATGCCTGACGACGCGTTCAACCTGAGCGACCATCCCCACAGGCGGTACAACCCTTTGAGCCGGGAGTGGGTGCTCGTATCTCCCCATCGCACCAAGCGCCCGTGGCAGGGGCAGGTAGAAACGCCCGCCCCGGAGGAACGCCTACGCTACGACCCCACTTGCTATCTATGCCCCGGCAACGAGCGCGCGGGTGGCGTGCGCAACCCCCATTACGAGCACACCTTCGTCTTCACCAACGATTTCGCGGCCCTGCTGCCGGAGACCCCACCGGGGGAGTACAACCTCGACGGCTTGCTTATGGCCCGGAGCGAGCGGGGCACCAGCCGCGTAGTCTGCTTTTCGCCGCGACATGACCTGACGCTGGCCGAGATGGAGCGGGAGGACCTCTGCCGTGTCGTGGACGCCTGGTCTGAGCAGTACGAAGAGCTTGGGGCGATGCCGTCGGTCGGCTACGTGCAGATATTCGAGAACCGGGGAGCTATGATGGGCGCTAGCAACCCTCATCCCCACGGGCAAATCTGGGCGACCGAGCACCTGCCCCTGAACGTGGCCCGCGAGTCCGAGTCGCAGCACGACTACTTCCGCGAGAAGGGGCGCACGCTCTTGGCAGACTACCTGGCGCTCGAACTCAAGGAGGTCTCGCGGGTCGTGCTTGAAAACGAGCACTTTGTAGCCCTGGTACCCTTTTGGGCGGTGTGGCCCTTCGAGACGATGGTGGTCAGCCGCCGTCCGGTAGGGGCTATTACCGACCTGGATGAGGAGGAGCGGAGAGGGTTGGCGGACGTTCTCAAGCGGCTCACCACCCGCTACGACAACCTCTTCAAGGTATCCTTCCCCTATTCGATGGGCTTCCACCAGCGGCCCACCGACGGCAAGCCTCACCCTGAGTGGCACCTGCACGCCCACTTCTACCCACCCCTGCTGCGTTCGGCCACAGTGCGCAAGTTCATGGTGGGCTTCGAGCTGCTGGGCGAGCCTCAGCGGGACATCACGCCTGAGTCGGCCGCCGAACGCCTCCGCGAGCAGTCGGAGCAGCATTACAGCGCACCGAGTACAAATACAGCATAACCTTAACAACTGAAGGAAGTAATCGAACAGCCATGACTACACCTACCCGATACACACGACCTCTCCTCGGCATGCCCGGCCCCGGACATGAGGAGTTCATCTGGGCGGGGGGCATTGAGGACACCTTTGTGCCCCAGACGCGGCCCGGCCACCGCGCCATGGACGAGTACGAGCTAATCGGCCATTACGAACACTGGCGGGGAGACCTGGCGCTGGCGAAAGGGTTGGGGCTGAGGGCCTTGCGCTGGGGCATCCCCTGGTACAAAGTGGAGCCGCAACAGGGCAAGTTCGACTGGCGGTGGATAGACGAAGTGCTGCCGTACATAGTGGACGAGCTTGGCATCACCCCTATCATCGACCTGATGCACTATGGCTGCCCACTCTGGCTGCACCGCGAGTTCGACAATCCCGACTATCCCGCCGCCGTGACCGCTTACGCAGCCGAGTTCGCGCAACGTTACAAGGGGCTGGTCAGGTGGTACACGCCCCTCAACGAGCCTCTGGTGAACGCCCTCATGTGCGGCAGGCGCGGGTTGTGGCCTCCCTACCTGCGCGGCGACCAGGGCTACCTGCGGATTATGGTGCAGCTTGCGAAGGGGATTGTATCGACCGTGCGCGCCATCAAGGAGATCGACCCCGAATCGATTATGGTGCACGTGGACGCGGCCGGTATCGTGCGGGCCGAACGCCCCGACCTGGAGCGGTTGGCGATGGAGGACCAGCTACGCAGGTTTATCTGTTACGACCTGATAACGGGCCGCGTGGATGGCGAGCACCAGTTGTTTCCATGGCTCGTGCGTAATGGCGTGTCGCCTGATGACTTGGCGCGGCTCAAGGGAAATGGCATAAGCCTAGACGTACTGGGCCTGAACTTCTACCCGCAATGGTCTACCAAGCAGATGTATATCAACCGCCAGGGCAAGTTGAGCTACAGGGAGATAGAGCGCCAGGGAGTAGGGTTCGCGGAGATGATCGCCAGCTATCACGAGAGATATCAAGCTCCTGTGATAGTGACGGAGACCAGCGCGAGAGGCTCCGATAAGGTGCGCGCCAACTGGCTGCGGGAGGGCCTCGGTGCGGTCAAGACTCTGCGCGGTCATGGCGTGCCTGTGCTGGGCTACACATGGTTCCCCATCTTCACGATGCTCGATTGGAGCTACCGGCTTGGGCGCGGTCCCGTAGACCAATACAGGCTGGAGCTAGGGCTATACAGGTTAGGGCAAGCGGGAGGTCCGAGATGGTTGGTTACGCCGCTGGTGGACCAGTTTCGTGCTTATGTATCTAACCCATCCGAGTCTATAGGCACGTTAGCGAAAGCGCCGCAGTCCGAGTACCGCTACCTGTACGGCGGTCCAGGGCACGTAGGCGAAGGTCAGGCCCAGGGGGAGAGGAGCAGGTGATGGAAGAGGAGACTAGCAGGCAGGACAACACCGACGAGAGCGCCCGCGCCACAAGGCTACGAGCCACGTTTGAGGATGCTTTCGGAGCACCCCCGGAGTTCATTGCACGCGCCCCCGGCCGCGTCAACCTCATAGGCGAGCACACCGACTACAACGGGGGCTTCGTGCTGCCGGTGGCAATCGACCGCACGGTGTTGATAGCTGCCCTGTCCTTGCCGGAGGGCCACCAAGTCGAGATGGTTTCGCTCAACTACGGCAACCAGGATACCTTCAGCCTGGACGACATCACGCACCTTGAAGACACAGACAAGAGTTGGAGTAATTACGTGCGGGGGGTTGCCTGGGCGTTGGAGGAGAGAGGGCATCTGAGTCTCGGCCAGATTACGGGTGCGCAACTCCTAATCGAGGGCAACGTGCCGGAAGGGGCGGGGCTGAGTAGCTCGGCGGCCATCGAAGTAGCGTCGGCGCTGGTCTTCACCCGGTTGGCCGGTGTCCAGCTAAAAGGTGAGACGCTGGCGCTTACCTGCCAACGGGCCGAAAATGAGTTCGTGGGCGTCAAGAGCGGCATCATGGACCAGTTCATCTCCGCTCTCGGCCAGACCGACTCGGCTCTCCTGATCGATACGCGCAGCCTGGAGTACGAAGTGGTGCCCCTCGGCTTCGAGGAGCTTGGCTACAAGGTGGTGGCGGTGGACAGCGCTGCCCCCCGCACCCTGGCGGGCAGTGCCTACAACCAGCGTACGGTTGAATGCGCCGAGGCTATGCAGATTCTCCAGGTTGAATTGGACCTGCCCGGTGGAGCGCAGTTGCGGGACGTGAGCCTGGCGCAGTTGGAAGCCCAAAAATCTAAGCTGCCGGACCTGCTCTACCGCCGCGCTCGCCACGTAGTCGGTGAAAACGAGCGCACGCTGGAAGCCGTGGCCCTGATGCGCGAGGGGCTGGGCCGGGGAGACAACCTGCGCCGCTTCGGCGAGCTACTTTATGCTTCACACTCCAGCTTGCGCGACGACTATGAAGTCAGTTCCAAAGAGCTAGACCTGTTGGTTGAGTTAGCTAGCAGAGCGCCGGGGGTGGTGGGTGCCCGCATGACGGGTGCCGGTTTTGGAGGCTGCACCGTCAACATAGTGCGGGCCGAGCACCTTGCCGAATTCGAAAGAGTGGTGGTTGAGGCATACCGCCAACATACAGGGCGGAACGCTGCTCTGCACGTCTGCCAAGCGGTGCAGGGCGGCTCCTATCTAGACTAACCGCATAATTGCGCTATCGGGCGTAACTCTGTTTGTGTAGAGCACATATCTTGTCATGAGAACATTCCTTAGTTGTTGGCTCATCTTGAACAAATGGAGAGCGGACCAGAGCACATCAACCTCTCTTTGTCATTTCGAACGCAGTGAGAAATCTCGTCCTCTACCGGGCTGGTCCGTCTTTCTGCCAGTACCTAATGACTGAAAGACGGCAGATATTTGGGTATTGAGGGACGAGGTTTCTCACGGAGTTTAACCCTGAGCGTAGACGAAGGGTTCGGAATGACAAGGTCCTACTCTTTTGCCGATGTTCAGTGCACTCATCATTCTGACACGTTATACTCATAATTCCAACCTACGAGGTAATTACACTCCATGAGCCGCAAACCACTTGATGAGCTTGACGAGCAGAGCTACCGTAAGCTGTACTCATTACTGTCCTATGGACAGGCAGTCTATTACGCTCTAACAGGCCTCTGGGCCATCGTTGACATCCGAAGCTTCCAGAAGGTCACGGGCCCAAAGGTTGACATATGGTTGGTCAAGACGGTAGGCGTGCTCATAATCGTTATAGGAGCTGTGCTGGGGCTAGCGGGCAAGCGCGGGGAGCCTGTGCCTGAGGTGCCTCTGCTGGCCGTGGGTAGCGCCGCCGGGCTGACTGCCATTGACATAATCTATGTAGCCCGGAAGCGGATCAGACCTGTGTACCTCCTTGACGCTCTTGCCGAGGTCGGATTGATCGCCCTGTGGGGTGTTTGGTCGAGCCTCAAGCCGAAGAAGGGTGCTTAGGTCTCGCACCTGTATAATGGTGTTGCCGGAAGGAGGCACCATTGGCGTCCCCCAACAACCTGCCGCAAAGACTTACTAACTTCGTTGGCCGAGAGCGCGAAAAGGACGACGTAATCGGACTACTCGCGCGCTCGCGTCTGCTGACCCTCACCGGGACCGGGGGTAGCGGCAAGACGCGGCTCGCCCTGGAAGTCGCCTCTTGTGTGGCAGACGAGTACCCGGAGGGAGTGTGGCTGGTGGAGCTTGCTTCCATATCCGACCCTGCGATCCCCGTGCAGGAAGTGGCGGCTCTGTTCGGCGTCCGCGAAGAACCCGGCAAGCCTCTGCTCGACACCCTGGCCGCGTCACTGTTACCCTCGAAGGCTCTGCTCGTGCTGGATAATTGCGAGCACCTAGTCGAGGCCTGCGCCGGACTGGCTGACAGGCTGCTGAACGCGTGCCCCGACCTCCGCATCCTTACCACCAGCAGGCAGCCCCTGGGCCTGGACTACGAAGTGGCTCACCGAGTGCCGCCGATGTCGATGCCTGATGCCAACCAGCTTCCAGCACCGAGCGAGTTGGGCCGGTACGAAGCGTTGCGCCTCTTCGTGGACAGGGCGTCGGCTATTCGCTCCGATTTCAGCGTGAGCCAGGAGAAAGTCCAGCCGCTCGTGGAGTTGGTGACAAAGCTGGATGGCTTACCGCTGGCGATAGAGCTTGCCGCCGCGCGTACCAGGGTGCTGTCGGTGAGGCAGATCGTGGAGCGGCTCGACGAGCGGTTCCGGCTGCTCTCCACCACCAGCAGGAGCGCCTCGCCCCGTCACCGCTCGTTGCAGGCGGTGATGGACTGGAGCTACGAACTGCTGTCTCAGCCCGAGCGGGTGGTGCTCATGTCGCTGTCCGTGTTCGCGGGCGGCTTCACCCTCGAGGCCGCGCAGGCGGTGTCCGGCCTGGAGGTAGACGAGTTCGAGACGATTGACCTGCTCTCTCAGCTTGTCGACAGGTCGCTCCTCAACGTGGACGAGCGCGCGGGGGTTGCGTCGTACCGCATGCTTGAGACGATACGGCACTACGCCCTGGAACGGTTGGAGGAGTCGGGAGAGGCCGATCAACTGCGCAGCCGCCTGCTCACGTACTACACGGACCTGGCCGAGAGCACAGAAAACGACCTCCTCACCGAGAGCCAGCCGGTCTGGCTGGACCGCCTGGAACGCGAGCACGACAACCTGCGTGCCTCCCTCGATTGGGGCTGGACCTCACCGCGCGAAGCTGACCGGCGGTTGGGTCTGAGGCTGGCCGGGTCGCTCGTCTGGTTCTGGTACTTCAGGGGCTATCTGAGCGAAGGTCGCACCTGGCTGGAGAGAATACTGTCGCTGGAAGGCAACGACTCCCCCACAGTAGCACGTGCCAAGGCCCTGAGCGCTGCCGGGGTCGTGGCGTACCTTCAGAGCGATTACCCGGTGGCGCGAACGAGGCTGGAGGAGGGGCTTTCTATATGGCGGACGCTAGGCGACGTACGGGGCACGGCCTTTGCGCTGACTTTCCTGGGGCGGGTGGCGCAGCAGCTTGGAGACCCTAGTGCCGGTGACCTGGGGGAGGAGAGCGTGGCGCTCTTCCGCGAGCACGGCGACAAGTGGGGCCTCGCCCTTTCGCTCGACTTCCTGGGCGAGGTGGCGCGCGAAAGAGGCGAACACAGCCGGGCCGAAGAACTGCACCGGGAGAGCCTGTCGTTGTACCTGGAGGTGGGGCATAGCTGGGGCGTGGCGCTGGAGCTAAGCCACTTCGGCCACATTGCCCTGCGTACGGGAGACTACGCGACCGCCCGGCAGCGCCTCGAAGAAGCCATCGAAATCCAGCGAGCGGTGGGTGACAAGTGGATGCTGGCCTGGACGCTGCACAACCTGGGTGACGTAGTGCGGGCGCAGGGCGATCACGAGCGCGCCGCCGCTCTCCGCGAAGAAAGCCTCCAACTGTTCCACGAACTCGGCGGCAAAGGTGCCATCGCAAGCGCCTGGGCTACCCAGACATCCCGCCCTCACGCCACCGACGAGGCCACGGAACCGCAAAGCACCACAACCGGCGAGAACCCTGAGGGGCTGACACGGCGTGAAATCGAGGTGTTACGGTTGATAGCAGAGGGTCTCACCGACGCGCAAGTAGCCGACCGGCTGGTGCTAAGCACCCGCACCGTGCAGGCCCACCTCCGCTCCATATACAGTAAGCTGAACATCACCACCCGCACGGCGGCCACCCGCTACGCTATGGAACACGGGCTTGCCGGGACGATAGACGATAGACGATGGACGATGGAGTGATGAGGACTGAGGACTGAGTAGCTGTCAGCACTCTACCCAACAATACTAACCTTGGCGGGTTCTTGGCGTCCTTGGCGTCTTGGCGGTTCCGTCTCCTATCGTCCATCGTCCCTCGTCCATCCTCCCGAAACTACCTCAAAATTGCCTCAATCCGCCTATTGACAAAGCGGCAATATGGATGTAAGATGTTCTCACTTCGAAGGTGTTGAGCCTACGGAGAAAGAAAAGCCTTGAGGAATCTTCGGATTTGTCGAGGCTTTTTGATTTAACCGCCTGCCGTATTGCGCGGCTCCCCCGGCAGCCGTTCCAGGCCCGACTCAGCGATTCGGCACACGATTGCGCGCGGTATATAATTCAAGCATGGACCACGGTGCAGGTTGGTGGAGCTACATAAGGCACGACCCGGCTCAAGATAAGCCGCAGGTTAGCCGCGCGCTCTTGAGGCGCGTGGGGCGATACGCCCGCCCGTACCGCAGGCGCATCGCGCTCATGCTGTCCACCATCTTTGCCGTCTCGCTGCTCACCGGGTTGCAGCCGCTGCTGTACATCAGCCTCATCGACGTGGCGATACCTTCGGGAGACCTGGGCATGCTCAACTGGCTTGCCCTCGGCATGATAGGGGCACCTCTCGCCTCCGGCCTCATCGGTGTGCTCCAAAGGCATCTAGGCTCACAGATAGGCGAGGGAATCATCTTCGACCTGCGGTGCGCCCTGTTCGATCACCTGCAACGCATGTCACTACGGTTTTTCACTAACACCCGGACCGGCGAGCTAATGTCACGCCTCAACAACGACGTGGTTGGCGCGCAGCGGGCCGTTTCAGGCACGATGGTCGACATCGTCACAAACCTGATGGGTGTCATCATTACGCTGACCGTCATGGTGTCCCTGGAATGGCGGCTGGCCCTGCTCTCCATAGTTATTCTGCCTCTCTTCATCGTCCCGGCTCGGCGGGTTGGTAACATCCTGCGCGGCATCGTGCGCGAGCAGCTTTCCCTCAACGCCGAGATGAACGCGATGATGAACGAGACGTTGAACGTCAGCGGGGCGTTATTGGTGAAGATCTTCGGGCGCGCCAGGGACGAGTCGGACCGCTTTGCCGACCGGGCATCCAGGGTACGCGACGTCGGCGTGCGGCAGGCGCTCATCGGCAGGTGGTTCTTCCTGGGTCTCAGCCTCAGTGGGGCGGTAGGGACGGCGCTGGTGTTCTGGGTGGGTGGCTATCTGGTAATCAGTGGCACCGGCTTTACGCTAGGCACGATAGTCGCCTTTGCGGCTTACCTGGCTCAACTCTATGGCCCCATCAGCAGCCTGACCAACGCCCGCGTGGAGTTCGCCACCTCGATGGTGAGCTTCGAGCGGGTCTTCGAGGTGCTCGATTTGCCCGAGGAGATACAGGAGAAGCCGGGGGCGGTCGATTTGCGCGAGGTAGCAGGGGAAGTACGCTTTGAGGACGTGTCATTCAGCTATGTGGCTGGTGACGGTGCCACGGAACGCGTGCGGGCTGTACTGTCGGAGGTGCAACGACTTGGGCAGGCACCGGCTGCGGCTCTCAGTCTGGCGGACCGTAAGCCCAGGAGCACTTCGCCGGGTGAGGCGCAACCCACCGCCTCCACCAACGGTAAAGGTAACGGCAGCGCAGCAGAAGTGCAGCCAAGAGAGGATGCACCGGATGAGGCAGCTAGTGAGCCGAGGTACGCCCTGAGCAATATCAGCTTCAAAGTGGCACCCGGCCAGCTGGCGGCGCTCGTGGGACCGTCCGGTGCGGGCAAGACCACCATCACCTATCTGCTGCCACGCCTGTACGACCCCACCTCCGGTAGCATCACGATTGACGGCCTCGACATTCGCGAGGTGACGCTGGAATCGCTCGCCCGGCAGATAGGCATGGTCACGCAGGAGGCGTACCTGTTCCAGGCGGCCCTGGCGAGGCTCATGGTTGGCCGCACGTCCATCGTGATCGCGCACCGGCTCTCGACTGTGCTGGCCGCGAATGTCATCCTTGTGCTGGACAAGGGGCGGCTGGTGGAGCAAGGCACTCATGCCGAACTGCTGGCGCGCAACGGGCTTTACGCCGAGCTTTATCGCACGCAGTTCAGGAGCATGGAAGCTACTCCATTAGCGGAGCCTGAGCCAAGCTTGTTGCCTTGACGCGCCACTAACGCCGCTTTACAAGGTCTCAGCAACAACATGAGCCGGACGTGCGACTATTGGACCCGGCACCCAAGCTCCCCCTTTGTCATTCTGAGTGTAGCGAAGAATCTCGTCCCTCAGCACCCAAGTGGCCCTTTGTCGTTAGTAGGCTCTACGCTGTGAGAAAAGAGTGACACCTTCCTGAGGGACGAGACTCTTCGCTACACTCAGAATGACAAAGTGGGTTATCATCCCGTGTCCCCGCCACAGGCACGGCCGTGATAATACATCGCTGGTTGTTAGGAACTTCCATGTACCTGTGGTGTAATCCTGCTCAAGTTCGACCGGTGCCAGGGAACTGGCGACAGCGCCAAAAACCTTCGCCTTTGAGGAACAGACCGTGATTAGCAAGCTTGCGACTATTTACAACGTGCAGCAGCGCAACCAGACCCACACCTGGAGGTCCGGGTAGTCGCGCTTGCTCTTCAGCAGTCGTTGGTGCCGCCCGACCTCAGTTGGTCGGGCGGCTTTTTTGTTTAGCGAAAGGAGACACTCAATTGGGACAGAGCATCTAATTCAAGGTCTGGTACTTGGCTTCTCAATAGCGGCCCCAGTGGGGCAGATAGGGGTACTCTGCATCCGGCGTACCCTCGCGGATGGCAGGAGCTTCGGGCTTGCCTCCGGCCTGGGGGCGGCCACGGCTGACATGATGTACGGCGGGGTGGCTGCCTTCGGCCTGACATTCATTTCCGGCCTGCTGCTGAGCCAACAACTTTGGCTGCATCTATTCGGCGGGCTGTTCCTTTGCTACCTAGGCGTACGTACTTTTACAAGCCTTCCGCCGGAGAATGGCGCTGCCGGGTCCGGGCGAGGCTTGCTGGGGGCTTACGTGTCCACATTCCTGCTCACACTTGCGAACCCGACGACCATCCTAAGCTTCACCGCCATCTTCGTGGGCTTCGGTATCGTCGGGGAGGTGCGGGACTATGGCTCCTCGGCGCTCTTGGTGCTCGGTGTGTTTCTCGGTTCGGCGTTCTGGTGGCTCATACTGAGTGGGGTGGTCGGCATGTTGCGGGCCAGGGTTAACAGGCGCTCCCTGGTGTGGATCAACAGGGCCTCCGGCCTTATCATCGCGGGCATGGGAGTGACTTCGCTCGCCAGCCTGTTCCTCTGACATGCCGTTGGCTCAAAGATTGCTGACTACATAGGTAGGAGGATATAGACGCATGCCTAACAGACTTGCCGCTGAGACGAGTCCCTATCTGCTACAACACAAGGACAACCCCGTTGATTGGTACCCCTGGGGACCGGAGGCGCTCGAACGTGCCACTACCGAGGACAAGCCGATCCTACTTAGCATCGGCTACTCGGCCTGCCACTGGTGCCACGTCATGGAGCACGAGTCGTTCGAGAACCCGGAGATCGCCGCGCTGATGAACCAGCACTTCGTCAGCATCAAGGTGGACCGGGAGGAGCGGCCCGACCTCGACTCGGTCTACATGGAGGCCGTGCAGGCGATGACGGGGCACGGCGGCTGGCCGATGACCGTTTTCCTGACACCGGAGGGAGTGCCCTTCTTCGGGGGGACCTACTTCCCGCCCACACCACGGCACGGCATGATGAGCTTCCCTCAGGTCTTGACTGCGGTCTCCCGCGCCTACCATGAACAGCGCGAGAAGGTGGTCCAGAGCGCCCACGAGATGCGGGGGTTCCTCCAGAGCAGCATGGCCGTCGAACCCGCCCGCATCGAGCCAAACCCCTCTATTTTGGACGAAGCCACACGCGTTATGCTTACGCAGATGGACAGGGTGAACGGCGGTACGCATGGCGCGCCCAAGTTCCCCCAGCCGATGAACCTGGAGTTCATGCTGAAGGCTTACAGGCGCACCGGCAACGCCGATTTGCTGGCCCTTGCCGAGCTTACGTTGCAGAAGATGGCGCTCGGCGGCCTGTACGACCAGGTGGGCGGCGGCTTCCATCGCTATTCGGTGGACGACGTCTGGCTGGTGCCCCACTTCGAGAAGATGCTGTATGACAACGCGCAACTCGCTCGCGTGTACCTGGCCGCTTTCCAGGCAACGGGGAACGGCTTCTACAGGCGCATTGCCGAAGAAACGCTCGATTATGTGATGCGCGAAATGACCTCCGGTGAGGGCGGATTCTACTCGACCCAGGACGCTGACAGCGAAGGCGAGGAGGGCAAGTTCTACGTCTGGACGCCCCAGGAGGTTATCCAGGTGTTGGGGGAGGAAGACGGCAAGGTATTCAACATGCTGTTCGATGTTACCGAGCGAGGTAACTTCGAGGGGCACAACATCCTCCACCTGTCTCGCCCGCTGCAAGAGCTAGCCACCCAAGCCGACATAGAGCTTGACATCTTAGAAGGCATTGTCCAGCGCAGCCGCCAAACGTTGTACGAAGCCCGTGAAGAGCGCGTGCACCCCGGTAGAGACGACAAGATACTGGTGGGGTGGAACGGGCTGATGCTACGCGCCTTTGCCGAGGCTGCCAGCATATTAGGCCGCGATGACTACCGGACTACAGCTATAGCCAACGCCGAGTTCATATTCTCGACCATGCAGGAGCAGGCTGACGACACAGGCGGTGAAATCCGCCTCTACCGCACCTACAAGGACGGGCGCGCGCACATCCAGGCCTTCGCTGAGGACTATGCCTTCTACGCCAACGGCCTCGTGTCTCTTTATGAGGCCACGTTCGAGCCTCGCTGGATTGAGGCGGCCCGCTCGCTGGTGTCCACTTTGGTGGGCCACTTCCGGGACGAGGCTACGGGCGGCTTCTTCTCCACATCTAACTTCCACGAGACTCTAGTCGCCCGGCCCAAGGAGTGGTACGACAACGCCATCCCATCCGCCAACGCGGAGGCAGCCGAGGCCCTGATACGGCTCTACCTGCTCACGACCGAGCCTGATTACGAGCAGCACGCGGTCGATACGATGCGCCCCTTGCTGGACAAAGTAGGCCGGGCACCCACCGCGTTCGGGCGTATGCTGTGCGCCCTCGACTTCTATCTCGGCTCGCCCGTGGAGGTGGCGCTCATAGGCGACCTGCCCAGCGGCGAGATGCAGCAGATGCTACAGGCGGTGTGGCGGCCCTACGCCCCCAACAAGGTAGTTGCCGCCTCCTATCCAGGCGACGAAGCGGCCGCTCAGATAGTGCCGCTGCTGGCAGACCGCCCCCAGGTAGACGACCACGCCACCGCCTACATCTGCCGCAACTACATCTGCGAAGCTCCCACTGTAGACCCGGCGGAGGTGGAGGCGAAACTCAGGCAATAGGTCTGAAACGTGAGTTGAAAGCCGCTCGCAAGTACGGGAGAATAGAATACAATGCGAGACTACCCACCTGCGCCGGAAATCACTCGAGAAAGTGTAGAGCGGGTCCTAGCATTCCTGCCGCTGTTTGAGGCTGGAGATCAAGGTCCGCTTTACACTGTCACGCCGCCGCAGGAGCAAGATGGGGTCATGTATATGTTGTACATCACCTATTCGCCGGAAGTGGAGCGCTTCATCGGAGCACTGTCCTCAGCAGGCTTCGTGGTCCCGTACGATTGGGTAGCCTGGCAGGACGAAGCATGGGGGTTTGTGAACGACCCGGACCTGCTCAACGATGCCGACCTCGACACGCTGCGCAAGCTGCTCACCCTGCACGTGCGCAAGGACCGCTTCGTCGAAGGCCACATATCCGAGATGATCGACCTGGGGCATATTCGAGCGATCCTGCACCGGCTGAAAGCACTTTACTCTCAGGACATCTGGAACCAGGCAGGGTGAACGTAGAGCACTACGGTTGCGGAGCCTGGGCGTGAAACTAACTTGAAGCCCCAAGGTCCTTCGCTGCGCCCAGGATGGCATAGAGGAACTTTGGTCGCCCAAGGATGCAAGTTGTCACTAACACTATGACTTCTACCAACGATACCAGCTACAACGCCCGCCTCATCACTCCCGACCACGCGACCATCGCCTCAGAGTTGGCCCTGGTTGGCGCTCAGAAGCCGGGACAACGGATCATTGGCACCAAGGCCGACTTCCTGGTGGTGAAGCTGGATAATCTCTCCTGCGTGGCGGCGAACGTGCTCAAGCAGGAGATGCTGGCGCGGGGGGGCGACTGCGCGGTGCACCACGACTGCCTTACGTTGGAGCGCGATACCACTTCGGTGCTCCTTACCGGCACCCGCGAGCAATATGACAGCCTGGTAGGTAAGCTGCACGCGCAGGGATTCGACCTCCCTGAGGCGAGCAGGCAAATCGCGGCCTTGCTGGCTAACATTGCCGCTCAGCCGCGCCCCCTGCAACTTGGACCCTATACCTTGCCGAGAGGCGAGCGCACGCTCGTGATGGGCATCTTGAACGTGACGCCCGACTCCTTCTCCGGCGACTCGCTGGGCGACGATGTAGATGCCGCGGTAGCCCAGGCGCGAAGGATGTATGCCGAAGGTGCCGACATCCTGGACATCGGCGGCGAGAGCACCCGCCCTGGCTCGGACCCCGTGCCGGTAGAGGAGGAGTTGCGGCGTGTGCTGCCTGTGATCGAGCGTCTCAGCGCGCCTGGTGGTGTGTCCCTCCCTATCTCTATTGATACTCGCAGGGCAGAGGTTGCGAGGCAGGCCGTGGCGGCGGGTGCGGTCATCATCAACGATATCACCGGGTTGCGCGACGACCCGGTGATGTCTGCGGTGGCTGCTGAAACGGGTGCCGGGCTGGTGCTGATGCACATCCAGGGCACCCCGCGCACCATGCAGCAAAATCCACATTACGACGACCTGCTGGGCGAGGTGACAGCCTATTTGCGCGAGGGAGTTGACAAAGCGGTATCGGCTGGGGTAAACAGAGAGCGGATATGGCTCGATCCGGGCATCGGCTTCGGCAAGACGCTGGACCACAACCTGGAACTGCTACGTCGGCTGGGTGAGTTGCGCTCTCTCGGCTGCGGCGTTTTGGTGGGCACCTCGCGAAAGAGCTTCATAGGCCGGGTGCTGGCCCGCTCGTCCGGCGGGGAGCTACCACCCCCTGAGGAGCGCGTAATAGGCACAGGGGCGACTACAGCCCTCGCCATAGCCAGCGGGGCGGAGATAGTGCGGGTGCACGACGTAGCTCACAACGTGCAGGTGGCGCGCATAGCCGATGCCATAGTAAGGGGCTTGAAGTAGGACGTGGCGACAGCCTGCCTGGGACTTGGCTCGAACCTGGGCAACCGGGAAGCGTACTTGCGGGCCGCCCTGCTGCGTCTGGATGCCCTGGAAGGCACCAGGGTAGTCGCTGCCTCCAGCTTGTATTGTAGCAAGCCCTGGGGCAAGCTCGACCAGCCCGATTTTATGAACATGGCCGCTTTGGTTGAGACGCAGTTGAACCCTGGTGAGTTGCTCTCGGAGTGCAAACGTATCGAGCGCGAAGCGGGGCGAACGGCGGGTGAGCATTGGGGCCCGAGGGTGCTGGATATAGACATACTGCTGTATGATGACCTCGCGCTCGACAGCCCTACTCTAACCATACCGCATCCTCGTATGTGGCAGCGCCAGTTTGTGCTGATGCCGCTGGCCGAACTCCTGCCGGACTTACAGGACCCCGACGGTAGGTGTATTAGTGAAGTACTCAAGAGCGAAGAGATAGTGGTGCAGGGTGTGTGGCCCTGTGCCGACCTGGAAAGTAAGGACGTAGATGAGGTTAGGTAAGTTGCGACAACCGATGGTGATAGTGGCTTTCGTCCTGATAACTTTGGCTCTTTTGCCAATAGGCGTGCAGGCACAACAGCCGCAGTGGATTACCCTGGGCGCGCTACCACGGGGCGCATGGAGTGTGTTACCTGAGCCATCCGATCCGAACACCCTGTACGCCCTCAACAGCGCGGGCATATCGCGCTCCGGTGATAAGGGTTCCACCTGGGCGGTATGCGCGCCCGGTGCCTCCATGCTGCGGCTGGTGGCTCCTATGAAGGGACAGGCCGGCAATGCGCTGCTCTACTCGACTACCGCCACAGGGGTGAGGGTCAGCGACGACGGCTGTCGCACCTGGCGGGACGTGCCGCAGCAGGGCATCACACCATCCGCCGCTCACGTGCGCTGGCTGGCTTCCTATCCGAATAACATGAGCGTGCTGTACGCAGGCATGGACGGGCTGGGTGGCCTCTTCCGCTCCACCGATTCGGGTGCCACCTGGCATGGTGCCTCCAAGGGACTGCCCCCCAACTCCTGGGTGACGGCCCTCACGGCGGACCCGAAGCGACCTTCTAATATATACATCGGCTTGCAGTACACCACGCGGGACCACCCCAGCGCTTACATCTACAAGTCGGTCGATGGCGGCCTCACCTGGCGCTCCTCTTCGCTTGGACTGCGCGCGCTGCCCAACAATGGCGGGCAGATAGTGGGACTTGCCTGGAGCGGCACCGCTCTCTTTGCGGCCACTTCGCACGACGGCCTATACAGGTCCGCCGACGCAGGTACAAACTGGAGCCTCGCCGTCATGCCGCGCCGTGCCGAGGCAACAGGCCCGCAGGGCAATTCGGGCACGTTACCGTTGAAGGTACTGTCCCTGCACGCGGACGCGGACGGCGCGCTGGTGCTCGGTACCGAGGAGGGCGCGTACCAGTCGCTGGATGGTGGTGGCACCTGGGTAGCATTTGGGCCGGAACAGGCGCGTGGCAGGGCCGTGCTGCTGGCGTTGGATGCAGGCAGTGGCCGGGTGGTGATGTCTTCAGCGGGCAGCGCTTATGGCTACACGATGCCTGCCGGGGTCGTCAGGTTGCCCCAGCAGCCCACCCCTACCGCTACGCAGGTGCCGCCCACGCCTCCCCCGCCGGTCAGCCTCGCCACCTATACGCCTACTTCCACGCCCATACCCCCAACCGCAACGCCCACCTCCACGCCGTCAGCTACGCCCACTATTGCCCTTGTCGGCGGACCTAAACCCTCGGACCCCGTGCCGCCCGGCGACCCCGAGGTATCAGACTACTTCGAGGAGACGAAGCACAATATCACGCATGGCTTCCGCACCTTCTGGCATGCTAATGGTGGGCTGGCTCGCTTCGGCTATCCGCTGACCGAGGAGTTTGTGGAGAACGGGGTTAGCGTGCAGTACTTCGAGCGCGCCCGCCTGGAGTTCCGCGAGGGCAAGGTGAGCATGGGCAACCTGGGCACTGAACTGGCGCAAGGCATGAGCGGCCAGGCGTTCCGCCCCATACCCTTCTTCGTCAGCACCGACGACAATATCTACTTCGGTCCTACCAGGCACTCCATCAGCGGCCCGTTCCTGGACTTCTGGCGTGAGAATGGCCGCATCGACGGCATGGGCTACCCTGTCAGCGAGTCGTACAGCCCCAGCGATGGCCTCGAAATCCAATGGTTCGAGCGGGCACGCTTCGAGTGGCACCGCGACTTCCCCGAAAGCCGCCGTATCGTGCTGGCGAATATCGGCACCGAATTGTTGCAGAAGCGAGGGTGGATCAAGTAATTACGAATTACGAATTACGAATTACGAATGACAAGATGCCGGTTCGCCAGTAATTCGTAATTCGTAATTTATAATGGAGCTATGAACCTCACACAGCTTGTCGAGCATATGCGGCGCTCTCCGATGTTTGGGCAGCGCATCACTTACTGGGAGGATATCCCGGCCAGGGAGGCGCGTACCGCACCTTACCCCGACTGGGTGGACCCCCGGCTGGTGGAGGTGCTGCGGCAGCGTGGGGTGCAAGAGCTTTACACTCACCAACGTGACGCTGTTGACGCCATACACCGGGGCGAGCACGCGGTGGTCGTCACACCTACCGCTTCGGGCAAGACGCTGTGCTACAACCTGCCGGTGCTCAATACCATCCTGGAGGACCCGGAGGCGCGAGCGCTTTACCTTTTCCCTACCAAGGCCCTGGCCCAGGACCAGATGGCGAACCTGCATGCTATCGCCACCCTGCTCAACCAGGACGTGAAGACGTATACCTACGACGGCGATACCCCGCCCACCGCCCGCAAGCTGATACGCACCGCCGGGCACATCGTCATATCCAACCCCGATATGCTGCACACGGGCGTGCTGCCCCACCATACCAAGTGGGTGCGCCTGTTCGAGAACCTCAAGTACGTGGTGATTGACGAGCTACACAACTACCGTGGCGTGTTCGGCTCGCATGTGGCTAACGTCCTGCGCCGCCTGGTGCGCATCTGCGAGTTCTACGGCTCGCGCCCGCAGTTCATTCTCTCTTCGGCCACCATAGCTAACCCTATGGAGCTTGCCGAGCGGGTCACCAGCGTCTCTCCCATCACCCTGGTGGACAACAACGGGGCACCCCAGGGGCCTAAGACGCTTATTTTCTACAACCCCCCCGTGGTGAACAAGGAGCTTGGCCTGCGCCGTTCAGCCCTGCTTGAGGCCACCGACATAGCGTCACAGTTGCTGGCTAACGACATCCAGACGATTGTCTTTGGCCGCACCCGCACGGCCGTAGAGGTGCTGCTGACGTACTTGCGGCAGGCCGCCACCAGGCACCGCCACGACCCCGACAAGGTGCGCGGCTACCGGGGTGGTTACCTGCCCAACCAGCGGCGGGAGATAGAGAAGGGCCTGCGCGAAGGCACCGTGCGCACCGTGGTGAGCACCAACGCCCTGGAGCTAGGTATTGATATCGGCAACCTTGAGGCAGCGGTGCTGGTTGGTTACCCCGGCACCGTGGCCTCGACCTGGCAGCAGGCGGGACGCGCTGGGCGGCGGGCTTCGCAGTCACTGGTGGTCATGGTGGCGGCCTCGTCGCCCCTCGACCAGTTCCTCGTGAACAACCCGCAGTACTTCTTCAACCGCTCGCCCGAAAACGGCCTCATAAACCCCGACAACCTCTTCATCCTGATGAGCCATCTGCAATGTGCAGCTTTCGAGCTACCCTTCCACGACAGCGAAGGCTACGGCAGTCACAACCCCGCCGAGATGGCCCAGATGTTGGAGTACCTGGCTGACGACATGGTGGTTCGGCATGCGGGAGGGATGTGGCACTGGTCCAGCGAGAACTTCCCCGCCGAGAAGATTTCGCTCAGGACGGCAGCCGCCGAGAACTTCGTCATCATAAACACCACCGACCCTACGCCCCGCATCATCGGGGAGATGGACCGCTTTTCGGTGCTCACCCTGTTGCACGAAGAGGCGATTTACCTGCACGAGGGCCAGCAATACCACGTCGATAAGCTCGACTGGGACGAGCAGAAGGCCTACGTGCGGGCGGTCGAAGCCGACTACTACACCGATGCGAACCTTGCCGTCACTTTACGTGTATTAGATATGACGAGCGGTGAGCCGGCGGAGGCGTTGCGCAACCACGGCGACGTGATGGTATCGGCCCAGGCCACTATCTACAAAAAGATAAAGCTGGGCACGCACGAGAACGTCGGTTGGGGCAAGATTCATCTGCCGGAACAAGAATTGCATACAACCTCGTACTGGCTGTGCGTGCCGCCCATCGTGGCCGAAAACATGCCCGGCAAGCAGGCCCTACAAGCGGGACTGGTGGGCCTGGGCAACGTGCTCTCGCAGCTCGCGCCGTTGTACCTGATGTGCGATCCCCGCGACCTGGGGGTGGTGCCGCAGGTGAAGAACCCCTTTACGGGGCAGAGTACAATATTCCTGTACGACTCCTATCCGGGAGGCATAGGGTTCAGCCGCAAGCTGTACGAGATGCACGGCATACTACTTGAAGGGTCACGTGAGCTAATCAAGGCCTGCGCCTGCGACGATGGCTGTCCGGCGTGTGTTGGTCCGGCGATGGAAGTCGGGCCGGGGGGCAAAGGGCACACGCTCGACCTCATCAACGGCTTGTTGGTAGCGGCGAACGTCCCCGCCAGGGCAATCGGCAGTGACAATGTCGCCGGCGACGGCATGCCTACCGGGGGCGGCGCCCTGGAGGCACTTACGGACTAAAATCTACTGTAGGAGAAAAACAGCATGATCGGTAGCCCTGCAACCAGGAAGAGAAACCCGGTACTCAACATATTGCTCCCACTCCTCACTATAGTGCTGATACTCGGGGCCTGCTTCGCCTTCTGCTGGATACTCTGGTGGCTGAACATGAACACCACGACACCGACACCCTCATTCTGAAACGTGAAACGTGGTGTGGCTTGTGGTATGTGGTCTCATGTGCATCGCAATGGTGCGTTGAGTACCATCACGTTTCACGTTTCAAGTTTCAGAACCCGGAGTGAACATGCCTGAAGAGACTTTGCGTGTCTTGATGACCCAGCGCGTGCCGGAAGTCGCCATAGAGCGATTGCGCCAGGTCGCCGGTGAGGACGGCACGCTCGACGTCAACCCGGACCCCGACCGTATCTGGACCAAGCAGGAGCTGATAGATCGCCTACACGGGGGCGAATACAACGCCCTGTACTGCCTGCTTACCAACCCTATCGATGCCGAGGTGCTGGACGCCGCTCCTGCGCTCAAGGTCGTGGCGAACATGGCCGTTGGCTACAACAACATCCAGGTGGACGAAGCTACCACGCGGGGCATAGCGGTGACCAACACGCCGGGTGTGCTCACCGACACCACAGCCGACTTTGCCTGGACGCTCCTGATGGCCGCGGCGCGGCGCGTGGTGGAGGCCGACAAGTTCCTGAGGGCGGGCCGCTTTTATGGGTGGGGGCCGCTCATGATGGTAGGGCAGGACGTGTACGGCAAGACGCTGGGGGTAATAGGGTTCGGGCGCATCGGCAAGGCGGTCGCCAAGCGGGCCACCGGCTTCGACATGCAGGTGCTCTACTTCGACAGGCACCCCGCCGACGCGGACACCGAGAAGGCTCTGAAAGCCCGCCTGGTAACTATGGAGGAGTTGCTGAGCGAGTCAGACTATGTGACAATTCACACCGACTACAACCCGGAGACCCACCACCTGATAGGCAAGCCAGAGCTTGAGAGCATGAAGCCTACGGCCTACCTGATAAACACTGCTCGCGGTGCCATAGTGGACGAAGCGGCCCTGGTAGAAGCCCTCAAGAATGGCACAATCGCGGGCGCGGGACTCGACGTGTTCGAGAGAGAGCCGGAGGTGCACGCCGGTCTGCTCGAACTGGACAACGCGGTGCTTGCCCCCCACATCGCCTCAGCCTCCCTGGACACCCGCAACGCCATGGCCCTCATGGCCGCAGAGAACATAATCGCCGCACTCAAGGGTGAGATGCCGCCGAATTGCGTCAACCCTGAAGTCTTCCGGCGGGACTAGCTTCCGGCGCGTTCTATAAAGGCTGCCAGCATCTCAAGCGCCTCGTGCATGGTGGCATGCGTTTTCAAAGTTACCACCTTGCCAGACACGAAGACCGAGAGGAAGAAGCGGGCAGTCGGCTCGTCCACTATTGCCCAGCCAGGTCTGCCCGGATCGACGTGCTGCACCCCCAGGTAGGCCTTAACCCGTCCGTGACGCAACATCCCCAATCGCCTGCTCTTGCCCCACCGCACCAGGCCCTGTTCCGCATATTTCTGCGGGGTAGCGTCCCATTCCGGGCGGTACGCGCTGTGCCATACTACCTGGCTTCTGAGCGTGTTCACGTCCAAGCAGATTAGCTCCATCCATGCTCATACGGCGAAGGGCGCGGTCACCCTGCACCGGCAACCATGTCACACAACCACGTCCTGCGTAGCTAGCCGAGCCGCGAGCCTGGCTTTATCGCTTACAGGCTCGAGCGTAACCCAGCCCTGGTTCCACTGCGGGTCCTCGCTGTTGGGGTCGTAGTATTCCACGCGTAACGGGAAGACCTGGGAGAGGTCGTTACTGAAGGTAAGCCTGGTGAGGGAGCCTTTGCCGGGGTAGAAGTCGCGCCGCCGGATCGATTCGATAGCGATGGGCATGCCCCGGAAGCCCGATTTCGCCAGGAACACGACGTCGCCGTGAGTGACGCCCACGATGGTCTGGCATGGGTGCCGCCTCCTCACGCGCCGCACGAACCTGTTGATGCGGTCCCAGATCTGGTCTAGAGTCTCATCAGCTTCGTCCAGGGGGTTGCTGTAGAAGTCGAAGTGGAGCGGCTCAAGCTCTGCATGCGAGCGACCTTGCCATGAAGTGTACACCTCTATCAGCAGGCGTGAAAGGCGCACAGGTACCTCTTTATGCCTGGAGGCAAGCACACGCGCCGTCTGCCGAGCGCGAAGCATAGGCGATGTGTAGAAAGCATCTACAGGTACGTCCGCCAGTATAGTGGCGGTGCGCTCCGCTTGCTGTCGCCCCACCACGCTCAAGCCAAAGCGCGGCAATCGGCCATAAAATAGATCTTCAGGATTGTGTACGTCTGTATGTCGAACGCAAATGAGCACTGTGTTGGTCTGCCGCCCAGGCTGTTGCTGCTTGGCTTGCTCGTTTGGGTCTTGATGCTGGTCCAAGTTCGCCTCTCCATTCAGGGTCTGTATTACGCAGTAGGTCAGAAATGGTGCCACAAAGTGTGGTGAGTGCCCCATTCAGGACTACCTAAACCTTCAGTTTCTGGACTGTCTAGTGGCACCACTCAGAATCTCAATAAGCGAGTGCATTGCCGTAAAGTGCAACCGCCTACTATCTGCACACTGCGCCTGTAACATGAGAACTGGTTGCCTCGTATCTAGAAGTGCCTTGCTTCCTGACTCGCCTCACACTTTCTTGCGCAGGAAGGAAGATTAGCACCCTGCCACCTTTCTGATGCAAAAGCCACTTTAGGGGCCTCATATATTTTAAGTAGATGTTCTATAATTAGCCCATGTCAACGCCGGTATTAGCCACAAAACTTTATACTCCGCCACCTCGGCCTAAAGTTGTCCGCCGCCCTCGCTTGATTGAGCGGCTAAATGAGGGTCTGCACCGGAAGCTGACCCTCATCGCTGCCCCCGCCGGCTTTGGTAAGACCACCCTGGTGA
This sequence comes from Chloroflexia bacterium, assembly GCA_036386675.1. Classification (GTDB taxonomy): domain Bacteria; phylum Chloroflexota; class Chloroflexia; order QHBQ01; family JADMIH01; genus JADMIH01. Next base: position 63,390 of record DASVVE010000065.1, on the reverse strand, counting down.
GCGAATGGGTGGCCGGTTGCGACCGGCGCGTGGCCTGGCTGTCGCTCGACGAAGGGGATAACGACCCCGCGCGCTTTCTGACCTACCTCATCGCTGCTTTGCGGACGATTTCACCGGCTGTCGGAGACGGAATACTGGGGGTACTCCAATCCCCTCAACCCCCATCAGCCGACACGGTTCTTACCACGCTGCTCAATGACATTACCACAATCCCGGAGAATTTCCTACTCGTCCTCGATGACTACCACGTTGTTGATGCCCCAGCCGCCGACCAGGCCCTCACCTTTCTGATCGAGCACCTGCCGCCGCAGATGCACCTGGTCATTGCCACCCGTGAGGACCCGCAATTACCCCTCGCACGGCTGCGCGCCAGGGACCAGGTGACCGAGCTACGCGTAACAGACCTGCGCTTTACTCCGTCGGAGGCCGCCGGATTTCTCAACCAGGTAATGGGCCTGGACCTCTCGGCGCAAGATATCGATGCCCTGGAGAGCCGCACCGAAGGCTGGATTGCTGGACTGCAACTGGCGGCGATATCCTTGCGTGGACACCAGGCCCCCACCAGCTTCGTCAAGTCTTTCACCGGCAGCCACCATTTCGTGATGGACTACCTGGTTGAAGAGGTCCTGCAACAGCAGCCCGAAAGCGTCCAGACTTTTTTGCTGCGCACGTCTATCCTGGATCGCCTGTGCGGCTCGCTGTGTGATGCCGTGCTGCTCGAGGCCTCTGCTGCCGGGCAAGAAACGCTGGAATACCTGGAACGCTCCAACCTGTTCATCGTCCCCCTGGACGACGAGCGGCGCTGGTACCGATACCACCATCTCTTTGCTGATTTGCTGCGCCAGCGACTGCACCAGAGGAGCGCCTCGTCTACCAGGGATGGCCGGGACGTTGTAGTCGAACTACACATACGTGCCAGCCAATGGTTTGAGGACAATGGCCTCGATATAGAAGCTTTTCAGCATGCTGCCGCCGCCAACGATATCGACCGTGCCGAGCGTCTGATTGATGGAAAAGGCATCCCCCTGCACTTCCGTGGCGCTGTGACCACTATAATCAACTGGCTGGACTCGCTTCCGGCGACAGTGCTGAATGCCAGGCCCTCGCTGTGGTGGCGGCATGCCTCGCTGTTGCTGGTCAATGGTCAATCCACCGGCGTGGAGGAGAAACTACAAGCTGCTGAAGCCGCCCTGCAAGGCACCGAAGCGGACGAGGCGACCCAGTACCTCATCGGCCAAATCGCCGCCGCCAGGGCTACGTTGGCCCTCACCAGGTACGACGTAGAAACCATGCTTACCCAGTCGCACCGCGCCCTGGAGCATCTGCACCCCAAGCACCTGACTCTGCGCGCCAACGCTTACTGGACGCTGGGGTTCGCCTGCTTGCTCCAGGGAGACCGCGCGGCCGCGCGTCAGTACCTGGCCGAGTCCATTTCTCTCAGCCAGGCATCCCGGAGTGTTTTCACCCTGATACTGGCGACTATCGGTCTGGGTCAGGTACAGGAATTCGAAAACCAGCTCCACCAGGCGGCCGAGACCTACCGCCAAATCCTGCAATTGGCAGGCGACCAGCCACTTCAGATTATCGCCGAAGCGCATCTTGGCCTGGCCCGTGTGCTCTACGAATGGAACGACCTGGAAGCCGCCGAGGAGCACGCTCGACAGAGCCTGCAACTGGCGCGGCAGTATGATAGAGTTATCGACAGGTTCATCCTGGTCGAGGTGTTTCAGGCGCGCCTCAAACAGGCCAGGGGAGATGTGGACGGTGCTGCCGCCATGCTAGCCCAGACCAGCCAGACCGCCCGCGAGAAAAACTTCGTGCATCGCCTCCCTGAAGTTGCTGCCGCGCAGGTGGTGACGTTGCTTCGCCAGGGTAACGTGGCGGGGGCCGCTCATCTCGCGCACACTTATGGCCTGCCCATTAGCCAGGCCCGCGTGCACCTGGCCCAGGGCGACACTTCCGCAGCCTTGGCGGTGCTGGAACAGTTGCACCGCGAGGTGGAGGCAAAAGGTCTAGAGGATGAACGGCTTAAGGTGATGGTCCTACAGGCGGTCGCTCTGCATGCGCATGGGGAAAACGACAGGGCCGTGCAAATGCTGGGTGACGCGCTCGCCCTGGCAGAACCGGGCGGCTTCATCCGCATCTTCCTCGACGAAGGTATGCCGATGGCCCAGTTACTGGCCGAAGCGAACACTCGCGGGATAATGTCCGATTACGCGGGCAGGCTCATGTCAGCGTTTGAAGCTGAGAAACAGAGTAGTGCGGGCGAACCTCCTCTCCACCTTCCCCCAACTTCGCAGCCCCTTGATGAGCCATTGAGCCAGCGCGAGCTAGAAGTACTGCAACTCATTGCCCAGGGACTCTCAAATCGTGAGATTAGCGAGAGACTCTTCCTCGCCTTGGACACGGTCAAGGGGCACAACCGGAAAATCTTTGACAAACTACAAGTCCAGAGCCGGACCGAAGCTATTGCCCGCGCCCGCGAGCTAGGTTTGTTGTAGCATGGCGACAGTTTGTACGCGAGCTTGCAATCCACGACTGCATGAAGTCGTGCACAAAGCCTGCACATAAGAGCTGCTCACCCCCCGCAATAACCCTCTATAACACCCCACAACAACACCTCAAACAACACTTTGGTGTCTATACGTCATACCTTACCGCGGATATGCTGCTTGTAGATCGATAGCGGCTCGTGACCTGACAAACGTCAAGTTGAGTGCCGTCCAGGCGATGCAAGTGTTCAACGGCTGATCTACATTGGTATTGTTCGAGTGTTCTAGGAGGTAAGACAGTGGCATCAACGATAGGGACGATAAGCAGAGCAGAGCAACTTGGTGAGGCCGTACTGAATGGCGTAAGGCGTTCTCGGTTTTCGCTGCACTTCAACACAGGCCGCGTGCGGCGCTGGCTCCTGGTGCAACTGGTCAGCGCCCCGGTGCAGACCGCTGAAGAGCAGGAAACCGTGTCTGCCCAGCCGGTGCAGTCCAGAGGCCCGCAAGCCACGATAGGGCGGCTGGTGGACGACTTCATCGCTGCACAGTTCGCCCGCCGTTTGGCCTAATCGACCGCGAGCTATCAATTGTGTGCATACCGAAAGGCCCGAATCAAAGCAGGCCGGGGGTAATTTGTGAAAGCTGTTGTCCGCACAAGATATGGCTCACCGGATGTGCTTCAACTCAAAGAGGTGGAAAAACCTACCCCTACAGAGGATGAAGTGTTGATCAAGGTCCAGGCGGTATCGGTAAATCGAACTGACTGGGAGGGGCTGATAGGTAAGCCTTTGTATGCCCGTATAGGAGGTCTACGAAAGCCGCGCCACCCGGTGCTCGGGTCGGACATAGCGGGGCGAGTTGAGGCGGTCGGCAAAAACATCAAGCGATTTCAAACAGGGGATGAGGTCTTCGGAGACATCATGTGGCGCATGGGTGGTTTTGCCGAGTATGTCTGCGCTGGTGAGAAGTCCCTGGCCCTGAAACCGGCCGGTATGACATTCGAGGAAGTAGCGGCCATCCCGCAAGCTGGAGTGATCGCTTTGCAAGGCATTCGCGACAAAGGACAGGTCAAGCAGGGGCAAAAGGTGCTGATTAACGGCGCGGGCGGCGGCACCGGCATGTTTGCAGTGCAGCTTGCCAAGATGTATGGGGCGGAAGTCACCGGCGTGGATAACACCAGTAAGCTGGACTTCATGCGCTCGCTTGGCGTGGACCACGTCATTGATAACACCCGCAAAGACTTCAGCAGGAACGGAAAACAATATGACCTGATACTTGATGTTGTCGCGCATCGTTCGGTTTTTGCCTACAAGCGGGCGCTAAGGCCCAACGGCAGTTATTTCGCCGTCGGAGGCTCTGTAGCTACAGCGTTGCAGATTTTGCTCCTGGGACCATTGATTAGAAGGACCACGGGCAAGAAAATACGCTACCTGATAGTTCAACCAAACCTGAGAGATATGACTCATATAACGGAGCTTTGTGAAGCCGGCAAGGTGGTCCCGGTCATTGGGAGACGGTATCCCTTACGTGAGGTTCCTGAAGCGCTCCGATATCTGGGGGAAGAGCGCGCCAAAGGAAAAATCGTCATCACCCTGGAACAGAATAGCAAAGCCTAAGGGGTTGGAGGAATGCTTATGAAAGCGATTGTATGCACGAAATATGGATCACCTGACGTTCTTCAGCTCAGCGAGGTAGAGAAGCCCAAGCCGGGTGACGATGAAGTCCTGGTAAAGATTCACGCTGTATCCGTCAACGCAATGGACTGGCACCGCATGAGAGGTAAGCCGCTCATGTTCCGCATGATGCTCGGGTTGACGAAACCAAAAGCCTCGATACTCGGCGCTGACATAGCAGGGCGCGTTGAAGCGGTCGGCAAAGACGTAACTGAGTTTAAGCCAGGCGATGAGGTATTTGGGGGCGTAGGCCAGGGCGGCTTCGCCGAGTACATAGCCGTTCGAGAACGGGCACTGTTGATGAAACCGGCCAACATATCGTTCGAGTCAGCGGCGGCCGTCCCTGTGGCTGCGGTGACCGCTCTCCAGGCTCTTCGCGACAAAGGGCAGGTCCAGCCGGGGCAAAAGGTGTTGATAAATGGGGCATCTGGCGGCGTGGGCACGTTTGCGGTGCAGCTTGCCAGGTCGTTCGGCGCTGAAGTTACCGCTGTGTGCAGCCCGCGTAATTTGGCGATGGCGCGAGCGGTTGGCGCGGATTACGTCATTGATTACACCAAAGAAGATTTCACCAGAAAGGGAAAGCAATATGACCTGATTATTGATACCGCGGGAAGTCGTTCTGTTTCAGATTACGCACGGGCCTTAAGTCCGCAAGGAACATGCGTCATTGTCGGATTTTCAACCATGTTTCACATGCTGCGGTCTATGGTGATGGGATCTTTGGCGTCAAGGACCGGGAACAAGAAATTCGTTCGCTTCCTGGCGAAACTGTACCGCAAGGATTTGGTCCTGTTGAAAGAGCTTCTTGAAGCGGGCAAAGTCGTACCTGTTCTTGACAAGTGTTACCCGCTGAGCGAGGTTGCTGAAGCGGTGCGGTACTTCGGCGTAGAACACGCGCGAGGAAAAGTGGTCATCACCGTGGGACAGGATGGCAGGTAACCACCTGTGCCAGGCGACCAAAACTGAAGAGACAAAGTAGAAACAAGCTAACAAGGAGGGACAACATGGATATCTACGAAGCGATCTACACAACCCGGGCGATGCGGCGGCTGAAGCCGGACCCCATCCCCCACGATGTACAGGCCCGCATCCTCGATGCCGCCATTCGTGCACCGCACATCGGAGAAGGCTGGCGATTCATCCTGGTGGACGACCCGGAGATCAAGGCTAAGCTCGCCCCACTCTACCGTCAGGGGATGGAGCGCATGATTGGCGCGCCAATCGAGTCCCTGGTCGAGATGATGAAGGGCGACCCGTCAATGGAGCGGACCATCCGGTCGGGCATTCATCTAGTCGAGCATTTTGCCGAGGTGCCCCTATTGCTGATCGGGTTTGGCCGCACGAAAGAGGGAAGCGGTATCTACCCGGCGCTACAGAACGCGATGCTGGCAGCCCGCGCAGAAGGGATCGGCTCTACCTTGACGGGGTTCTTACAAAGTTACTTCGCGCCCGAGGTGATGGAGATCCTGGGAGTGCCGAAGGACGCAGGCTGGTACATGCACGGGGTTGTTCCCATGGGCTATCCACTGGGTAAGTGGGGGGTCGGCCCCCGCAAGCCGGTGCACGAGGTGGCGGCACGCAATAGCTGGCAGGGTGACCTCGGCTTCACGGTGCCTGAGCCTTTGTGGCCCAGATAGTTCGGTGCAGGTAAAGAACACGCATATAGCACGCTACAACACCACCCCAGGACGGGCACATAGAGGTAAGAAATGCTAATCAGAGGGACAAGTGGCTCGGCACGCCGCAGAGGTAGCACACGACAATCGCAGGAGGCGAGTCTGCCACCTGAACGGGCGACAATCAAGACGCTTCTCACTCTCGCTAGGCCATATTGGCGACAGTTGGCGTTGGCGATGGGGTGGTCATTACAGGTACAGGGCTATGTCAAACACACTCAACTCAGAAATCGATCCGGGTCAGCCAACCGTCTATCAAATAAGGGTCAAGGGTCACCTTAGTTGTCAATGGGCGGACTGGTTCGGGGGGCTGACCATCACCCTGGAAGATGACGGCGATACGTCCCTGACCGGCCCGGTGCTGGACCAGGCGGCGCTGCATGGATTGCTAAAAAAAGTCCGCGATTTAGGAATGCCATTGGTTTCGGTCAACCCGGTCCGGTTCAATGAGCCTCATCTTCAAAAAGGAGCATCAAGTGAATACGGGCAGCTATAGTTCTAGAGAAGGTATGCATCTCAGCAAAAACACAGCAAGATGGGCAGGCTTACTCTGGTTATTGTCCACCATCACCGGGAGCTTCGGCCTGCTGGTTATTCGGACTTCCGTGCTCGTACCTGGCGACGCCGGGGCGACTGCCGGCAACGTTATGACTTCCGAGTTTCTATACCGCGCAGCGATTGTAGGCATTCTCCTCGGACAGATCTTCTTGTTCTTTCTCGGATTGACCCTATTCGACCTGTTCAAGGAAGCTGATAGACGGACGGCAAAGGTGTTACTGGCGTCAGCAATGCTAACCGTCGGCATAGCGGTCGTCAATACGCTGAATCAACTCGGAGCCTTACTGGTCTTGAGCCGGCCTGACTTCTTGAAAGTATTCAGTACCGAACAGCTTGACGCCCTGGCGTTGCTCCTTCTCAGGCTGGCTAACAGTTCCGGACAGGGACTCATCGAAATATTCTGGGCGCCGTTCTATTTCTCGTTGGGACTGCTCATCCTCAGGTCCAGGTACCTCCCGAGGGTCTTCGGCATCTTGTTGATGCTCATGGGGACCGGTTTCGCGATCAATATCTTTCAAAAATTTCTGCTCCCGCAATTTTATCCCGCTGTGTTCACCCAGTTGGCTATGTTGGGTGGTGCTCTCGGCGGTATTCCAACCATGTTTTGGCTTTTGATAAGGGGTGCAAAGCTTCAACCGTTGGAAGCGCAAACCTCCTGATTGGGTACCTGCCGAACATTCTCAGCTATTTGCTTACATAGAAGACTGTTACGGAATCGATGCATTCCTCATGGGGTTGTTATACGTGCTTTCGACAAACTACGATGATGCTTCTGCTTGCGGCGGTAAGTGGCTCCAGGTTCCAATCTCCGTACTGCCGGACGATAGTGAAGCCATTATAGTGTAGCAGGGTCGCAAGTTCCTGCGGGAACGTGAAGCGTACGGCGATGCGTGTGATCTTAGTTTGCTCTTGAGCGCTCCGGTCGCCCTCGCTCCGGCGCCGGTAGGTCGTCCAGTGCAGGACCTGGGCGACATGGTCGTATACTTGCGTCCTCGACACACGCACCTCACGCCCGCTGGTATCGGTGTAGGTCTGCCCGTACTCTTCCTCGTCGCGGGTCTCAAGGAAGGCAAACAGTCCTTCGTCTTGCGAGCGAGCACTATTGCTGCCGAACCCCATCTCTTGTTGGTCGGTGCGCACCGGGTTGCCCCAGCGGGGGTTGCGAGTCTCAAAGGCAAAAAGCCCATTATCGTCCAGGTGAGCGCGCGCCCGCTGCAACAGCGCCTCCTGGTCGGAGCGCGTGAGAAATGCCTGGAAGGCGTTGCCCGTCAAGAAGACCAGCCGGAATCGCTCGCCCAGCTCGAACGTTCGCGCGTCACCCTCAATCCAGCGCGCTGGTAGGCCGCTTGATTTGCTACGCGCCTGGTCTAACATCCCAGGGACGATGTCCAGGCCGGTTACGGCGAACCCAAGACGTGCAATCGGGATGCTAACGCGTCCGGTGCCGCAGGCTATCTCCAGCACGGGGCCGCCGGTCTCCTGTGCCAGGGCGGAGTAGAACGCGATGCCGGTGTCGCTGCTGTCCTCCATGTCGTAGTTGTGCGGGTCGGCAAACTCCTCCAGGTTGTCATGCTCGATCAATAAGTCACCTCCTCAAACTCTCCCATTGTACCACCGTGCAGCGTCCGCACATTGTCTCTGAGCCGGTGGTCGGGCCGAAATATCGGCCGGCTTGAGGGTTGTCTCTATGAAGTAGGCACGGTGCCTGCTATCTATCAGCTCAAGATCATGTCTATGTGCCCGCACCCACGACCGCGCTACGAACACCGCAGAAAGGTGACTTGATGAAGACCCGCCCCACCGCCATAGCTACTCTTTGTCTGGTGCTGCTATTGGCGACCCCGTCACTCCCGGACGTGAGCACCTCCAGGCTCGCCTCAGCGCAGGCCGCCCGCCAGTGCTTCCCACAAACGGGCGAGTGTATAGAAGGGGAGTTCCGGCTGTACTGGGAGCAGAATGGCGGCCTGCCTGCCTTCGGCTACCCGGTCACACCCGCGAGGCCGGAGATCGACCCCGCCAGCACCTCTATCTTCCTGACACAGTGGTTCGAGCGCAACCGCTTTGAGTTGCACCCTGAGAACCAACCTCCCTACCGTGTGCTCCTGGGGCGGCTCGGAGAGCAGCGACTGAGGCAAACGGGCCGAGACCCTATGACGCTGCCCAGGGCCGCCGCTTCCACCCCGCATTACTTTCCCGAGACCGGGCATGCCATCGCACCACAGTTCTGGGAGTACTGGCGGACCCAGGGGCTTGACCTGGGCGACACCGGGACGAGCCAGCGGGAGAGCGTTGCCCTCTACGGCTATCCCATTACTGAAGCGCAGATGGAACTCGCCGCCAACGGGCAGCAGGTGTTGACGCAGTGGTTCGAGCGCGCCCGCTTTGAGCACCACCCAAACAACCCCGCACAGTACCGAGTGCTGCTTGGGCTGTTGGGCAACGAGATGAACGTCGCCTCGGCGCGGCAAGGGCTGGACAGGCTCAACTACTACCGGCAGCTAGTAGGCTCGCCTATGGTAGAACAACATTCATCGCTGGTGGTTTCCGCCCAGGGGCACGCGAACTACCTTGTCTTGAATGGAGAGGGCAGCAATCCGCACGTCCAGGTCGGGGGGCGGCCAGGATTCACGGGCGCGGGAATACTGGAGCGCGTACAGGCGGCAGGTTATAGCTACTCCTCGGGTTACAGGGTCTCCAACGTGCTGGTGCCCATAGAAGACCCCTCGGCGAGCATAGACGCCTTGATAGACCTGCCTCTGCACCGCGTGATAGTCCTGAACACAGACTTCCGGCAGGTCGGCTATGGGCGCGCGGTGTTGGCGGCTGACCCGGCGCGGGGGCGCAACAACCGGGTTGCCTACAGCGTTGTCGATCTCGGCACAGGTCCGCTTGATACTATGCCCAAGCGCGACCCCTACCTTATGGCTTACCCGGTTGACAAGCACAGCGGGGTGCCGACAAGCTGGAACTATATCGAGTTCCCCGACCCACTCCCCGCCGGTGCCACCCTGCCCGCCGGCTACCCCTTCACATTGCAGGGTGCGTACGGCCTGCTCCGAGTGGACCATGCGGAGATGCGCGATAGCGGTGGGCAAGTCGTGGCTGTGCACCCAAGCACGGCCCATTGTCGGGAGGCCCACTACAACTGCTTCATGATGATTCCCGTCGGACCGCTAAAGGCGAATACGACCTATTCCGTCCGTGCGCGCGGAGCAGTTGGCACCATCTCATTTGACCGGACGTGGCAGTTCACAACGGGAACCACAGGGGTGCCCCGGCGCTAGGAAGCGCGTTTGCCGTTGAAGGGAAAGGGGTAGCTGCTCTGTCCGGCTACCCTTTTCCGCTTGGAGCCTCAAGTGTTGCCGTCTCCCGAGGCTTTTAGTGCTCACACTGCTATTTGGTACTCTCTTCTGATTGTGTGGAGTACCCTTGTGCTATTACGAAGACACCACCTCAAACATTACAATGTGTATCGAGGGACCAGCGCCAGGGTAAATGGTGCCCGACCTTCGGCGTTCCAGCCTGCGCCTTTTAGAAGAGGCACCTCTGCGCTAAGCATATGAGCTTACATACTGAACCACTACAGCCTACAAATATGCACACATCCCCCGACCGCCTGCGGAGGCTGTACGGTATAATCCGGTCGCTCAATTCCATAATTAAGCTGGACAAGCTGTTGAACCAGATCATGGCCTCGGCCGCCGAGTTGATATTGGCTGAGGGTGGCTCGCTGCTGCTCGTCACCCCCGATGGTCGCAGCCTCACGTTCCGCGTGGCGTGCGGCCCGGCAGCAGACCAACTGGTTGGCCTGACGTTGCCCATCAACGACCGCAGCGTGGTGGGAGTAACGGCCTTGCTCGGCACCCCCTACATCGAGAATGACACCGCGAACAGCCCCTATTTCTCCGGGCAGGTAGACAAGAAAACCGGCTATACCACCCGCAAGCTGTTGAGCGTGCCCCTGAAGGTACACGGCAATATAATCGGCGTGGTCGAATTGGTAGACAAGCTTTCAGGGCAGGACTTCGAGGCCGAGGACGTCGAGCTATTGGAGGTATTGGCGGATGCGGCGGCTATCGCTATCGAGAACGCCCGCCTGTACGAAGAACAGCTCCTCAAGGCCGAGCAACTTGAGCAGGCGTACGACGAGCTGAAGGAGGCCCACAGGTCTACGCTCCAGACGCTCGCCGGCATACTGGACGCCCGCGACGACGCCACGCACGGGCATAGCCGGCGGGTGGTCACCTTCACCATGAAGCTGGCTAAGATGATGGGCATCACCGACCGCAGGCAGCTTAAGTCCATCGAGCAGGGCGCGCTGTTGCACGACGTGGGAAAGATAGGCATCGCTGACGCCGTGCTCCGCAAGCCGGGGCCGCTTTCGCCCGAGGAATGGGCCGAGATGCGCCGCCACCCCGAAATTGGCTACAAGCTGCTGAAGAACCTCGGCTTCCTCCGCGAGACGCTACCTATCGTGCGCTTCCATCACGAGAATTGGGACGGCAGCGGCTATCCGTGCGGACTGCGCGGTGAGGACATTCCCGTCGAGGCCCGTATCTTCTCCGTCGTGGACGCCTTCGATGCCATCACCTCGGATAGGCCTTATTCTCCCGCCCGTAGTTACGAAGAAGCACGCGACATCCTTATCGCGGAGAGCGGCGTGAAGTTCGACCCAAGGGTGGTCCAGGTCTTCCTGATGGTGCCGCCCCAGGAGTGGCAGCGGCTCAGGGAAGCGTCCGACGGCGTAACACCTGCTGAGGCCAGCATGGTCTATCACCTGTACGCCACAGGCCCTCTCACCTTGCTCTCTCCAATGAATAGCCTGGTCGACTAACAAGGCGATTCCTCTCGCAGCAGCCAAAATCCTCCCTGTCACACCCGATCACGCTAGTACAAATCGGCCATAAGCTTATACCCCTGTGTAGCTATATCCCCATGCTCAGCCCCCACCTATAATGAAGGGAGTGAGTAAATTTAGCGGGAGAATAATTACCTATGCCTAACAAGGCTGGTCTGAACTTGGGTTCTGTGTTTAGCAGGGCCGCGGGTTTCCTTACCCGGCGGTTGCGCAACCAGATTATCGTGCCCTACCTGGTGCTGGCGACGGTGTTCGCGATGGTCGGGACGTTTGTGCTTCTTAGCTCGGCCAACGAGTCGCTGCACGCACGTTTCAACAACCAGTTGCGGGATGCCGCGCGCGGTGCCGCCGATGGCCTTACGAAGTCGGAAGTAGACCAACTGGCGGGGCTGCGTGCCATCATTTACACGCAAGGCTTTGCTGACGCCCTGGTCGAGAAGGACGCTCAGGCCCTGCGTAACCTTGCCGCCCCGCAAGCCGTCAATTACGGCTTTGACACGCTGTTAGTGGTGAGCGCCGAAGGGAAAGCCTTGCTGGACCTTTCCGAGAGCCAGGGCGCAGCCCCTTTGGACAGCGTGCCCGGCGGTCTGAAGGCTCTTGTGGACGCGGCGCTACACCCCTCCGGCAATTTGGACAAGGCTTCTTCCGTGGTGAATACCCCAAACGGGCCTGTGTTCTACACTGCCGGGCCTGCGCGCACTGGCGACAATATAGTGGGTGCCGTGCTCGTGGGTACCGACCTGTCTCGCTTGATGAGGCAACTTGCCAGGAGCAGCCTCAGCGATGGCGCGGGCTTCTACACCAGCGATGGGGTCCCGCAGTACATGATGACCTCCTCCGACGCCAGGCCGCCTGTCCCCGCGCTACCGGGCGGTTGGTACCAGGAGGTCGTGGGCGAGGCGGGTGATCAGGTGCGCCTGCGGACGGTTGCGCTGCCGGGTGGCTCGTACGTGGAGGCGCTGGGAGTGGTGCCGGGTAACGGCGTCAAGGGCTCTCCCATTGGCGTGTACGGGGTGATGCTCAGCACGACTACGCTCGACTCGAACCTGCGCGAAACTGTGTGGAAGTTGCTCCCCCTGTTCGCGCTGGGTCTGCTGCTGATCGTATTCGTCGGGCACATGATCGCCTCCGGTATACACAGGCCCGTGGCACAATTGGTAAGCGCCTCCAATGACGTGGCCCATGGCGACCTCGACGTGCAAATCCCAGCCACCCGCCAGGATGAGTTAGGGGTGCTGGCGTCACGTTTCAACGGCATGGTGACGGGCCTGCGGCATTCGCTGTTCGTCAAGGATCTGTTCGGCCGTTTCGTGTCGCCCGAGGTATCCGCCAAGCTGCTGGCCGGACAGATAGAATTGGGCGGCGAGCAGCGGGAAGTCACTGTGCTGTTCAGCGACCTGAGGGATTTCACCAAGCTGTCCGAGCAATATTCCGCTACGGCGATCGTGGACCTGCTGAACGAGCACTTCAGCAACGTCATCCAGGCGGCCCAGGAGAACGGCGGTATCGTCAACAAGTTCGGGGGCGATTCGACCCTGATTATCTTTGGCGCGCCGGTGGACATGCCGGACCACGCCGACCGCGCCATGTCCACAGCCCTCGCCATGCAGTCCGCCCTCGACAGGCTCAACGAGCACCGCACGAAAGAAGGTTGGGCACCGCTCCGCCAGGGCATTGGTATCAACACCGGCACCGTCGTAGCGGGACAAATCGGCTCGGAAGCCCGCATGGAATACACGGTCATCGGTGACGCCGTAAACCTGGCCTCTCGCCTACAGTCCATAACGAAGGACCTTACCGGCTGCGACATTGCCTTCAGCGAGCACACCCTGGCCGCCCTCTCCGACCCATCAGAGTGGCTGGTCGAGGACCTGGGGCCTATGGACGTGCGCGGTAAGCAGAAGCCCGTGCTGGCATACGGTCTCCTGGGTCGAAGTGAGAGGCCGGTGGAGAGCCTGGACTGGACTGAGGTGATCCAGGCGCTTCACTCGGAACAGCCAGCGACTGAGAACGCGACTGCGGCGGCTGTCACAGGACCAGGACGAGCAAGCTGATGCGGGCCAATCTCATTAGAGCACCACGTTCGAGACAGACCTCAGGCGAGCTCCGCGTCCTCGCGGTAGGTACTCTGTTGGGAATGGCCGCGCTATTCGCGACCGCGTGGCTGGCCCTCCTGCCGCCTAATCTGCCGTGGCTACGTGGCGAAGTGAAGGCCTACAGGGTGGCGGACTACAGCCAGGACCCGGCCGGCGTCGTGTACATGCCTCTCAGCGCGGACATAGCAGCGGCTGTAGCCAAGGACAACGAGATGTTCGAGCGCGATGATGCCGACGGGTTGGTGCCGCAGTCGCCCAGCCTTACCTGGCTGGCACCCACAGAAACACCCTCCCCTCAAGAGCAATCCGGCAAGGCCACACCAGCCCCTGCTACCACCGCCACACCCACACCCACCAGGACCGTGACGCCTATCAGGCAAGCAAGGCAGGTCGCTCCCACATCCACACCTACGAACACGGCAACGGCAACTCCTACAGCCCTTGCTGAGGTAATCGCCACGAATACTGCTCAACCGACGCACACGGCAACTGCCACAACTCAACCGCGCAGGACCCCGGTTGAGGAAGGTCAGCGCCCGGCTGTTGAAGCTTCTCCGACGAGTGTGCCTACGGCTTCTCCCGTTAGCGAGCGTTCCCAGCCCAAGCCCACGGACACCCCGAAGCCTACAGCCGAACCCTCGAATAGCAAACCCAAGCCTTCAGCCACGCCGACTGAAAAGAGCGCTCCTTCACCGTCCACAGCTACCAACACACCTGTATTGAGCTTGCCTACCGATACGCCAACTCCGACTCCCCAGCCGTACGTGGAGCCTACGCATACCCCAACCACTACCCCAACGCAGGCAGCCATACTTACGAGCGTACCCACACAGGAGCCTACGGCAACCCAGGAGGTCCCGCCAACCGAGGAGCCGAAGGAGACCAGAGAGCCAAAGGAAACCAAAGAACCAAAGCCCACTGACGAACCTAAGCCGACCAAGGAACCCAAACCAACGGACGAGCCTGAGCCGACGAAAGAACCCAAACCTACCAAGGAGCCATAAGCCTCACATGCCTTGGATAAGTAGACATAACAAAGAACTGTAGGCAATTAAAGAGTAAAGCCCCCGTTTCGTCCTAGAGACGTTGCGGGGGCTTTACTCTCTTTCTATGCCCTACAACTTTCGTCTTAGTTAGACGCTACACGCAAAGGTGTAAGCAAGGCCCATACGCGGACTCACGGTAGCCGGGCGGAAAAGCATTATTATCTGGGTGGTCGGAGGAGGTCAGGCACTTAGCTCCAGCGGTCCACTTATCAGGGAAGCAACATGAAAGAAGTCTTTCGCAATAACAAATAAGGCATTCACATAAAGAAAAGCAACATATTCAGCAACCATCATATAAAGGAGAACCATCAAAAGTGAAAAGCACAGGAGAAGGGCTATCGAAGGGTAAGTGGCAGGTGCCTAGTTACCTGGAATGGAGGAGGTGAAGCCTTCCAGGGCCAGCGTTTGGCCGTCTCGAACATAGGTCGAAACAGCTTCCCGCATGGTGAGGCGCTTGTCGCTCATGGATACAGGCTGCTCGTCAGCGGCCCGTACCGGAGGGCGATGTCGTGCCGCCATTCGTCAGCGCATCGATCATGCCCTGTACGAAGGCAATCTCGTCGGCATTCACAAGGTGGCCCATACCGGGATAGAGGCGGGCCGTCACATGGCCGCCCAATCCACGGAAGACCTGCGCCGTCTCTTCCACGCGTGAGGCAGGTATGTGGGCGTCTACGTCGCTACACCCGAGAAAGACCGTGGTACCGTCGAGTGAACCTGGGTAGTCGCGTGGCGTGCCCTGAGGCCCTATCAGCCCTCCGCTGAGGCCCACAATGCCGCCGTACCGCCGGGCATGCCGCGCCACGAATTCGGTGGCAAGGCAGGCACCTTGCGAGAATCCCAGCCAGATAATGCGCTCGGCTGGGATGTGCTCTTCCACTCTCGCCAGGGTCTGCTCAAGGGTGTACAACGCGGAGGAAAGCCATGGCTCGTTCATCTCCATGGGAGTCATGAAGGGGTAGGGGTACCAGGCGTTGCCCGCGGCCTGGGGTGCAATGTATGCAACTCCTGGGCGCTGCAATTCGTCCACGAGCGTCAGGATGTCCTCCGCCCTGGCTCCCCGGCCATGCACCATTATCATCGCCGCCTGTGCCGTCTCCAGAGGCTCACCCCTGAGCACCACAGGCTGGCCCTCGTGAGGAGCACCGGCTCCTTGCGACTCCCGCACTCCCGGTCCCGTCATAGTATCTCCCTTAACGTCCCAAAAGGGCACGGCAGACTCCGCTGAGTAGCCCCGCCTCAGTTGTTCTGCTGGTTGGCGGCTCTGTCGCGTTCGTGGGCGAGCACCAGGCGACGAATGGCGGTGCGCAGGCTGCGTGGGTCGAGCGGTTTGAGCAGGTACTCGTCCGCGCCCAGCTTCTTGCCGAACTCGGTCTGGTCCACCACCGAGATAATCAGCACCGGGATGTCTTTGGTGCGGGGGTCTTGCCTCAGTGCCTCCAGCACCTCCCAGCCGTCGCGCCTCGGCAGGATCACGTCGAGCGCGATGGCCGAGGGCATGATCTGGGTCGCCAGCTCCAGCGCCTCTTCGCCCGTTTCGGCTAGCACCACCTCGAAGCCTTCCAATTGCAGCATGTCGCAGATGATTTCCCGCTGGTCCGCGTCGTCCTCGGCAACCAACACCGTGCCAATAGCGGGTTGGCGATCGCGCCTCTGCTCTACGGACCTGGCTCCGAGGGGTATCCTGTCGCCGGGTCGCGTGTAAGTGCCGTAGTCCCCCTGCACGATGGGCAGGCTGAAGCTGAAGGTGCTGCCTGTACCCGGCCCCGCGCTGTAGGCCCACACCTGCCCGCTGTGGAGATCGACCAGGTTGCGCACTATCGTCAGGCCAAGTCCCGCCCCACCAGAGCGGCGTTTGACTGTCGTGTCTACCTGGTAGAACTTGTCCCAGATGCGGGCAAGCTGGTCCGCTTCGAGGCCCGCCCCGGTGTCATGTACGGATACCACGAGGCTGCGGGCCTGCCCCTCCTCGAGCGGTTGCGAAGGTGGCTCGTACACGAGCAAGCCGGGGTCGTCAGGCTCCAGAGGCGTGAGGTAGCCGTCTATCGTTATGCTTCCCCCGGCTGAGTGTTTGATGGCGTTCGTTATCAGGTTCTCGAATACCTGCTGAAGCTTCTGGTCGTCGGCCCGGACCTTGTTCAAGTGCCTGTTGGGGAGCAGGTTGGCAATCTGCACGCCCGCGTTCATCGCCAGGATACGGGTCTGCGCTAACGTACGACCGGCGATTTCTCCTAGGTCGAGGGGGTCGAGGCGCAACTGCACCGCGCCCGACTCCAGCTTGGAAACGTCGAGCAGGTCGTTTATCAGGCGCAGCAGCCTGTCGGCATTGGCGCGGACCGAGTTGAGCACCTTCGCCTGGCGGTCCGCCAATGCGCCGTGTACGCCACGAAGCATCAAGTCGCTGTAGCCAATGATGGCGGTGAGAGGCGTCCGCAGCTCGTGGCTCACTATGGAAAGGAACTCGTCCTTCAGCCGCTCCACGAGCTTGTCCTGGGTAATGTCGTGCAGCACTGCCACCGCGCCTATTGTCTCGCCCTGGGGACCGCTAAGAGGGGCGCAACTTATCCCCAGGATGGTCTCCGGGTGGTTGGGCTGCCGTACCAGGACGTTCTCACCCACAACCACCTCGCCCTGTAGCGCTCGCATGGAGGGTAGCTGCTCGGCCTCATATGGTTCGCCCTCGGCGGTGAACAGCCCGTACAGTGCGGCGTGCGCCTCGGGTAGGGCACCAGGCACAACGCCCTTGCCCAGCAACATCTCAGCCGCCGGGTTCATACGTAGCACTTCGCCGTTGCGGTCGAAAATCATCACGCCGTCGGCCATGTGGCTGATGATCATCTCAAGTTCTTCAGCCCTGGCCCGCGCCAGTTCCGCACCTTCTTGCGCGGCCTGCCGGGAGCGTACCACGTCGGTGACTTCGTTAGCTATGAGCATGAGGGAGCGCTCCCCGTCGCCGGTCAGGTTGTCCACAGGCAGGGCTTGCCAGTTCCAGTAGGTGGTGCCTGCTTCGGGATTTTCCGACTCGTATTGCTCGAAGGAGATAGGCTCCCCGGTGGTGAAGACGTGCGCAAGCATCTGCCGCGTAGCCTCAGATCGTTCGGTGTTTTGAGTGCCAAGTTCCAGGACGCTCAGGCCCACGATGGACTGGCCGCTGCGATAAGGCTCGGGCAGGAACCTGCTGAACTGGCTGTTGGCGTGGATGACGCGCCAATCGGGTGGTGGGCCCATTACGAGGAGGATGCCGGGATAATGGTCTATTACCTCTTGCAGGAAGTGGCGTTGGGCGCTTTCCGCCCTCTGGGCGCGGTTCTGGTCGATAGCCACCGCCGCGCCATTGGCTATCACGGTCGCAAGCTCGATTTCGTGTTGCTGCCAGTCGCGGTCGGTGCGGCTGCCCATGATGAGCGCGCCAATCGTCTTGCCGCCCGCCACAAGCGGCACCCCCAGCGCCGACACGCCCCCCTCGGCAATGTGGACCGTGAAGTCCTCGGCAGGCACGCTGGGATCGGTGCCGATATCTCTTACTACGACGGGTCGCCCGGCGGCGATGGTGCGTCCTGAAACCCCGTGCCCCGGCGGGAAAATGTGGTCCCTGTATGTAGGAGTGCGGAAGCCGTCCATCGCGAGCCACCTGGTCGTGCCGTCCGACTCCACAGTGGCGATGCTTGCGTAATCAGCGTTGAGCACCCGGCGCACGCCCGCCAGCATCGAGTCGAGCAACTCTTGCAGGTCGGTTGGCTGGCCGAGACGCATGCCAAGCTCCCGCAGCACTCGTGTCTCTTCCATGACCGATTCGGCCCTTGACACCTGCTCGGCATGCCCCAGGATGTAGCCTGCTGCTCGCGCGAATGCGTCAAGACGCTCTCGGTCTACGGTGGTAGCGGCTTCCACCACTACGAGTTGCGCAAGCTCAAGTTCCCCGTAGCGCACGGGCACTGTCACGTCGCTCTCACGCGACTCGAAAGGCTCTCCCTCGCCAGATGCCTCGCCGGACTGGACCAGGGTGATGCACTCGGGGTCGTAGCTGGGCGAGATGAGGCAGACCTGCGTTGCCCCCACAGTGTGAGCTACCGCTCCCAGGAGGCTCTGCAACGCCGTGTATGCCCCTCCAGCAAGCCGTGGGTCCCTCCTGTTTGTAGACTCCATTCCCCCCTGTCCTCTCCCACGTGCGGATGTACTGTCTCAATGTAGCCGGTCGCAACGTTCTCAATGCAGCCCGTTGCGCGCAAAGCTATAGTCCCGTTCACATACGCATGACCACGCGACGGTAAGCTTCGGCATAGGCGATACCGTATGGCTCGCCTATCTGGGACGCACGGGTCTTTATCCGATTGCCCAGCTCAACTGCTTCTCCCACCTGCGTAACATGCAATTTCAATGCCTCTATCTTGTCCTCTATGGTCTCGGTGATGTCAATCAGGATGTTGGGTTCCTCGGTGCCCCAGAGGTAAATCTCCTTCACTTTGTGAGGCTCAAGACCCTCGCGGATGTGGTCGGGGAACTGAAGTGGGTCGCGAGCGGTGGGGTAAATGGCGTCCACGGTGGCCTGGCCGATGGCGCGATGGTCGGGGTGGTTGATGAACTCGTTATTGTAGAACAGGGTGAGTGGGTCGTGAGTCATCACGGCGTAGGGGCGATACTTGCGGATCATGTAGGTCACGGCCCCGCGCAGTTCCATGTTGGGCATCAATTCGCCGTCACCGAAGCGCAGGAACTCCACCGTGGTCACGCCCAGGCGCGCGGCCGCGGCTCGCTGCTCGTCTTCGCGCAAATTGCTGAGTCGCTCGTTGGTCATCGAGCGGTCAGGGGTGCCCTTGTCGCCGCTGGTCGCCACCACGAATATTACTTCTATGCCCGCCCGCACCCAGCGCGCCACAGTGCCCGCCGAGGAGAACTCCGGGTCGTCGGGGTGAGCCGCCACCAGGAGCACCCTGCGCTGCTCCTCCGGCCACTCCTCGGCCGTCGGGCCGGGCCGCTCGATAGGGTTCATGGGAGGCAGCGAGGGAGGGGTTGGCACACTGGTTGCTGAACTTTGAAGCTGGGCGGGTGATTGCGTACCGGCGGTTGCCTGGCCCTGGCTGGTGTTAGCTTCGTCATTGATAATTTTGTTGTCGGAGTTGTCTCTAGTATCGCTGTCGGCCATGTGATAGGTCACTCCCTTTGCATATATCGAATGCTCATTTAGCGTGCAGACACGCACGCCTCAACGGTATAACACTCCTTGCGGGGCAGCGTCAAGCGATGTACAATCGGCCTTATGAGTGCAACGAATGGACCTGGGCACGCGCGGGTCGAGCCTGGTGAGATACGGCTGAGCAACATGGTCTTCTTCGGGACTCACGGTGCGAACCCTGAAGAAACGGCCCTGGGGCAGCGCTTCGCCGTAAACCTCTCGTTGTGGCTCGACATGTCGGCGGCTTCGCGCTCCGACCGGCTGGAAGACACTGTCAGTTATTCGGCCATCTACAAGCTGGTGCGCGCAGAAGTGGAGGGGGAGCCGAGCAAGCTGCTGGAACACCTGGCGGGCCGCCTCCTGGACCGCGTGCTGCAATTCGACGCGCGCATAACCAGGGCGCGGGTAGAGGTAGGCAAGCCAAGCCCTCCCCTTAAGGGGAGCACTACGGCTGAGGTGTCGGTGGTGCTGGAGAGAGAAAGAGGAGGCTAGGCGGTTAGATAGGTCAATTTATTGATAGATACGCATGAAATAAGCGTGGTTACTGTCGGCTGCTGGCACGTAACTTGCACCGGATCATCTATTCAGCCCTTCTCATTGGGACTATTATAACGAGACTCATCTAAGGACAAGCATCTCCCCCATGTCTCGACGATTTTATGCTACCGGCGAGTACGGTGTGGCGGGGCCAGCCACCACGCAGTCGCACTATATTCTGCGGCCCGGTAAGGGCGGCAGGGGAATGCAGCCACCCGATATGCGACCTGATCGGAGCCTTGGAGATGCCCTGAACGAGCCGAAAGATGTGCTCGTTGTTGAAGATGAAGCGTACCTGTGCGACCTTGTAGCCGACGTGCTGGAGGCTGAGGGGCACACGGCGCGCACGGCGTCCAACGGCATGGAGGCCCTCGAGCGGGTACTGGAGCGCAAGCCCCAGTTGATCCTGCTTGACCTGATGATGCCTGTCATGGACGGGTGGGAGTTTATTCGCGCGCTTCGCACCAACCGCGAGTGGGCAAGCATCCCGATCGTGGTCGTCACCGCCGTGTACGACATCAAGCGCACCCAGGAGGAGACAGGCGCGGTGGCCGTGGTGACCAAGCCCTTCGACATAGACCAGATTGCGGAAGTGGTCAACCGCTTTAGCTCCTGACCGCTCGAACAGACGGAAACGCCAAGACGCCAAGACGCCAAGGACGCGCCAAGAGAGTATAGAGGTTTGGAGAGTACAAAAAGGAGCAGGGTACGTACTGTCGTACCCTGCTCCTTTTACTTATGAACACCTGCCAAAACTTGGCGTGGTCCTTGGCGTCTTTGCGTCTTGGCGTTTCCGTCTAATCCGCTTGAGCCGTTAGCCTCCCGTACGCTATAATAATGTTAGGTTCCGCGCGGCTCCCCATTCCCGGCGCGGTGCTAAACTCTATACTAGAGCGTTCTTCAACATGAGCAATCGTTCCAGGCGAGACTCGTCCGGCAGACAGGCCGGCCGGTCTTCACAATTCCAGCAGGTGGCCGCCAGACCAGCGGCAGCGCTTGTGGCTGCCGGCATATTAACGGCCCTGGCCCTCATGTACGTTACGCTGTTGCTGGCCGCGCCGACGGTGCTGCCTCCTTTCATACGCTGGGGTCTGGGTCCAACCGTCCCTCAAGCATCCCCGGAAGGTCGTATCAGCTTCGTGCGCCTGCTGGAGGGCCAAGCCCAAAGCCTGTTTGTGGTCAATCCGGACGGCACCAACCAGCAGCAACTTACCCGTGACATCATCATCGACCAGAGTGCATGGTCTCCAGATGGCAGGTACATAGTCGCGCAGGCCCAGTTCAACAATGTCGCGGCCATATTGAGGGTTGAGGTGGGGCCGGACAACAAGCCAGTGGAGATACTCAATCTCACCGACGGGGACACCGCCGAGAGCGTCTTCCCCGCCTGGTCGCCCGACGGCACGCAGATCGCCGTGC
Organism: Chloroflexia bacterium; assembly: GCA_036386675.1. Classification (GTDB taxonomy): domain Bacteria; phylum Chloroflexota; class Chloroflexia; order QHBQ01; family JADMIH01; genus JADMIH01. The sequence goes on along the minus strand of DASVVE010000065.1, from coordinate 41,862 downwards.
AGTCGAAGCGGGGGGGTGGTGACTGGCAGATCCACGTTATGAAGGCTGATGGCTCGGACAAGCGCATGGTGACCGACGGCAAAGGCCAGGCCAAGTTCCCAACGTGGTCGCCGGACAGCCAGAGCATAGGATATGTGTTGAGCGATGGTCAGAGCGCCTCAGGAGAGATCCATGTAATCCCGGCAGCCGGTGGCGCGGCCAGGGCGATCACCAGCAACGGCTCTGTAAAGACCAACCCGATCTGGACTCGGGACGGCCAGTCGATTGTCTTCGCACAGGGCAGCGGAGACCGCATCCAGACTATTGCCGTCGTGCCTGTCGCTGGCGGCGAGGTGAGAGACATCATCGAACCCGCCTCCGTAAAAAGCATTCAGCTATCGCCTGTAGAGCCGCCGAGGCTCGCCTATCATAGGGTGCTAGTTGAGTCTCAGGGTACCGATATTCTAACCGTCCCCCTGGAGGGCGGCACACCCACGGTAGTCACACCTGACAATGGGGAGGATTACCTTCCCTCGTGGTCCCCTGATGGTAAGAGGCTCACCTGGGCGAGCGACCGCCCGGAGAACCCAACTCCGGGATACAAGATAGTAATAGGTAATGTTGACGGCTCCGGCCTGAAGGTAATCTCCTCCGGGGCCGGTACGGACTTTCAGCCCCAATGGGCACCAGCAGCAAAGTAGGATAAGATGCCGCAAACTCACACCAGGCGATTTGCTTTCAACGCCATGCTATTTGTCATGGCCGCCTTGCTTCTATGGGGCTGCACCGACCTTCCGGTGAGCACCCAGGCCACACCCACCACGGTAGCGGTGGCCGCGACACGTACGCCCCGTGCCACTCGTGTGGTGCCCCTGCCCACCGAACGCATATTGGAGGACACGCCGACGGAAGAAGTGCCGGTCGAGGAGCCTACGGACACGCCGGAGGAAGAGCCTGCCGCCACACCCACTACCGGCAAGTCGTTTGGTGGCGGCGGAGATGAAGATACTCCCACGGAGGTAGTTCCCACCGAGGCAGCTCCCACGCGAACCCGCGCTCCAAGGGACACCCCGACTGCCGTAGCCGAGGAAGCTACCCCTGTCGCCACGGTAATGCCCTCTGCCGCACGCCTGGAACTTTTCACGCAGGTGTGGGAAACGGTGCGGGACAACTACCTGTATGACGACTTCCGAGGTGCCGACTGGGACGCGCTCAGGGACGAATACGAGGCCCTCGTTAGCGAGGTTACGACGGGCGACGAGTTTTACCTCGCGATAGATGATATGATCGCGGAGCTTGGGGACGACCACTCGCGCTACATCTCGCCGTGGGAGGCCAAAGAAGAAGACGACGCGATGAGCGGGAATTACAACTATGTGGGCGTCGGAATCTTCAGCCGGTATAAAGAGGATGAAATACAGATAGTATATGTTTTCCCCGGCAGCCCCGCCGAGGAAGGCGGGCTTCGGCGGCGCGACGTTATTACCGCGGTGGACGGCATACCTATTACGACGGAAGACGAGGACTTGAGCCGCGTCCGCGGCCCGGAGGGCACAACCGTAAAGCTGACGGTACGCTCGCCTGGTGAAGCGCCACGCGATATCGACCTGGTCAGGCGACCCATCACCGGGAAGGTAGTTCCCATGGGCCACAGGCTGGAAGCGGACCCGTCGGTGGGGTACCTCATCGTGCCTAGCTTCGACCCGGAGGACATGGATGAACTGGTAGATGAGGAGCTTGCAGCACTCCTCGACGGCGATGAGCCTCTGTCGGGCGTAATCATCGATCTTCGCGGCAATGGTGGCGGCTTGCTTGATACGATGGAGCGTATCGCCGGCCAGTTCCTCACCGGCGAGTCGGGCAACTATGCTTCCAAAGGTAGCGACCGCGCGATGATCCCGCCCAGGGGCTCGCACTACAGAGACCTGCGCGACATACCGCTGGTAATCCTGGTGGATGAAGGTTCCGAGAGCGCCTCGGAGATGATGACCGCTGCCTTGCAGTACGCCGGGCGCGCCCAGGTGGTGGGCGTACCTAGCGCGGGCAACACCGAAACGGTATACCCCTACGACTTCGATGATGGCTCGCGGCTCTGGTTGGCCGAAGAAGGCTTCCAGCTGCCCGACGGCACGACCCTGGAAGGCACCGGCGTCATACCCGATGAGGAGATTGACGTCCAGTGGAGTGAATACCCTGAGAGTGAAGACCCTCATATCCTCAGGGCTATCGAGTTGATCAAGGACTTTCAGTAGAGCCTACCGGCAGGGGCATCGAAAGGCGACATCGAGCATGTACGGACCCAACGAGGACCCATTCGCGGGCGTTCCACAGGTCGAAGCGAAGGCCACACAGGAGCACTTTGAGAGGGGCGAGGTGGACCTGCTCGACGTGCGGGAGCCGGATGAGTGGAACCAGGGCCATATAGAGGGCGCGAAGTGGATACCGATGGGCCACTTGCAGACACGCTGGCGCGAGCTCGACCCAGGGCGCAAGCTGGTGGTGGTGTGTCACAGCGGCAGTCGCTCCAACTACGTAGCTGCCATGCTCCGCCAGGTCGGCATAGACGCGGCCAACCTGGAGGGTGGGATGCTGTCCTGGCAAGCTGAGAAACTGCCAGTAACAGGACCGGGTATCGTGGACGGGCATTAGTTACAACCGGTTATTTTTCCACATCGCCCGCGCTACTCGGCCTCCGGAACTGGTATAATATGGCAGAGAGAGGCGCAGACGAAGCCGCCCGGTTTGGTCTGTGGCTCCGTTCTGTTACACGAGGCGCGCCAGGAGCGCAACCCGCGGCTCATTGGTCCGTCTTCTACTTAGGGTGCCAGCTTCGGCACCGCACTATTCACCTATTGATGTGCGTACGGCCGCATGCCGCGCGGCCAGTTATCGCGCCTGGAAGACTGTTGAAGTAGTTGAGGTAAAGCAAAAAAGAGATGCTGGTTTCATTCTTACGACGCAACAAACGGGCATTTACGATACTGGCATGCGCGCTGCTCCTGGCAACGGGTATAGCCCCCGCCCAGCAGCCCGCCCGCGCTCAGACCCTTGTGGACCCCACCGCTCCCGCCGCGCCCAGCCTGGAGATTTCGCCTCTCGCGATGCGCACCAATGATGGCGAGCTTTTTGGCATGGTGGCCCGCGACCCCTTTTACGAGTTCAACACCGACCCGGTGAATTTTCCCATGCAGCCCAACAAAGTGGCACTCGAGCGGCAAGCCTCGGAACTGGCCTCTCTCGGCGTACGCTGGATACGCATGGAGTTCTTTGCCGATTACGACGGCTCCGTCCAGCCCGGCGAGATCAACTGGGAGAAGTATGACTGGTTCATCCGGGAGCTTGCGCCCAAGTACAACCTGAAGGTGCTCGCCCTGTTGAACGTGGGCATGGTGGCCTTCAACGGCGAAACGCTACGCACGCTGGCCTTCAACGATCCCGCCGATGGTGGCGGTAGCGACCCTTCCGACGGCTCCAATCACTTCATCCGCGTCTTCAAAGCGCGTGCCCAAACGATAGCGGCCCGTTATGGCACCGCGATTAGCGCCTATGAAATCATCAACGAGCCGAACATCAGCTTCGACCTGTGGCTGGATAGCGGGCACGGCTCGGCAGAGATAAACCCCGAACGGTACGCGGCCCTCATCTTCAACGGCTACCGTGCCATCAAGAGCGTGAACCCCCTGGCGCAGGTCATCGTGGGCGGCATCATGATAGGCTCGCCACCGGAGGGGCAGGACCACGACCAGTTCGACTACCTGTACCAGATTTACACGTCGCCCTGGGTCCAGAAGTACCAGGCCGACGGGTTCAGCACGCGTACGGGTTGGAACGTGGTGCCGTGGGATGGCGTGGCCGTGCACCCTTACTTCCTGGACCACCCGGAGCTATTCGACCTGTTGCGCGAGTTTGCCCGTAAGTTCCGAGACCGTGGCGACCATAAGAGCAAGCTCTGGATCACCGAGATCGGGCAGCAGGCCGTGCCGCCCGCCAACCGTGGGGACTCACCCACCGAGCAGGAGATCAAGCAATCGGACTACCTGCGCGGCCTCTACTCCGGTATCCTGGCGGACTCCGAACTTCGAGCGATAATACCGCGCGTCTTCTGGTTCAAGTACGAGGACTTTGTGCCCGGCAACTACACGCACAATTATGGGTTAGTGAGGCTGATGGAGAACGAAAGTCGGACGGGCTACCATTCCTCCGGCTCCGTCGAAATACGTAAGCTTGCCTTCCGCACGTACCAGGAGATCGCCCGCGGAGGGGCGATTACGAACCCGGTAGACGAAGTACAGGTGTTGGGCACGGACCAGCTTTACTTCGGAGAGACCGGACAGATCATCGCCCGGCAATTCACCGATTACTGGCGCGATAATGGCGGCCTGGAGCTATTCGGCTACCCAATCAGCCGCCCCGTGCCGCTCAACGGCTACCTGAGCCAGTTCTTCGAGCGGGCCATCTTCGAGTACCACCCGGAGCACACAGGCACGCCCTATGAGGTGCAATTGCGCCTCCTGGGCAACGAGTTCACACAGGGGCGCACGTTCGACAAGGCTGACACCGCGCTGCTAACCCCCGACTTGGTCTACTTTCCCGAAACAGGGCATACCCTGGGAGGGGCCTTCTTGAAGTACTGGCAGGAGAACGGCGGGTTACAGGTCTACGGCTACCCGATCTCGCAGGAGATAACCGAGGTGTCACCCACCGATGGCAAGGAGTACAAGGTGCAGTACTTCGAGCGCAACCGCTTCGAGCACCACCCGGAGTTCGCGGGCACTCGCTTCGAGGTGCAACTTGGCCTCCTGGGGGCCAACATGCTCAAGCTTGACCTGTGGTGGCGATAGCTCCTGGGTAACTAAACGCCAAGACGCGGAGACGCAGAGAACGCGCCAAGAGAAATAAGGTATGGAGAGTAGAAAAAGGACCGGAGTACGTGATGTTGCACTCCGGTCCTTTTGCTTGTGCCACAATCCTAGCTTGGCGTGGTTCTTGGCGTCTCCGCGTCTTGGCGTTTAGAAGCTGTGCTGGTTGTCTTGCATCACTTTATTTCCGGCAAAGAGACCCAGTCGTAGCCAATCTCCGGGTCGTCGTGGGGGATGCGGCCCTCATCCTTGGGGTCGTATGTGTTGGAGGTGACGTACACGAGGTGAGCGGGGCCGCCTATCGCCTTGCAGCCGTGGGCCACGCCGGGGGGTATCTTCAGTATCCTCTGCCCGTAGTCGCCACCCATGAACAGTTCCTGCAAGAGGCCTTTGGTGGGCGACTCGGCCCGGGTATCGTAGAGGGCCACCTTGAGCACCCCCACCGGCACGTACCACCAGTCGATCTGGTGCTTGTGGATGTGCCAGGCCTTAGCTACGCCGGGGTGCATGAGCGAGTGGCTCAATTGGGCAAACCCTTCGCCAAAGAAGTCGTCCGTCTTGCGGATAAGCTCGCGAAAGAAGCCGCGCTCGTCCGTGTGCGTAACAAGTTCCTTTACCACTACGCCCTCGATTTCAGGCATCCTTGTCTCCCTCTCAGTCAAAAATAAGCCCGCGTAGACTACCCGCTCAGGCGTCGTGCTCGCCATCTTCATCTTCGTCAGACGTGGTGAGGACGCGCTCCTTCAGATCCGTGAGCATGCGAGGCAGGTCTCGTGCCAGGTTCGAATTGGCGAGCACACGGGTGGCCCCTGCCGCTTTGGCTCTCTTGCGCCCCTCCGCGTCCATATGGGGGCCGAAGGCGATCACCGGCACTCCGCGCGCCGACACTTCTCGTATCGCAGCTTCCCAGTCGCCTCTCGAACCCAGGTCCACGATCATGACGGCTGCATCGGCTAAAGGGCTACCAGGGCGGGCGTTGGTGAAGCGATAGCCTGTCTTGAGTGCCATGTTTTGCAACTGCACGCCAAACATGAGGTCTGTGCAATACAGCAGCGCCACAGGCTCACCCTCCGGCACCTGACCTGTCTGCATCTTTCCTTCCTGCTCGTTTTGGTTTATCATATTGCCTGCACCCGGTGTAGTAGATGGTAGGCAGCCCTCTCTTAATACAGAGGCTCGCTGTGGCCCTCTTGACACATCGGTTGCTACTCGTGGCATTTGTATCAGATGTTCAACCAGTAGTCAAGCAGCAGCCTGTATCAGCAGAGGTGGAGACGAGTGGGGAACTTCTGGGACGGACCGGACAACAGCGGTTGGCAGAACCTGGCCTCGCGCCTGGAGGAGCAAACGCGCGTATTCTGGGCCATCGACTCCATCTCCACGGCAATAAACTCCACCGAGACCACCGAAGAACTGCTGCAAAGCGCCTTGGGGCGAATAGCCGAGGTTACGGGTGCTCACAGGGGCGGCATTTACGTGCCCCAGCCCGACGGCACGTGGTTGCTTGCGGTCAGGCACAACCTGCCGGAAGACCTCAACGAGAAGCGGTCTGTGCTCGCCCCCGACGAGCCGGCGCTGCGCCTGGTACTGGAGTCCGGCGGCCCTGTCACTCGTAGCGAACGCCTTGAAGAATCCGGCGGGTTCGTCTCGCGGGCCGCCAAGGAAGCCGGCACCCAAAGTTGGGCCGCCATTACCATTGTGGCCGTCAACACGATCTGGGGTGTGCTGACCCTATCCAGCCACAACTACAACGCCTTCAACATGGTCCACCTAGAACTGTTGCGCGTGGTGGGGCAACTACTTGGCCTGTCGATTTCCAACGCGGTCATGCATGAGAAGGCACTGGTCGCGGCTGACAGCGAGTTCCGGCGGCGCGTTGCCGAGATGGAGACGGTACTGGGCAGCATGTCTGACGGCCTGCTCATGTGTGACAATTCCGGCACCATCGTGCGGGCGAACCGGGCGGCCGCGCGCATCCTCGGCATGCCGATGTCGAGCCTGGTGGGTAGCTGCGTATTGAGTGGTGCCTGGCGCGCGGCTTCGGGAGAGCACGCTGGCGAGGACGACGGGCAGGACTGGCCGCTGGGCAGGGTATTCGAGCGCGGTGACGAGTGCCGGAACTACCACATCAGGTGGGTGGTGCGCGAGGACGAGCGAGTGTTGAGCTTGACAGCCTCCCCGGTGCGGCGGCCCGGTGGCGGGCGCGATGGCGCGGTGATTCTGGTGCGCGACATCACGGAAGAGCGGGAAGCCGATGTTATGAAAGAGGAGTTCCTGAGCATCCTATCGCACGAGTTACGCGGACCCCTCACCGTGATCAGCGGCTATGCCCAAATGCTATCCCGACGGCTAGGCAGGCTCGGCCTCCAGGAAGAGGTCAATTACGTCTCGCTGGTCAAGGAAAACGCCCTGCGCATGAGCGGCATGGTGGGCGACCTCGTTGACTCCGGGCGGCTGGAGTCGGGCGTGCAGGCTATCAACAAGGAGCCTGGTGACCTGGGGGCACTGGTCATGAGCGTGGCGGGGCGCATCAGCACCGAGCAGAGCCACGCGCCAAACTTTCACACCGTCGACGTACGTATAGAGTCTGACCTGCCCCAGGTCGAGATGGACGCACGTCGCATCGACCAGGTGCTGACAAACCTCATCACCAACGCGGTCAAGTATTCACCCTCCGGTGGCGCTATCATGGTAGCCGTGGAGCGGACTCCGCCTGAGAAACATTTCGTACTGCCCGCCAGCGAGTACACTACCGCAGAGTTGGCCCCGGCGAGCCTGATGGTGTCGGTGACGGACCAGGGGGCGGGGGTGCCGCCGGAGGAGCGCAGGCGCATCTTCGACAGGGCGTACAGGGGAGACAGGGGCAAAGAGATCAGCGCGCAAGGTCTGGGACTGGGCCTCTACATTTCGCGCCTGGCGGTGGAGGCGCATGGGGGCCATATCGGCGTGGAGGAAGGTCCGGGAGGCGTGGGCAGCACCTTCTGGTTCACAGTGCCCCTGGAGTAGTCGAGCCGCCCTGACCTTCCAGGCGGCACAAGCGATTGGCAAGCAGTATGCTGCGCCCCAGGACTCACTTCCCCCCTTGTCATTCCGACCGCAGTGAGGAATCAGGTGGATAGGAACGCTGCTGAATTGGGGCACAGGAGTGGCCTTGTCGGCTTTGCTCCCTAATGCAACAATGCACGACTTCCACCTGATTCCTCACTGCGGTCGGAATGACAAGGGGGGCTTGGCTCTCTAGACGGAGCGAGATACACACCGCCACAGCGCACAATGGCAACCTTTTTGCTATGTAGAAGTATGGCCGATTGAATTCACGGTAATTGTACCGGCATGCGAAAGACTTTGGAGCCGGTAAGCCTGCGATCAAGGGCGGCAAATCACTTTGGCCGGTAAATGGTAAGCATGATAGACATCCTGGACGAACGACAACTGGAGATAAGGCACGCCGAGCGGCAGGCGCTCGGTCAGTTGCTACAGGCCATAGAGCCGTTGGAGCCTGACCCCAAGGACAGGGGGGCGCTGCGGCAGGCTGTGGAGGACCTGGAGGAGCTTTTCCTGCTCGTGGTGGTGGGTGAGTTCAACGCGGGCAAGTCGGCCTTCATAAACGCTCTACTGGGGCGGAAGGTGCTGCCGGAAGGCGTGACACCGACTACCGCCACCATCAACCTCTTGCGCCATGGCGATCAGCCTACCGAGCGCCTTGTCTCTGATTTTGTGACCGAGCGCACCTTCCCCGCCGAGTTCCTGCGCGAGATCAGTATCGTGGACACGCCGGGCACCAACGCCATCATCCGGCGGCACGAGGAATTGACCCGCACCTTCGTGCCTCGCTCCGACATGGTGCTCTTCCTTACTTCCGCCGACCGCCCCTTCACCGAGTCTGAGCGGGGCTTCATGGAGACGATACGGGAGTGGGGCAAGAAGATCGTAGTCGTGCTCAACAAGATCGACCTGCTACAGACGTCCGAAGACCTCGACCGCGTGCTCCACTTCATCCAGGAGAACAGCCTGGCGCTGCTCGGCCAGCAACCGGAGATTTACCCGGTGTCAGCACGGCTCGCACAAAGGGCGCGTGAGATGCAGCCGGGTATCGAGCGGGACGCCATCATGAACGCCAGCCGCATGGAGCAACTGGAGAAGTACATCTTCAACACGCTGGACGAAGTAGGCCGCATCCGCCTCAAGCTGTCCACACCGCTGGGCATAGCCGGACGAGTCGCGGAGCGGTACCACCAGGTAACGCGCACCCGGCTGGCGGTGCTGGCCGAGGACTTCAAGACGGTAGAGAACATAGAGGGCCAGATAGGGCTGTACCGTGGGGACATGGAGAGGGAGTTCGCGGGACGCCTCTCACAAATCGAAAACATTATCTACGAGATGCGCGAGCGCGGCGATGCTTTCTTCGAGGAGACCCTGCGCGTGGGCCGCATCCGCGACCTGCTCAACTCCGAAAAGATCAAGCGCGAGTTCGAGGACCGGGTGGTAGCCGACAGCGCCCGGCGCATTGACGACGCGGTCAGCGGCCTCATCAACTGGATGGTGGACCAGGACCTGCGGCTGTGGCAGGCGGTGATGCAGTACGTCAGCCGCCGGAGAGACGCCGGGGTAGCCTCAACGCCGGGGTTCGACGAGCACGTGATAGGTAGCATCGGCGGGCAATTCGAGTCAAACCGCGAGTCGCTGTTGCGCTCGGTGGTGCTGGAAGCCCGGCGGGTGGTGGAGACCTACGACCGCAGGCAGCAGGCCGATGCCATAGCCCAGGACATGAGGACCGCGGTGGGACAGATGGTGGTGGCCGGCGGCGGGGTGGCCGTGGGCGTTCTTGTGTCGCTGGCCTTCGCGGCGGCCTTTATTGACATAACGGGCATCACAGCCGCGCTGGTGTCGGGGGCGGCTGGCCTGTTCGTGCTGCCGTACCGCAAGCGCAAGGCCAAGCAGGAGTTCCGCGAGCGCACCGAGGAGCTACGCGACAAGCTGGTAGCCGCCATGAGCACGCAGTTCAACACCGAGCTTGACCAGTCCACCAACCGCATCCGGGAAGCCCTCGCCCCGTACACTCGTTTCGTGCGGCTGGAGCAGACCCGCATGACGGCGGCAGACGTTGAATTGGGACGCATCCAGGAGAGTCTCGAGTCGCTCCGAGCGCAGGTGGAGATAATAGGCAGGTAAGGCATTACAAGCATAGAGGAGAGCAACATGGCGGACACACCCCAGAACAGCGGCGGTGACCCGGAGGAGCAGGACGTAGCCAGGCTAGGAGGCCCCACGGCTCAAGCAATGGGCACCGAGTACCAGATGGTGTCGGAGGCGGGCACAGAGACGGCACAGGCCACCGGAGAGGTATCAGGTGAGGCTGCCGGAGCCGACCACATGGAGCACGCCGGGCGCGAGCCGGAATACTATTACAGCAAGCAATCCGCCCAGGGCACCGCTGACGGTGGCGAGATGGTGAACAAGCCCCATGACACCCTGGGCGAAATCGGGCGGCATCGCCAGGCGCAGCCTGAAGCCGGTGAGGAACATGGAGAGAAGGGGACGTAGTCTTCTGCTGGATTGGAGCCACCGATGTCTAATTCAGCAGGTGAAATAGCGTCCCAAACGCCCGGCGTGAGCGTCCGCCGCGCAACGCCTCAGGACGGGCCGGCCATCGTGCGTCTTATTACCGCGCTGGCTGACTTCGAGAAGTTACCTCCCCCCGACGCGACGGCACAGTCGCGCCTCCTGGACGATGCTTTTGGCACCCGGCCCCGGTTTGAGATCTTCCTTGCCGAGCACGAGGGTGACGTTGCAGGGTACGCCTTCGTCTTTGAGACTTACTCCACCTTCCTGGCCCTGCCGACCCTGTACCTGGAAGACTTATTTGTGCTAGAGGAGTACCGAGGCAGGCGTGTGGGGTACGCCCTCTTCAGCCATTGCGCCGAGGAAGCGATACGCCGGGGCTGCGGTCGCTTCGAGTGGGCCGTGCTCGACTGGAACCAACACGCCATCAACTTCTACGAGCGGTTGGGTGCCCGCCATCTGGCTGACTGGCACATCTACAGGCTCGATAGGGAGGGGCTGGACAGACTGGTTGGTGAAACGTGAAACGTGGTGCTGAAACGTGAAACGTGATGCGGCTTGCTATTGTTGGTGCGTGAATACGAGCGAGGGGGAAGTTGTAGAACCATCTTCCCCTCTGTCATTTCGAGCGGAGTGAGAAATCTCGCCTTTCACCACCCAAATACCACCTTTCTCTCAGCCACAGAGTCTCACAGGAATAACGGAGCATCGGGGTAGAGGACGAGATTTCTCACTCCGCTCGAAATGACGGGAAGCGTCTTTAGGTGCTCAATTACCTCCGTAAGGTCCTCCGTAAGGTCCTCCGTGAGGCTAGACTTAGTTGCTTGACTGACCTTTTTGTCGTGTTGTTAGCCAAGACTCGAATTGGCTTACTGTCTGATCTACTGTTTGCTGCTGCCAGCCGTAGACCGACATAGCGGCTGAGAGATAACGGCTGCTCGTGTCTGCCCGGTGAGAGACCGAGGACTCGCCGCGCCATTGGCTGTGCAGGAAGTCGAGGAAGCGGCCGAACGGCAGCAGGCGACGGTAGATCAGCACCCGGCGCTCAAGCATGATATCCCCGGCTTGTCGCAGGTACGAACTCGCCAAGTGCTCCACTAGCGGCTCGTTACCCGAGAGGGCCATTTCCCACACTGCATTCGCCAGCTCGTACGCCGGGTCGCCCAAACCAAAGCGAGGCCAGTCCACCAGCGTCACCTGGCGGTCATCAAATATAACGTTGCGCATCGTGAGATTGCCGTGGACCGGCACCAGCGAGGCCCCCTGCCAGAAGCGGATGTGGGCGTTGGCATCACCTGACACCGACTGCACCAGCCCCACGAGCGACTCCTCCAACGTCGGTGGCAGCGCGGCTGTGAACTCTGGTGGCAGGTCGCGGTACTGCTCGTGCACCCGGTTCCACCAGCCCGCGAGGTTGCGTGGTTGCGGGGCCAGGAGTTTCGACTGCAAGGTGCGGCTATGTACCTGGCGAAGAGCATGGGCAAGTCTCTCCGCATGGGCCTCGGTCAGGTATGCAGCCTCGGCGGTAAGCCCCTCCACACGCCTGTAAACGACCCCGTAGCCTCCTAACTGGGCCGGCATCTCGCCGGACCAAACAAGCTGTGGCGCTAACCCCTCGGCAGCATACGACTCTAATGCGGTAGCCTCGGCCTGCCCTAAGTCTCGTGCGCTCCGCTCCAGGAGGGATGGTTTTGCGCCCGGTCTGTCCAGGTAGTGCTTGAACCGCAGCCGGTTGTCGGCATACGACAGAGTGTAAGAACGCACGCCGTCACGCTCGTACTTGAACGTGACCTCCGGCTGCCTCGACCCCAGCCCTGGCAGCGTGCCTGCCCAGTTTTGGATGCTGCTGAGTGTTTCTGACATAGGGGACTGTCTTATCTTCGGAGGGCTATTTGGCGCTACGGATGAATTCCAGGAACTCAGCCCTGGTGGGGGGGTTGTTGCGGAAGAGGCCGCGCATGGCCGAGGTAATCATCGTGCTGCCCGGCTTCTTCACGCCCCGCATTATCATACAGTAGTGCTGCGCCTCGATTACCACGCCCACGCCTACAGGGTTGATCGCGTCCACAATCGTGTCGGCTATCTGGCTGGTCAGCCGCTCCTGCAACTGCGGGCGGCGGGCGAACCCCTCTACCACCCTCGCCAGCTTTGATAGGCCTACTATGCGCCCAGCAGGGATGTAGCCGACGTGCGCCCGGCCCACGAAGGGAAGTAGATGGTGCTCGCACAGGGACTGGAACGGGATGTCTTTGAGGACAACCATCTCCTTGTGCGACTCCTCGAAGCCCACGGCCAGGTACTCGCTCGGCTCTATCGTGAGGCCGGCGAACACCTCCTCGTAAAGATCGGCAACTCGGCGGGGGGTTTCAAGCAGGCCCTCGCGTTCGGGGTCCTCCCCGACCGCCTCCAGTATCATGCGCACGGCAGCCTGTATCTTGTCGCGGTCCAATCGGTCCTCCCTGTAGGGCGTGTGAGTGGGGCTAACCACGAGTATAGCATAACGAGTGCCCGTGCTCAGTGGTTAGTGGTTAGTGGTTAGTGGTTAGTGGGGCTAGAGCGACGAGACCGCCGTATGAGGTGTATTAGGCCCAGGCTGAGTGCGAGTGCGGCAGACAGGGTACTTATAGTCGCGGCGACGAAGAAGAGGGCGGGCCGGTAGTGGAAGCTGATGTTGTGCGTCCCTGCCGGTACGGCCACCGCGCGAAAGGCCACGTTTCCCCGCAGGAGTGGTGCCGGGTTGTCGTCCAGCATAGCCTCCCAACCGCTCGCGAAATTGTCGCTTAAGACGAGCCAACCTGCTTGCGGCAGGGTGACCTCTAACTCGACTCGTTCAGGTTCATCCGCCAGCCACGTTACGAGAGCGGTGGTCCTGTCCAAGCCGGGTGGAGGGGCTACTTCCTGGCCGGAAGCCAGCACGATAGTGCGACCTGGGTCCAGTTCCGGCGATCGCAGGACCGCAGTGGCTTCGTCCGTGTCAGGAACGACGCGGGAGCCGAATACGACATAGGCGCGGGGGAACGCTTCGAGGTTCTCATAAAGCGCGGCGCGTTGCTCCTGTAGGATGAACGTGTAGGGCCTGGCGCTGCCGTCCACCCTGGGCTTGCGGACGGTGGCGACGTAGCGCACCCCGGCAATGTTCAACTGGCGCTGCTCCATCGCGGTAAGCTCCAGGTCTTGCTTGCGTTGCACGTCGAACACGGGAGTGCTCAACTGGTGGTAGAAATCCTCATACAGGTGCGCGAAGGCATCGTCTACGATAGGCTCGTACCCGCGCAGATCGCGCAAGCCGAACAGCATGGCAACATTAGGGCGCAGCAGGTTGATGGTGCCCGCCATGCGGTCGTGGCCCGCGTGTTCGGACAGGTAACTTGTCACCTGTGTGGGCGGCATGATGGCCTCGCGTGGCGTTGTGGGGTTGTAGCCATGGCCGAACGTCCAGAGGTCGGCGTACAGCAGGGCCACGATGAGCGTGGGCAAGGCAGCCGCCGGTATCAAGCCCCTCCAGCGGGCGAGCACTACGAGCGCCCCCAGCCCCAGGAAGACCACCGGCCAGTTATTAGCCAGTTGCGCGGGATAGAGGAGTCGCGCCATGTCTACGTGGCTGAGCATCGGGTTCCAGGCGCGGTCCCAGCTAAGGTCACGTATGCCCAGGTAGATCGCCAGCATGAGACCGAACGCCGCAAGCGCGCCACTCGCCAGCCATAGCCCGCTATCCCTCAACCTGCGCGAGCCGGAAGACTGCTTCATCAGCGCCTCGACGCCGTACCCGGCCAGCACCGCCCCGAAGAACGACACGACTACCAGCCAGCGCACCCCATGCCCTGCGCTCAATACGGGCAACGCCTTCACAAGGTGGAAACCGGGCGCGCGTATTGCTACCAGGAGCGCGAGCACCGAACACATGCCGAAGAAAGGCACCAGCCGGTCGCGCTTCCACATCGACGCGGCACCCAGCGCACCCAACCCGAGGGCGAGGATGCCTATATAACCGGTCTGCTCGTTGAAATTGGTGAGTTCGGGACGCACCCAATAAGTGTCGGCCAGCGGGGTGCCCGTCCAATTGGGGAATAGCTGGCTGATGAAGCGCAACGCCGTCTCTCCAAGGTTGAAGGGCTGGACGTCGGTGGAACGCGCGCCGAATGCGCCGCTCGAGACCATGAAGTCGAGCGTGGGTACGAACTGCACCGCGCCCATGCCCAGGCCCAGGGCCACAGCGGCAGCGACCTGTCCAGACCCGGCAAACCGCTGTCTCGTACTCGCCCTGAAAACGAACAGGGCATACACCATGTAGGCCGCCCACAACAGCCCGCACAGGAACTGCGTTTCCGGGTGCCCACTGAGCAGTAACGCGCCCATTGCCACTCCGGTAAGCCCTATCCACGGCAGCCGCCCGGTCTGCAAGAGCCGCGTGCTCGCCCAGAAAAGCGCGGGCATCCAGGCAAGGGACCAGGTAATGGCGTAATTGAGCCATACGACGGCAAACCCGCACACCATGAAAACCACACCCGACGCTATTCCAGCCGCCGCGTTCCTGCCGAGCGCGCGCATGAACCCGTAGGTGGTAAAGCCCAGCAGCGCCAGCCTCAGCCAGGCCGCCCAGGTCCAGTAGTCGTGCGGCCCCGCCAGGAAAGCCATAAGGTTTACAGGGTCCAACACTGCCTGCTGGCCTGAGGCAAAGAAGGGGGTTCCGGTCAGGATGTAGGGGTTCCACAGGGGAAAGTTCCCGGCGCGCAGGCGCTCGATAGCGTAGGTAACGGAGGGATAGAAATAGTCGGACACGTCGGATACGGTGTGGTTCTGGTCTATCTTCGTGCCCGCGGGCGGCTCGTGACCTATCCACATGTAGTCGTACTTGTAGCTCAGGTCGGTGGGCAAATAGACCTGCCCCGTGACTATGGGCCGCCACAGGAACAATGCGCTGAGCAGCATGAAGAGGGCAGGGGGGCCAATCAGCATAAGCATCCGCCGAGTGCGCGAGTGAGACGCCGCTCCGTGGAGCACGGTCCTGGTAGATACATCCGAAGTCATATGGCTCGTTTATAGAGCACGCGCGGCGGCGTGTCAATTCTTGGGTACAACAGATACACCACTGTTCAATGGCAATCCCAAGGGCACTAAACAAGGTACCAATCAGGTACCTCCAAAGGCAATCTGGCCCGGCCTTTGTCCTGGTGCAAAGCAAGCTGGATTCATTGACATAGATTAGAAAAGCAAGTACCATAACGGTAGCGCACACTTTGCGCAATTCTGCACAATAACATCACAAACTAAGCAATCCAAAATCCGAAATCTAAAATCCAAAATCGAAAGGATGGCACCCATGCCAATCACAAAAGAGCAGGTGTTACAGGCGCTGAGCGTCGTCAAAGACCCGGACCTGGGGCGCGACATCGTATCGCTCGGCTTCATAGAAGAACTTAACATAGACGACCGCAATAACGTGTCCTTCAACGTCGTGCTCACCACCCCGGCGTGCCCGGTCAAGGAGCAACTGAAGCAGCAGTCGGAGTCCGTGGTGTCCGCCATACCGGGCGTGCGCGACGTGAGCGCGAACATGACCTCCCGCGTGCGGCAGGGCATCATGACCGAGCGGCAGGGTATACCCGGCGTGCGCAACATCGTGGCGGTAGGCTCCGGCAAGGGCGGCGTGGGCAAGAGCACCGTGGCAGTCAACCTGGCGCTGGCCCTGGCTCGTGACGGCGCGAGAATCGGGCTGCTTGACGCCGACGTTTATGGCCCCAACGTGCCCCTGATGATGGGCACCTCGGCCAAGCCGCAGCAGGTTGGCGAGAAGATCGCCCCGGTGGAAGCCTACGGCATCAAGATCATGTCGATGGGCTTCTTCATCGACGCCGATAGCCCGGTCATCTGGCGCGGCCCGATGCTCACCAAGCTGCTCACCCAGTTCATGTACGACGTTGAGTGGGGCGAGCTGGATTACCTTGTGATGGACATGCCGCCGGGCACGGGCGACGTGCAACTCACCACCGCGCAGTCGGTGCCGCTTACAGGCTCGGTGATGGTCTCCACACCGCAGGACGTGGCGCTGCTCGACGCGGGCAAGGCGCTGATGATGTTCAAGAAGCTCAACGTGCCGGTGCTCGGCATCGTGGAGAACATGAGCACCTTCGTCTGCCCCCACTGCCAGAACCCCACGGACCTGTTCGGACACGGTGGCGCGCAGGCGGCGGCAGCCCGCTACAGCGTCCCCTTCCTCGGCGAAATCCCGCTCCACCTGCGCATCCGGGAAGGTGGCGATGAAGGCCGCCCCGTCGTGGTGGACTCGCCCGGCACCCCGGAAGCCGAGGCCTTTATGCAGGTAGCCCGCAACCTCGCCGCCCAGGTGAGCGTGGTAGCCTACCGCCAGCAGGAAGCCAAGCGTGGCGCGCCGGTGGCTTTCTTCAGCAAGCGATAACGGTTGGCGGTAGGCTGGTCAGAAGTGGCAATGTTAAAAGGGGCACGCACAATCGTGCCCCTTTTGTGCGGCTGCGGTGCAAGCCTCTTTCTAATGCAGCTCAAACTTGCCCATGAGCGCACAATGGTCGCTACTCTTCGACTTGCAGTCGACCTCGAACTGTAGCGGGCGAAGCTTCGGCCCGGAAAATATGTAGTCGATGCGCAAGAGAGCAAAGCCGCGGTCCCTTATCCAGGGCGGACCCCATGTGTTGCTGATGCCTGCCCCTACCGCCCTGTAGCTATCCTGCAAGCCTCGCGACACGTCCCAGTAGCCAGGTTCCCGCTCAGTGGTGTTGAAGTCACCCACCAGAAGCACTGCCTCCCCCTTCAGCACGGCAGGTTCAATGTGGGCACGTATGGCCGAGAGTCTGGCATCCCGCAGGGCAGAATCGTAGCAGAGGAAATAACGGCACCCTCCGCCAGGGGGAGAAGGATGGACAGAAAAGATATTGAGGGTCTGCCCACCAACATTCAGCTTCGCCTCTACCATCCTGGGGCGCGCCCAAAGCGAAGGATCAAGCTCAGGAACACGCGCCTCCAGCATGGGGAACTTGCTCAGGAGCACCATGCCGGATGTAGCATCGTAGGGCGGCTGCACAAAGAAATGAGGGTAGAGGCTCAACAACTCCGGGTCACGTTGCAGTGGTAGCCAGTCGATTTCCTGGAACGCGGCGATGTCAGGCTGTTTTGCCAACAGCATCTCCCTGATTGAGGCCGGGTCGCCCCCAACTTCCACGTTCCAACTGAGTGCCGTAATCTGCATCGCACCTGGCGTAGGCTCAACAACTGGCGACGCCAACCGGGGCATGAAGCGCAGACCAAATACCACCATGCAAAGCAGCAGCGCGACCCGCAGGGGCACTGCTCCCCTCAGGAACGCGAGTGTCAGCAAGGCGAGCAACGGCAGGAAGAGATAGGGTGCGAATATCTGGGTGAGCGCAAGCACGCCCCCACGCTGAGGCATCAAGGCGTGCATCCCCATCAGTAGCAACAGCGCCACGGGATAGCCTGTCGACATGACCAGCAACCCCGGCCTCAATTTCCTCAGCACCAACCACCTCCAAACAGTCTTACACCCTTAACGTTGCCAAACCCCATCACGTTTCACGTTTCACGTTTCACGTTTCACGTTTCACGTGTTATACTACCCCGCAGAACGCAGACCCCAGATTGGAGCAGTCCCAGCCTTGCAGAGACAGGATTTCGAGGCTAGCCTTGCCCCCCGCGAGGGCGACTTACTTTCCCTACCCTTCGACCAGTATGGCCGCATGCGCATCGCCGAGAACGTGCTCACTATCCTGCTTGAGAGCATGGCCGACGTGAGCTTCGGCAGCCGCACGTCACCCGACTCCATCTCCGGTATTTCCCAGGCTCCCAACCAATCCGAAATCCGAAATCCGAAATCCCAAATACTCGACGTGGGCGGCTATCCTGGCGTGCTGCACCATTTCGTCAGCCCAGTCTACTTTGACGTGCACGTGCTCGACGTGGTCTCGGACGACGGCTCGATCCCCAACTACACGCAGGGTTCGGGCATGGACCTGCCTTACCCAGACCGCTCCTTCGATATCGTCACGGCGCTCGACACCCTGGAACATATCCCCAACACAGAGCGCGACCGCTTTCTCACCGAGATGATGCGGGTGGCCCGCCACGCCTGCGTGTTGATTAACCCCGTGCAGTCGGTGGAAGCGGACGTGGCCGAGGAGACCCTGGACGAATATATACGTTGGATATTGGATGCCCAGCAGGAGCAGCTGAGGGAGCACCGCGATTTCGGCCTGCCTGATTTCTCCTCGACGGGTGACGCGTTCGAGCGCAACGGCTGGCGTACTCATTCCTTCCCGGCAGCCAACGTCTACAACTGGCTGTTGATGATGATAGCTAAACACTACCTTATTTCGCTACGCGACGAGAAAGCTAGTGGCTTCGAGCGTACCCTCGACCGCTTCTACAACCTGACGTTCTCCGACTCGGACCGGACCGCGCCCGCTTATCGGGGGGTGGTAGTGGCGGTGCGACCTGGCCTCGAACCGGCGCTTGAGCGGATACAGGCAGCGTACCCGCCGTTAACGAGCAGCGACACTGCTAACACCATGCGCCTGCAACTCACGCAGGTGCTCATGACGCTGTTGGACCTCAAGACCGCCAACCACGAGGACCGCCTGCTGCGCCAACAACTCGAGGCGCGCGACCGCCACATAGCGGGCATGGAGCAGCGCCTGGCCGTGCTGGACTTGCAACTCGACCGCGCCCACCACGACCTGCAACAGTTGGACGAGATGAACCGGGAGCTAGCGTCCAAGGACCAGCACATCGCCAATCTGGAGTCTCGCCTCACCAATGAGCTACGCACCAAAGACGAACATATCCTCTACCTTGAGAAGCTCCTACAAGGGATCGAGCAGGGCCGAGTGCTTCGCCTGACTCGCCGCGTCTCCCGCCTGCTGGGAAAATAGAGGACGTATTTCTGATTTTGGATTTTAGATTTTAGATTTGGTCGCTTCATCGTGACTATTTCGCTTGCAAGGTGCTCTCTAGCTTGAACCACTCTCCTGATCACATACCCGTCGATACATCTCCGTCGGTCCAGCCGACGAGCAACGAGCCTCTCCTTGAGCGCGCTGTATCTTCTTTCTCCGAACAATCCAAAATCCAAAATCCAAAATCCAAAATCCCCACTGTCTCCGTCGTCGTGCTCAACTACAATGGCCTGCGGCACCTGGAGACCTGCTTCACGTCGCTGCTGTCGCTCGACTACCCTAAGGACCGGCTGGAGTTGCTGCTGGTCGATAACGGGTCTGCGGACGGGTCGTTGGAGTTCATGCGGGAGCGCTTCCCCACGGTGCGGTTAGTGGAGACCGGGTCGAACCTCGGCTTCGCGGCGGGGAATAACTACGGGGCTGAACGGGCGTCAGGTGAATACGTCGCCTTTCTTAATAACGACACCCGCGTGGAGCCGTACTGGCTCACCGAACTGGTAAACAGTCTCCTTGCCGGGGCAGCGCAGGGCGTGGTGTGTACCTCCTCTCTCATGCTCGACTGGGCGGGCAAGAAGATTGACTTCTACTCAGGCTCGGTCAACTTCCACGGCTTCGGGTTCCAGCCTTCCTATGGCCTGCCCGTAGATGCCGTCCACCCCGAAGCGCGGGAGCTACTCTTCGCGTGCGGCGGCTCGATGCTCATCAGGCGCGAGGTCTTCTTGCACGCGGGCGGCTTCGACCCGGACTACTTCGCCTTCTTCGAGGACGTTGACCTGGGCTGGCGGCTGTGGCTGCTGGGCCATCGTATCACGCTCACACCGACCGCCATCACCTACCACCGCCATCACGGCACCGCCACCGACGTCGGTAATCACCGCTGGCAGGTGATCTACGAGCGCAATGCCCTCTACACGATTTACAAGAACTACGAGCAGTCGAACCTCGATAAAATCCTCCCGGCCGCGCTCCTGCTCCTGGGCCAGCGTGTCGTGCGCTTCATGGAACTGGGCGGCGTGCAACTGGGTGACTACGACTTCACCCAGGCCCGCCCTACTCAGTCCGTGGAGGCGGGTACTGACCACGTCCATCGCAACGGCATAGCCACCCTTCTTGCCGCCGACGAGTTCCGCGCCACTATTGAGAAGATGACGCCCAAGCGGGAGTGGCTACAGGCCAATCGCAAGCGCACCGATGAAGAGCTTTTTGCCCGGTTCGGCCAGCCGGGGCGAGTGCACCTGCTGAACCACGAGACCGATGCCCCGTACTCGGCGGCGCACCATGCGGTGCTGCATGAGTTCGGTATAGAGCAACTTTGGGACGGCCAACCCAAGGACGTGCTGCTTATAAGCCCGGACGTGCTGCCGGTGGGCGATATCCCCGCCAGCGGCTCCGGCATCCGGGCGTGGGCGCTGGGCAAGGGGCTGGAGAGCCGGGGGCATAAGGTGCGTTTCACAATGCCGAAGGCTGCAATACAGGGGCGTGAGAGCCAGGTGCCGCTCGAATACGTACGTGGGGCATGGACGCCGGAGACGCTGCAAAGCATGGTGGACACGCTCGCGCCGGAGGTGATCGTGTCGTGCGGCTGGCCGAACCTGACCTGGCTGCCGCGCGCCAACCTGCCCGTGGCCCTCGACCTCACGGGGCCGCACCTGCTGGAGCGTATCTACCAGGAGCACCTTGATGCACGAGCTAATGCGGAGGAGAAACTGGTGGCCCTGGAACGTGCCGACTTTTTCACCTGCATCAGCGAGCGTCAGCGATACTACTTCACCGCGTGGCTCGCGCAGGCGGGCGTTCACCCGGACGATATAGGCAACTCCCTTCAGGTCATCCCCTATTCCCTCGACCCCGAACAACCTCAACACGTCTGGCCGCAGGACTGGGGGGGCCAGGAGGTGCGCTTCGTCTACGGGGGCATTTTCCTGCCCTGGCAGAACCCGGCACCCGCGCTGCTTGCCGTCGCCTCCGAATTACAGGAGCAGGGGCGCGGGCGGCTTGAGGTGATAGGTGGCAAGCACCCCTTCCACGCGGTGCATACGGGCGGCTTTGGACCGCTGGTGGACCAACTCGCAACTATGCCGAGCGTGAGCATGTCGGGCCTGCTGCCGCACGATGCGCTGGTGGAGCGATATACCCTCGCGCATGTGGCGGTGGACGTGATGCAGCCCAACGCCGAGCGCCAGTTGGCCTTCCCCAGCCGCACGGTGCACTACCTCTGGTGCGGTCTGCCTGTCATCCATGCCGCCTTCAGCGAGGTGGCCGGTGTGATACGCGAGCACGAGGCGGGTTGGATCGTGCGGCACGACGATCCCGATGGGCTACGTGCCATAGTTGCCAGCATCCTGGCCGACCCGTCAGAGGCGCGCAGACGGGGCGAAAATGCGGCCCGCCTGGCGAGGGAGCGGTTTACCTGGGACCTCACTGTGGACGCACTCGACCGCTTCGTGCGCGACCCCTACATTCGCAGCGCCCGCATGAGCCGCACTGCGCGCCGGGACGAACACAGCACACTCAGAGACCCAAGCCGCTACGTCACCGCCGGGGGCATAGCACCTCATGTCGACGGTTTGGTGCCTTCCCAACCGCAGGCCGCCCGCAAGCTCCAGACCGTGCACGACCGGCGGCGCACCGTCCCCGCGCAAGTGAGGGCAAGGGCAAATGAGGTTTTGAGGAGCGTAAAGGGGGCCGTCAGCGCGCCGCTGGCCGGGCAGGTGCAACTCCCCGAGCTTGTCGCCGGGCACAGCCTGGGGCAGCGGTTTTACGTGGCGGAGACCGGCCTGTCGGGGGTCAGGGTACAGGTGGAGACGTTCGGGAGGCGCAACACCTCGCGTCTATTCCTGCGCCTGCGGGACAACCCCGGTGCCTCCGTTGACCTGTTCCACATAGAGATACCCACCCACAACCTGACGCAAGGCCAACTGCTCGCCCTCCGCTTCCCGCCCATCCCGGACTCGGCGGGACGCGCCTTCTACTTCGTGGCGGAGTCGCCTGATGGGGTGCCCGGTGACGCCATAAGCTTGAGAGGCAGCGCGCGGTCGGGCGACCTGCGGGCACAGCGCTACGATGACGGTATTCCCGCTTCCGGCTATCTCGTCATGAGCCTGGAGTACAACGGAGTCACCGGTGAACGCTAATCCCACAGCCGTAAACACCGGCACCCAGCCAGGGGCACGAAGCGTGTCGGTGGTCATCCCCACGTACAACAATCTAGCCCTGTTGCGCGAGTGCCTCCGGTCGGTGCGCGCGCTTGATTACCCGGTGGACAGGCTTGAGGTCACGGTGGTGGACAACGGCTCCGGCGACGGCACGTATAGAGCCGTGCACGCGCCGGAACTGGGTGTGCGTTGCGTGCGCCTGGAGCAGAACACCGGGTTCGCCGCCGCCTGCAACCGGGGCGCTGCCGACTCGAGCGGCGACTACGTGGCCTTCCTCAACGACGACGCCATGTCCGACCCGCAGTGGCTCAACCGGATGTTTGAGGCGCTGGATGAAGCCGAGCCGGGAACCGTGTGCGTGGCTTCCCGGATAATGTCGCGGGACGGCAAGGAGATCGAGTTCAACGGGGCATCGTCGAACCTGTTCGGTGTGGGGCGGCCCAGGTCGGTCTGGGGCTGGCCGGACGCTCCCCAGCCGCCAGGTAAGGGCAGCCCATTGCTTTTCGCCTCAGGCGGGGCGATGCTCATACACAGGCGAACTTTCCTCGACGTTGGAGGCTTCGACCCCAGCTTCTTCGCCTACTTTGAGGACGTCGATCTGGGTTGGAGGCTGTGGGTGCTCGGATACAGGGTGGTGTATGCGCCTGACGCGCTGGTCCGGCACATAGGCGGCGCGACAGGCACTCGGCAGCCCGCTCACCGCCGCTACACCCTGTGGGAATGCAACTCCCTCGCTACGGTCCTCAAGAACTACGAGTCGGGTAACATGGAGCGACTGCTATCCGGGGCGCTATTGCTGCTCTACAAGCGCGCATTACTCGCCGCGGGTGACGCTTTCGACCGGAAGGACTACAACCTCGGCGGCCCGAAGGACAACAACCCGGCCAACGTGGAAAGTCTGCCTCGGGTCAGCGTCGCTCACCTGGCGGCGATTGACCGCTTCAATTCGCTTCTGCCTCGGCTCATGGAGGAGCGGCATCGTATCCAGGCGGCACGAGTGAGGTCCGACCGGGAGATACTCCCGCTGCTGGGCCGCTTGTGGGAGCCTCAGTTCGCCGGGAGTGAGTACGCCGAAACCTCGCGCCAGATAGCCGCCGCGCTGAACCTGTACGATCTCACCGCTGAAGCGCTGCCCAATCGGGTGCTAGTCGTGGCTGGCCCCTCTGGTCCCTCCGACACCGAGGCGGCGCGTGTTGCGAGCGCCCTTGCTACCGATTACCTGGTCGCCGTAGCCACACCAGAAGCAGGGGCAGCACATACATGGAGCGTGGCAGATGGCTACGTACACCATATACTCGCCCCCGGCGCGCCCGAGTTGGGCGCTCTGATTCGCCATGCCGATGCTGTGCTAGCCTTCCAGGGTGCGCTGTCCCGTGTTCAAATGGAAGGCATGGATACGCCGGTTGCCATGATAGTAGATGCCGCCGCTCACGAGACCTTGCTTGGCGCCGGCCATTTTCAAAGCTCCGACCTTGAGGCGCTGAGAAGATTCTGCCGCCGCCCTGGCAGCCACCAGGTTTTGCCGGGCTGACTCCCTCGAACTAACGCGCACTCCAGGGCCACAACAGTTCATCACAAGCCATCTCACGAGGGGTCCCGGCATTCTTGGGACCAGTCCTGCCTATATTCGGGACCATGGTTTCTTTTTGCCGCTAGCTGCCTCGGTTACAATCCTGTCATGCCGAAAGGACCTCGCTCCCGATGTTCGGCACATACCTCCCACAGCGCTTTTGCGCGAGATTGGTACGAATATGATGGACCCCATACCGGAACCACCCAGAAACCAAATCGACGGCCGCTGGCTGTTAGAGCCGATGGTAGAGGTCGTGCTTACGTTGCAGGCGCGGTCCGACTGGACATGGAGGCACCTCGGGCGTGTGGCCCGCTACGCAGTGGCTTTTGGCAGGCGGCTCGGTCTTGATGCGGAAGCCATGATGACATTGCAATGCGGGGCGATGCTGCACGACGTGGGAAAACTGGTGGTGCCGAATGCGATACTGGACAAGTCTAGCCCGTTGGACCGCGACGAATGGTATGCGATCACCAAGCACTCGATGGTGTCAGGGCAGATGCTGAAGGCCCACGCGCTACCCTTGAGCGTGGCCCGCGTGGCCCAATCGCACCACGAATGGTACAACGGGGCGGGTTACCCGATGGGCCTCCAGGGCGACGCCATACCCCTGGGCGCGCGGGTCCTCAGCCTTGCGGACGCCTATGACGCCATGTCCAGCGACCGCCCCTACCGTCCTGCACTATCAACGGCAGAGATCATTGCCGAGATAGATAGGGGTACAGGCACGCAGTTCGACCCTGGCCTTGTCGCTGTCCTCAAGCCCCTCATTGAGGAGGGCCTCGAGACGTTCGTACCGCGTCGCACGATGCGAGTGGTGTCGGATGACCCGGCGCTGTTCCGAGAGCTTTGGTTCGCCGCCCACCCCTGGGGTTGGGAGCTTGAACCGTGGCCTGTTGACTGGGCGGGTGCATGTCCGCCGGAATTGCGGTCCGGGTTGGACGTCACTGCGCCAGCTGGAGCCGTTGATCTGACAGTAGTTGACTGCCGGTCCGCCCATAAACTACCTGCCGGAGTCCTGGAGACCGTGGAAGGCCCTGTCCTGTGGGTCGATCCGGCGGAGTGCCAGGCCCCCTCCGTGCGCCCCCCTCTAGACCTTCGGAGTCTGCTGGCCGTACTCCAACCGGGGGGCGACTGGGGATTTGGGCGTTCCAAGGATGCCGACCGCGTGAAGGTGCTCGTGGCCGACCCCTTCAAGCTGTTTCGCCAGGTGCTCGTGCGTTACCTTGACCACCGCGAGGACGTGCAGGTGGTCGGTGCGGTGGACTCGCCGGGAGCTTACAGAAGGGTACTGGGAGGCGGTGGCGTTGATGTGGCTGTAGTAGCCAGCGATCTCGTCGTAGGGACGCGCACATCCCGTGAGCTGCGGCCTGGCGACACTTTGCTTGCCGAGCAAGAGGGATTTAGCGGGGAGCTTCCCGCTGTGCCGTCCGTGGTGCTGGTAGCTGACGAGGATCTTGACGACCCGGCGCATGCGAGCGAGCTTGGTCCGCAGGGCCTGTGGGAGCCTGGACGTCCCGTGCGGGCCAGACGCGTCTACATACCACGTGGAGCGCCCGCAGAGATGCTTATCGCCGCGATTAAAGCGGTGCGAGAGAGCACAGTGGATTTGCAAGGTCCTGGTGCAAGCTCGGCACAGTTGCCCTGGTATGGAGACGCACACGAGCAGCAGTCTGAGATGTGGTTCTAAGATACGCCTGGACCTGTTGCTTGTTGCACTTGACCTCACGCTGGTGTAACATGGAACCGGGTTAAGTGCTAATTGTCTAATGTCGATGTGCAGTAGACCAAAGCCTGCGATGTTGGGCCTGGTGGAAGAAGGAAACCATGATAGAAGTGCTAATAGCCGACGACCACAAGATGTTCCGACAGGGCCTGCGCATGTTGTTCGAGATGGAGGCCGACATCAAGGTGGTTGGCGAAGCGCGAGATGGTCTCGAAGTACAGGAACTGGCCGAACGGCTGGACCCGGACATCATCCTGATGGATATCAATATGCCCGGCGCTGACGGCGTGGAAGCAACCCGCCAGATCTTGATGAAGCGCCCCGACCAGGCAATAATCATTTTGACGATGTTCCGCGAGGACGAGCACGTGTTCCAGGCGATAAATGCGGGGGCGCGTGGGTACATGCTCAAGGATGCCGACAGCCTGGACGTGATGAGGGCGTTACGCAGCGTGGCAGCCGGTAGCTCCGTGCTCGACTCCGCGATGACGGGCAAAGTCTTCGAGCAGTTCAAGCAACTTTCGCAGCAGGCCCAGAAGCACAACCCGGAAGGGCTGACCGACCGCGAGCTGGAAATACTAACCTTGATCGCGAAGGGTGCCAGCAACCGCGAGATAGGGGAGAAACTCTTCCTTTCCGAGAAGACGATCAAGAACTACATAACCTCCATCTTCCAGAAACTGCATACCAACGACCGCACGCATGCCGCCGTGTACGCAATACAGCGGGGATTGATCACCCAGCCCGCGCAGCGCGCTTGATTCGGACTGTCGCGGTTCTACATAGGATTTGTTCGGATAGCAGCCGCATTCGCTTCTCTTACGACGCCCGGCCCTTTTGCGGATGGGCGTTTTGCTTTAAGTGGACCCCCACCCGGTTCGTTCCTGACCCTCTCCCGGTGCCCGGCTGGGGCCTGGTGCATAGATTGACACCGTTGAACGAGTGGGTGGCCCAACCCGCACCGTCTCAGTGAGCGTTGACGGGGTTGGTAGGCACGCTCTATAATCCTGGATAGATACATCTGTTGGGTATGTGCAGTACGTAGGACTATGAGAGGCGTGTTTGGCAAAGAAACTGGAGCAACTGGATGGAAGTGGCGCTGGACAGAGCAGAGATATCCCACGAGCGATTAGACCATGTAACGGCACGCATCGAATGGCCGGCTGGGCAGGGTAGTCTGTTGCCGGGCCGCCTGGCAAGGGGTGCCGCGCTAGCGGGAGTCGGGCTTGCGGGGTTGGTGTTCGGGGGCCTTCCCATACTGGCGGCGCGGCGCATTATCTACCCGAATTGGTCCGATGAGTACTACCGGGCGACGTTGGGCAACCTGGAGATGGCTCTGCCCGTGCGGCCGGAGTACGTCGTCTTTGAAGGGCGCGATGGTAAGCCACTGGGCGGCTGGTTCGTCCCTGCTCCGCCGGAGGTGGCGAAGCCCTGGCCGGTGGTGATGCTGGCTTATGGCTACGGCGGCTTCAAGGAGCAGATGGCGGGCTACTCTAAGTCGATACACGAGGGGGGCTTTGCCACCTTCCTGTTCGACATGTCGGGTAGCGGCCTGCGTAAAGGCGAGCCTGTGACGTTCGGCTACAAGGAGCGCTGGCAGGCGATGGACGCGGCCAACTACCTGCGCACCCGCGAAGACGTAGACCCGGCACGTATAGGCGCGCTTGGCGTGTCGATGGGTGCGGCCGCTACTTTGCTCGCGGCGGCGGAGGACCCCGGCATCAAGGCGGTGGTGGCCGACTCCTCGTATGCCGACCTGTTCGGGATGGTGCGGCCGGGCATAAGCGCCTTCATCAGCCCGCGCGCCCTCTTTCTAGCGCCCCTCATCGTGCGGAGCGCCGAGACAATGCTGGGGATGAAGTCGGGGGAGGTGCGCCCCGATGAAGCCGCAGCCCGTCTAGGCGACCGTGCCCTCCTCGTCATCCACGGCGACTGCGACTCTCTCACCGACCCCCACTCGGCTCAGCGCCTCTACGAAGCGGCCACGGGGCCGAAGGAGCTATGGGTAGTGCCGGAGTGCGGCCACGCCTACGCACCGGTCCTCGCCCCCGACGAGTACAAGCAGCGCGTCAACAGCTTCTTCCAGCGGTATCTGTAGAACCCAAGAGTGTGTATAGAAGAAAAAAAGGCCCCCGCTGATGGAGGCCCTTTCTAGGTCGTATGGTGACACTTAGAGTTACGGCGCAGCCCTCGCGGGTGTCTGGCAGTTGGGGTAGAAGGCGTTAGCGGCTATCTTCGCCATCTGCCCCCTCGTAGTGAAGTCGCTGTAGCGGAAGCAGGGCGTGCCCGTGGGACACTGCGCCGCGCTTCCGTACCCTGAGATGATCCCTCTACCAGCCAGGCGTTCTATATACACCCAGAAGGGACTGTCTGAGGGAACGTCGGTGAACGTCTCCTGGTCGGCGGGTATATCTTCCTCGAAGCCCGCCGCTATAGACACGATCTTAGAGATCTGCCCGCGTGTGGCGGGATTGCTTGGCCGGAAGTAAGGTCTATTCGGCGTGGTGCACGGTTCGCTAGGCCCGCCGCACGGGTAACCCTCCACGGCACCTGTCTGCGCCAGCCTCTCCACGAACACGTAGAACGGGTCGCCCGGCTCCACGTCCGCGAATTGCTGCTGGTCGGGAGCCGGTATCTCCACCAAACCTGCGGCATTGGCGATGATCTTGGATAGCTGCCCCCGCGTGACGTTAGCGCCCGGCCTGTAGTAGGGCTGGTTGCTACCATTGCAAGGTTCACCGGCACCGCCGCAAGGATAGCCGCCCACTATCTGTCGGCATGCCAGGCAGCGCACCCACGTGTAGAAGGTGGAGCCTTCTCCGCTGGAGGGCACGTCCGCGAACTGGATGGGGCACGCCGTGGGGGTGATTATGGGTGTGGGTGTCGCGCCGCCACCGAACTGGCAAGCAGCGTTACCACGGATTGTATACGTGATGCTCCTGTCAGGTTCCGGATAGTTCGCGTTGTCAATGATGATAGCCCCGTTCGATACCCTGGCGTAGATCCCGCTGAGAGTATCGCCCACCGCGACACCTAACTTTGAAGTGGCGATGGTAATTCGGATGTTGCCCTCGCGGGTGTACTCACCGAAGTCGGCATCACCCACCACCGTGCCGGTGCCGGTGCCATACTTGAACGTGACGTTCCCGCTTCCGTCCGTACGCATGTCAACAAAGCCCAGTGTTGTGGTCGGTGGCTTCGTGAAGACAATGCGCCAGTAGGAGTTGGGGCTGGCGGCGGGATCGTTCTCCGGGCCATCCAGGCTTGCTACTTTCAGTGTGAACACCAGGTGGTTAGGTCCGGTCCCGGTGTAGGGTTCCGCGACACTGATGTATTCTATGTCGTACTTATCCTGGTTGGTATCCACGTTCCCCAATCCTGTGTCGCCAAGTCCGTCCCTCTCCACTATGTGGCCCGGCAGGGTGCAAGGGTTCGGCGCGGGTATGGGCGTCTCGGTGGGTATGGCACCCCCTCCGCAGCTTGCGAACCTGAACTTACCGATGCGCGTGTTCCAGTAGGTGCCGGTGGTCGGGTAGTATTCCTGGGTGTACCAGAAAGTACAATCGTCCACAGGGTCGATGCCCATCATGCTATAGTCGCCCCAGCGCGCAAGGTCGCCCTCAGGATCGACCTGCGAGCCAAGCCCCTCGTACATGCTGGCCTCACCCTGAGACATCTGGCCTAGCGGATCGCCTGCCAGCCTGCCGGTGTAGCGTATGCTTGGGAAGAGGTCGGTGGCGTTGGATACGCTGTAGCCGAGAGCTATATTGCCGTCGCCGTCCATAGCCATGCTGCCCATCCAGCGGTGGTTTGCGTCGGGGGCGTAGGTGCCCTGCTGGTGTATGGTGGGCGTGGTGTTGGGGCTGCGCAGCTCGTACCAGCGCACGCCTGCCTGGCCCGTGCCGCTGGCATCGACTGTGTGGTTCACCACAAGCGACTCGTGAGTGCCGAAGTTGCGATACGCCAGCCTGAACATCAGCCGGTCCGATATCGTTTCGAGCTTCTGTTCCGTGTTGGGCTGTGGGATGCATGCCTCCCTGGCACCCGCGCACAAGTCGGGGTCGAATTCCGCCACGGGCACCTCGACAGGGCCGGTGAAGGTTGAACTCATGACGTTCGACCAGTCCACGTGGAACTTGAATATGGAAAGCAAGTCCTCCGCGTTGGCGCCAAATTCATCATCGACGGCGATGAAGTAGTTGGGGCTGCCCGCCGGTGGCGGCGTGGGACCGTCCATGTCAGAAGGCAGGAAGCCTCCGTAAGGGGGTTCCAGGTGGAAGTAGATCATCCTAGCCGCCGGGTCGCCCGCCAGCATCTTCTCCCTCTCGAAGGCGAAATTGCCCGCTCCCACAAAGACCGCACCCGCGTTCACAGGGTTGATGTTGAACTCGTTCGTGGTCATGTAATATGCGTCGGGCCACACCCCGAAATGGGGATAGTCTTCAAAGTAGGTGGGGTTTGAGGCGGGGCTGGCCAGGTAGGCATAGCGATAGTACTGGCCCGTGGGGTCGCTGGTCTTGGAGATGGCTATGCACTCGTAGGTGGGGCCGGAGGGAACGTTGAACGTGGTGAACTGGCTTGCCAGCCAGCGATTAGCCATCGTATCAAATAGCACGATGGGGTCGCCACTGTTCGTCCCGGAACATGCGTCACCCGCCGGGCCGGTCATGCCCTGGAAGAGGGTGTTGCCGGGCACGGGTCCATACAGGAGGTTGCCCGCCTTGTCGAAGATCTTGAAGCCGATGTTGTTCCACTGGAAGTAGTGGTCCAGGCCCACGTCTCCCTCGGTGTCGGGCGGCCACACGATAAGCAGGCCGGTGTCGGCGTTATCGTGCTGGGTATATCCTTTGAAGGTTAGGATAGGTGTGGGCATAGCCGCGCCACCAAAAGCACGTTGCACCACCGGGTCAACGCCAACGTAATTCGGCACCTGGCTGCCCGGCTTCATCCAGTTCTCTCGCTCGTACTCCTGCTTGTTGGATGACACGGGTGCCGCCGGGGGCATGGAGCTAAGCGGCGGGGACACGTCAAAGCTGACGGCCTGCTTTGTTTCCGGGTTAGTCAGGCTGGTTTGGGGTGCGGCGGGCCTCGCCTGGGCCGCGACCTGACTCGTGGGTAGAGCCTCGCTGGTGGATGCGCGTGCGATAATCAGCACCAATATAACGGCTGATAGGGCGACAAATATTCGTTTCATGCGCCTTCACTCCCTCCTGGTCTTCAACGCAGGCTTCGTTGCCTGTAACTACCACGCTGGTGGATACTTGAACGCACAGGTCGGCCATGGAGTGCCGGCAAAGGCCTTATGGTAGCAAGATTTGGTCCCAGCCCATAGAGGGTTCCGTCTAGCGCCAGTAGCAGCAAATTGAGACCTGGGGTGCTATCGTGGAGAGTACATGGCGTGCCATCCCCCGACTCGTTATAATGGCTGCTGGTAAACTACAAGCACTCAGGAAGGACCGACCCTATGACGCGAGACAACGACGCCGCGCAACCGGATGCTGGTACGCCCATCTCCGAGTATAGCCGGGAGGCTACCCACTCCGACGTAAGCCCCACCGAGAACACAGCCCCGGCACCTTCGGCCAATGGAGCAACACCTGCACCGCCTACCGCTGCCGAGCGCATCAACAGGCTGCGTGACCTGAGGGAGCAGGCGAAGCTTGGTGGTGGGGACAGGCGCATCCAGCAACAGCACGCGAAGGGCAAGCTCACCGCGCGGGAGCGGCTGGACCTGCTGCTCGATGAAGGGTCGTTTGAAGAGATAGACATGTTCGTCACCCACCGCATCACCGATTTCGGCATGGGCGACCAGAAGGTGTTAGGCGACGGCGTGGTGACGGGCTGGGGGCGCATCGATGGAAGGCTGGTGTACGTCTTCTCCCAGGACTTCACGGTGTTCGGCGGCTCGCTCTCCGAGGCCCACGCGCAGAAGATCGTCAAGATCATGGAAATGGCGATGAAGAACGGAGCGCCGGTTATAGGGTTGAACGACTCGGGTGGGGCGCGCATACAGGAGGGCGTGCTCAGTCTAGGCGGTTACGCCGACGTGTTCCTGCAAAACGTGCTCGCTTCCGGTGTAATCCCACAAATCTCGGCTATCATGGGGCCGTGCGCGGGCGGTGCGGTCTACTCGCCGGCCATCACCGACTTTACCCTGATGGTCAAGGACACCTCGTACATGTTC
Organism: Chloroflexia bacterium; assembly: GCA_036386675.1. Lineage (GTDB taxonomy): Bacteria > Chloroflexota > Chloroflexia > QHBQ01 > JADMIH01 > JADMIH01. The sequence goes on along the minus strand of DASVVE010000065.1, from coordinate 9,888 downwards.
GTCACAGGCCCCAACGTGGTCAAGACGGTGACGCACGAGGACGTAAACTTCGAGACGCTGGGCGGGGCGATGGTGCACAACACCAAGTCGGGCGTGGCCCACTTTGCCATCGACAGCGAGGAGGAGTGCCTGCTGCGCATCCGCGACCTGCTCAGCTACATGCCCTCCAACAACCTGGAGGATGCGCCCGTTGTGCCCAACGACGACCCGCCGGGCCGCATGGACGACGAGTTGAACAGCCTGGTGCCCGACGTACCCACCAAGGGCTATGACATGCACGAGGTCATCCGCCGCGTGGTAGACCGTGGAGAGTTCCTGGAGGTGCACGAGCATTTCGCCCGCAACATCATCTGCGGGTTCGCCAGGCTGGGCGGGCAGTCGGTGGGGATTGTGGCGCAACAACCCCTGGTGTTAGCGGGGGTACTCGACATCGACTCGTCTGACAAAGCGGCCCGATTCGTGCGCTTCTGCGACTGCTTCAACATCCCGATTATCACCTTCGTGGACGTGCCGGGCTTTTTGCCGGGGGTACGCCAGGAGCATGGCGGCATCATCAGGCACGGGGCCAAGCTGCTGTACGCTTACTGCGAAGCCACGGTGCCGAAGATCACAGTCATTACTCGCAAAGCGTATGGCGGGGCGTACGACGTGATGAACTCCAAGCACGTGCGGGGGGACATCAACTACGCCTGGCCCACCGCCGAGATTGCCGTGATGGGTGTGGACGGCGCGGTAAACATCATCTTCAAAGACACAATCGAGCAGAGCGACGACCCCGAAGCCACGCGCAAACAGCTTGTGGCTGACTACCTGGAGAAGTTCGCCAACCCGTATATCGCCGCCAGCCGTGGCTTCATTGACGACGTGATAGAACCTCGTCTCACCCGCCCCAAGCTAATCAGCGCCCTCCAGATGCTCCGCAACAAGCGCGACACCAACCCGCCCAAGAAACACGGCAATATACCGTTGTGATTTGGAAATTGGAATTTCGAATTGCGAATTTAGCAGGTATCCAAGTAAATTCGCAATTCGAAATTCCAATTTCCAAATCTTCATGGCATGCTTATTGCAAACTAGCTTCTCCAGGGGTGGTAGGACCATGTTTACCAAAGCTAAGGACAACATGACAAAGGTACTTGTAGTTGATGACGATCCCGATCTCGTGGCCGTCTGCTCGTTGGTGCTTGAGTACGAGGGGTACGACATTGCGGTGGCCCGCAACGGGGTCGAAGCCTACAAGGTGCTGAGCGAGGACGGGCCAAACGCACCCGACGTGGTGTTGATGGACGTAATGATGCCGGTAATGGATGGCATTACCGTCTGCAAGATGGTGAAGCGCGATCCCCACACAAGGGATCTGCCCGTTATCATCATGTCGGCCTCGGAGACGTTGAGGGAGCAGGCCAGGGGCGCCGCTGCCGACGCAGTGATCGCCAAGCCGTTCGACATTGACTACCTGGTGAACACCGTGAATCAGTTCGCGGCCTCATAGGGCGGCAAGCTCACCTTTGTTTACGACGCGCGGAGTGCTCATTTGCATCCCTTCCGCCGCGCTTGGGATGTGTAAAAAGTGGCAGGTTGCTTATTGACCTGCTGCCGGTCTACTCGTATACTGAGACCAGTCAGAGGTATTGAGGTTTCGGTCTCGATCCAAAGACTGTTTGAGACCCCGGATGATCCGCAAGGACTGTCTGGGGTTTCTCTTTGCGCGCGTTCAGCTACTAACTGGCTCGGTTCGATAGTGGTAGCCGTACAGATAGCTGAAGCCCAGCCTGCCATAGAGCCTCTTTGCGACCTCGTTGCTCGACATAACTTGCAGATAGAGATGTGCCGCGCCTTGCTCAATGCTCCAGCGTGCAAGGTCCGCGATGATTGCGGTTGCCACACTTCGCCCTCGCATATGTTGGGCCGTCGCCAGGTTGAACAGGCCGGTCCAGCCCCGCTCGCTGACCGCCATACCCACCCCAGTGACCTCCTCCTGGACTCGCACATAGGCAAACCGCGCCGCCGGACTGATAGACGACATAATGGTGCGATACATATCCTCCAAGGCGGGATTGTGCCCCTCGACTCGGAGAAAGGCTTCAAGCCAGTGCTCTTCCACGTATGAGGTGGCAAGGACCGGCGGTCCATCTGTTCGGGCGCTCTGGGCGGCTACAGTAGTAGCGGAGGTCGTGTGCACTTCGCTGTGAGCCTCCCGGCTATAGTCTAGAGCATCAAGGAGTCGGTCAAGCTCAGCCGGACTGCCGTCACTGATCTGGAAACGCACGGGAAGAGCGCGGCGCTCATAGAAGCTCTGCACCTCGTGCAGCCAATCCGAGTAGCGCGGCATTGGGCTGGACGTGTAGACGCTGTTGGCCCGCCTGGTAAGCCCACCCGCCGCCCGCAGCTTCCAGCCGTCGAGTTGCTGCTGGATAGGGGCGGGCCAGGCGTTGGTCGCTAATTCGTCCAGCAGCGCGATAGTGTCCCGAAAATCATTTCCCTGGTCCACCATTCTACTCCCGAAGAGGCGGGTGTGTCCTCAAGCTCCGTTACATAGCCTGGTTCAACTTACCTAAGTAGGGATATTTGCTGCTCTCAACTGCGCTAGAAGCTCCCAGTCTAACTCGTCGGCCCAGGCCAGCGCAAAAGTACTGCTGGTGTATACGGCTCCTGTATCAACGATATTGATCAACTCCGGAGGGACCCAACTTATGAGGTAGGTGTCGTACCAGAACTCTTGCCTGTAAGGTCGATTCTGGAACCGTGTCTGTTGAGTAACGAACCAGAGCCAGGTATCCCAAGGCGGTGTTGCATGTACGTCAAAGTAGCCTTGGGTCTCTTTTTCCTCTACACCCTCTGCCAGGTTCTCATGGGGTGCGTAGCAGAGCAACCTCCCACCGGCGAGATGGTTGGCGGGGGCCAAGGGATAACTATTACTTAGCTTTAGCTGTTCGACTCGCAAGCTAGAGGCTTGCTCAACAACATCCTGGAGTTGTTCTGAACTTTGGAACCCGAGTGGTGGTTCCATCTGAGCATAGCCGTGCTTGTCTCTCAAATAGGTGAAGCCTCTTGGGCATACTTCCGGCGTGCGAAGCTTAGACGCCGCAGTTGCAGCATCTGGCATCGAGCCGTGCCTGCTACACCAGGCTATACATTCCGCAAGTCGCCACCTGAGCGCATCCATGGCAAGGGTTACATTATCCATCACCCTACTCCCCAGTTTCAATTATCAATCTGACTATCTGTTGGAGCAAATACCTGTCAGAGCATGGCGTCAGCTTGAACGTACGATCCGGTGTGGACAACCCGCACTTCTCACTCTGCCCGCCCTATAATAGCGCAAATCGTACCGTTCAGTGAAAGGGGCAGGTTATGGGCCATATCGTTTCGCAAGAGGCTGAGGAGCTACTGGACCAGGAACTCGTTGTGCCCAGCAGCGGCTTCGTGCGGCTGGTTGACTACATGGGCAGCGACCAGAGCATAGTCCAGGCGGCGCGGGTTTCTTACGGGGGCGGCACGAAGAGCGTGCGAGAGGACCGTGGTCTGATTCGCTACTTGTTGCGACACGACCACACCACGCCTTTTGAAATGGTAGTACTCAAGTTCCACATCAAGGCCCCAATCTTCGTGGTGCGCCAATGGATACGGCATCGCACGGCAAGCGTCAATGAGGAGAGCGCCCGCTACTCTATCGTCCGCGAGGAGTTCCACGAGCCTTCCCAGGAGGATATCGGCTTCCAGAGCAAGGATAACAAGCAGGGGCGCTCCTCGGAGCCGGTGCCACAGGAGATTGTTGACCGTTTCCTGACCTACCTCAAGGAGAACAGGGAGACGGCCTACTCGCAGTACGAGCAGTTTCTACAGGATAACGTGGCGCGGGAGCTTGCCCGCACGGTGCTGCCCCTGTCAGTCTATACCCAGTTCTACTGGCAGATGAACTTACACAACCTCTTCCACTTCCTGCGTCTGCGCCTCGATCCCCACGCGCAGAAGGAAATCCGCGATTTTGCCGAGCAGGTGGCGGTCTGCGCGAAGGCCGTAGCCCCATACGCCTGGGAAGCGTTCGAGGAGTACAAGCTACACGGGGCCTCATTCTCCAGGACTGAAGTTGACATAATGCAGAAGCTGTTACAAGGCCAGCCGCTACCACCGGATGCCTTTGAAGGTAGCAAGAGCCTGCTGAAGGAGTTCGAGGCCAAGCTTGGCTTCAAGGTGTCGAACCTGGACGGGCAGCGAACCGAAGCCGGAAGTGCGTTGGAAGGTGCGGCATAGCGGCTTAACTCAGTGGCCTAGAGAACGCGCCAAGGCCAGTCCGGGTTGAGAGGAGCAGGGTACGATACCAAGTACCCTGCTCCTCTTTGTATCCCGCCACCTTAGTAAGCTTCGCACGTTCTCCGCGTCCCGGAACCTTGGACCGTTGACCGTTTACATGCTCCCTCATATGAAGCGCGCCCTGTGTTATACTTGTGGGACTCCTTGTGATCCGAGTTACAAGGATCGTGCAGGGTCTATCAACTATGATAGGGTGTGGCGCATGCCAGGTGCTACGCGCAAGCGGATAGCTGAGTTATTGAGGCGGGAGGACGTGCCGCTAGCCCGTGAAGCGGCCCGGCTGTACCTTCAACAGGCGGACCTGGGCGCCCCGGTATCCGGAGGGGCCGTCAACGAACCTGACGAGGCGCAGGCAATCCTGGTAGACAGCTTCAGGCGCCTCGCGACTGTGGTCGCTCTCAGCCTACAGGTCGAGGAGCCTCGGCTGTTGTCGGAGGAGCTACAGTGGCTGGCAGGAACCCTTGCAGGGCGTTTTAGTAGGGACTCGGTGCCTCAAGTGGACTTGCTGAGCCAATCGTTCACGGGGGCGTGCACAAACTCACTTAGCCACGAAGAGTGGAGCTTGCTCGAGCAATGGTTCTCGCATGCGCGCTCCGGCATGGCGGACATCGAACCTCTCCTCACAGAACCTGGAAGCCGTTCCCATATTGAAAGCAGTACAGCACAGGACAACTAACGAGGCCCCACAATTGCCGCTTGAAGACGCGCAGGCTCTGAAGGAGGCGATTACTTCGCAGGCCCACGCGCTGGGTTTCGACCTCGTGCGGTTTACGGGGGCCGAACCTTTCCCAGACGCTCAGCGTGCGATGGAAGAGCGAATCGAGGCAGGGTTATATTCCGGCCTGTCCTGGTTCAACCTGGAGCGCGCATCGGTGGCCGGGAACCCGCGCAACCTGATGCCGTCGGCGCGGACCATTGTGTCGCTGGGCATCAGCTATCTCAGCGACGTGGAAGCTACTGCCTCTACACCCGGCGAGCCGAGGGGCAGGGTGGCCCGCTACGCCTGGGGTCTAGACTACCACGAGGTGTTCAAGGAGAAGCTGGGGGCGCTACACGCCTACGTGCAAGAGCAGCTTGGTAGGGACGTGGAGGCGCGCGCCCTGGTCGATACGGCGAGGATTGTAGACCGGGCGGTGGCGCAGCGGGCAGGGTTGGGCTGGTATGGCAAGAACACCAACCTGCTCAACCGGGAGCGCGGTTCGTGGGTGCTGCTGGGAGAGTTGCTGCTGGACGTGGCGCTGCCTCCCGACGAGCCGGTGAAGACCACGTGTGGGGCCTGCACGCGCTGCCTGCCTTCATGCCCGACGGGCGCGTTGATTGCCCCCGGCGTGCTGGACAACAACCGCTGCATCTCCTTCCTCACGATAGAGCACAAGGGAGTCATCCCCCGCGAGCTGCGGCCGCTCATGGGCGACTGGGTATTTGGCTGCGACATTTGCCAGGACGTATGCCCTGTGAACCGCAAGGCCGCACCTGGCAACCACCCGGAGTTCGCTCCTGAGCAGGGCATTGGCCCCAGCCCCTCTCTGATTGAGCTACTGGAGATGACTGAAGACGAGTTCCGCACCCGGTTCAAGCACAGCCCGGTGAAGCGCGCCAAGCTACAGGGCATGCAGCGTAACGCCGCCATCGCTCTGGGCAACGTCGGTGATCCCGCCGCCGTACCTGCGCTGGTATACGCTCTAAGTGGGCCGTATGAGATCGTGCGCGGGCACGCGGCCTGGGCTTTGGGGCGTCTGGGAGGGGAACATGCGCTAACTGCGCTCCATTCGCGACTGATGCAAGAGGAGGCCGAGTGGGTGCGGGAGGAAATTGAGGCGGCCATTACCGAGCTTGCAAGGCGCAGCCATTCACTGGACAGCCCGGTGACTAGATAATCAGGTAGGACCATGTCAGACGATAGTCATAAGCCACGTTTCAGCTTTGAAGTAGATGCCACGCTCGTCACGCCGGTAGGGGTAGCACGGGCCGGGCGGTTGAGCACCCCGCATGGCGAGATAATGACGCCGGTGTTCATGCCGGTGGGTACGCAGGCAACGGTCAAGTCGGTCTCACCCGATGAGCTGAAGGACTTGAAGGCGCAGATCATACTGTCGAATACGTACCACCTTTACCTGCGGCCCGGTTCGGAGTTGATAGCCGAGTTCGGGGGGCTGCACAAGTTCATGGGCTGGGACCGGCCGATTCTGACCGACAGCGGTGGCTTCCAGGTGTTCAGCCTAAGCCACAACAACAAGATCGATGACGAGGGTGTAACTTTCAAGTCGCACCTGGACGGCTCCACGCACCGCTTCACGCCGGAAATGGTCATGCGGGTGGAGGAGGAACTGGGCGCGGATATCATCATGGTGCTGGACGAGTGCACGTCCTATCCGTCGTCGCACGAGTACAACCAGAAGGCGCTACGCCGCACCCATTCGTGGGCCGAGCGGTGCCTGCGCGCCCACTCCAGGCAGGACCAGGCCCTGTTTGGCATCATCCAGGGCAGCACGTACCTGGACCTGCGCAAGGAAAGCGCGCGCACCCTGGCCGAGCTTGACTTCCCCGGCTACGCGGTGGGTGGCCTGAGCGTTGGCGAGCCTAAGGAAGAGATGCACGCGATGCTGGAGGAGACGGTGCCGCTATTGCCGTCCACTAAGCCTCGCTACCTGATGGGCGTAGGCTCGCCCGAAGATCTGGTGGAGTGCGTGGCACGGGGGATAGACATGTTTGACTGCGTGCTCCCCACCCGCGTGGCCCGCAACGGCGCGCTGCTTACGAAAGATGGCCGTTTGCCCATCAAAAGCCCGCGTTTCGCGCACTTGCAACAACCGATAGAGCCTGATTGCGACTGCTACACATGCCGGAACTTCACTCTTGGCTATTTGCATCATTTGTTCAGAGCCAAAGAACTGCTTGCTTACAGGCTCAACAGCATACACAATTTACGCTTCCTGGCGCGTATAGCTGAAGATATGAGGGCTGCTATCCTGGCCGGCACCTTCAACTCGTACCGTGAGGAGTTCCTGGCGCGCTACAAGACCAGTGACAGGGAGCTTGCGGTGAAGCAGCGCGAGCTTTGGCTGCAGGCCCACGGTAGGGGCGGCGCTCGGAGCGCGAAGGCCGGAAGCTGAAGCTACCGGGCGGTACCGGTCAGCGCATCCAGTAGGGAAAGCTCTTCATCCTCGGCTACCGTTCTAGGGTCGACTACCAGGCTGCCCTTTTCGACGCGAGCCACGACCGGTGTGGTCGCTTGCCGTAGCCGTGCGGCCCATTCACCGGCCTGGCGCGTAGAGCTTGTGTCCCCACCAGGCGCGGGTGTAAGCGTAAGCAGGAACGTGGGGAGCGTGTCGCCGGGGAGGGAGCCGCCTCCTACTGTGGACTGCCCAGACATGACCTGGCAATTGAGGCCCCGGCTCGAAAGCTTCTCAGCCCAGGCGGTTGCACGGGCGCGCAGTTGCTCAGGTGTGGCCGCGATCATGCGCCAGACAGGTATCTCCCGTTCAGCCTCTCCCTTCAGGTAGTGCAGCAAGGTAGCTTCGAGGGCGGCCAGGGTGAGCTTATCCACCCGCAGGGCGCGCGCCAGGGGGTGCTTGCGCAGTTGGGCCACCGCGTCCGCTTTGCCGATGATTATGCCGCACTGAGGGCCTCCCAGCAGCTTGTCGCCGCTGAAAAGCACCAGGTCCGCTCCTGCGTCGAGGCTAGCCTGTACCTGGGGTTCGGGAGAAAGGCCGTAGCGGGTGGTATCCAGTAACGCGCCGCTGCCCACGTCGTCAACCATGAGGAGGCTGCGTGTTTGAGCTAGTGCGGCCAGTTCGTCTATGGCTGGCGAGGTGGTGAAACCGACCAGGCGAAAGTTGCTGGCGTGGACGCGGAGCAGAATGGAAGTCTCGCCGGTGATGGCCGCTTCGTAGTCGGACACGTATGTGCGGTTGGTGGTGCCCACTTCCACCAGGTGTGCGCCGCTCTGGCGCATGATGTCGGGGATGCGGAAGCCGCCCCCAATCTCTACGAGCTGGCCCCTGGACACTACCACCTCTTTGCCCTGCCCCAGGGCCGCCAACACGAGCACCAGGGCCGCCGCGTTGTTATTCACCACAAGCGCGTCCTCGCAGCCGGTGACGCGGCGAAGTACCTGCACGGCATGCACGTAGCGCGAGCCTCTCTGCCCCTCCTCGAGGTCGTATTCCAGGTTGCCGTACCTCGCCAACTCGGTCATGGCTTCCACGGCCGCCTTGCTGAGAGGCGCACGGCCGAGGTTGGTGTGGATTATCACGCCCGTGGCGTTGATGACGGGGCGCAGGCGCGGTGAGGCAATCAGGTGAGCGAGCGAGGCGGCCTTACCTGCTATATCTTCCAGGGAAATGTCAACGGCACCGCCGGTGGTGAGTGCGGCGCGCAGGCGGTCCAGTTCCTGCCGTGCAGCCAGCACCAGGAGGTCGTGAGGCAACTCGGCATTAGCCGATTGCAAGGCAAGGTGGGAGAGCACCTTATCTACCGAGGGTAGCCCCCTCATCGGGCTGATTCTGGATGCCCGGTCATGGCCCTGACTCGCCTCGGAAGCGCCGCTGCTGCCGTCGCTGTGTTCTTTGACTTCCATGGCCGTATTGTACCACGGCAAAAAAGAAGGGACCGGCATTCAAGCCGGTCCCTTCCGATTTACCTGGTGACGCTTACGAGTCGCGCCGTAGCGGTGAAGGCGTAGCCGCCTGGTTGTAGATCGCGGCAACGAACTGATCGCCACGGTTGGTGGTTTTCAGCGGGATTATTGAGGTGCTGGTAGCTGTGGCTGTACGGGTAGAGGTTGCCGCAGTGGTTGCCGTTGCCGGCACTGAGGTAGGGGTAGCTGTAGCTTCGGTCTGCTGCTGAGCGCCGTAGACGATCTTGGCAGCCTGGCGGCGAGTCACGTTGCCATTCGGGCGGAAGTAAGGCTTGCCGCTCGTACCGCAAGGCTCGTTAGCGCCGCCGCACGGGTAGCCACCTATAACGCCCCGGCGTGCAAGCCGCTCTACGTAAAGGTAGAAGGTGCTGTTCTCGGGCACATCCTGGAAGGTCTGGCCTTGAATTGGCTCGTTGAAGTCGAATGCTTCAGAGACCATCTTCGAGATCTGGCCGCGGGTCACGTTGCTCAACGGGCGGAAGTATGCTCGACGCTGGCCGTCGCACGCCTCGCCGGGACCACCGCAGGTATAGCCGCTGAGGGCACCCGCATTGTATGCGTATTCGATGTACTCATAGAAGGCGCTACCGGGTGCGACGTCCGTAAAGTGCGGGGCACCTTGCAGGTTCGCGGGCACCGTCGCGCCCAGAGCGATCACCTTGGCAAGCTGCTGCCTGGTTATTTGATTGCCCGGCAGGAAGCAGTTGATCCAGCTGGCGTTCGGACATGGCGGCGAGCTGCTGTAGCCGGAGAGCACGCCCTGCTCGCTCAGCTCGAGCACCGCGTCGTAGGACGACTGGTCGCCATCCACGCACAGGTCCTTGAACTGGTTGTTAGGGCACGGCGGGGGCTGCGGCGCGGGTGTGGGTGTGGGTGCGGGGCCGCCACCGCCATCGATGGGGCTGAACTGGTAGTAGTTTTCCTTCTGGCTGTCG
>DASVVE010000064.1:0-70839 GCA_036386675.1 Chloroflexia bacterium | reverse complement strand
CTACCACGCCCAACGCGGCGAACCTGGGGATGTCATCGGGGTGGACAAGCTGTGCGTGCTCGATGCGGTGAGGCATGTTCGGCGGCAACGTCCGGGCAATCCGCGACTGTGTCTTCTCGAACGCATCCAGCACGCGGCGGTTGGCGGCGTCACCAATGGCGTGGATGGCGCACGGGATGCCCGCTTCGGCTGCCCGGACGATGGCTTCCTCCATCTCCTCCTGCGGGATGGTGCTGATGCCGTAGTTAGCCGTGGTGCCCTCGAAAGGCTCCAGCATCTGGGCGGTCATCGAGCCTAGTGAGCCGTCGCTGAATATCTTCACCGGGCCGGTCCTGAGCCGCTCGGAGCCGAAGCCGGTGCGCAAGCCTATGCGGATCGTCTCGTCTAGACGGTAGTAGGCGAGCAGGTGCACCACGCGCATCTTTAGCTCGCCGAGCGCATCAAGCTCCTGCAAGGCGTGGAAAGCGTCTGGCCCCTCAGGGCTGTGGAAGCCCACCAGCCCCATGCTCGTGAGCACCTCGAAGCCGTCCCGCATGGCCGCACGCGCATCGCCCCGAGCCTCGTCTATGGCGTTGCGCATGATGCGGGTGGCGCTCTCGTAGAAGAGGCCGTTCGGCTCGCCCGTCTCGTCAGTGCCGATAGCCGCGCCCGCCGGAACCGGGGTATCGCGTGTCACTCCGGCCCGTTGCAGCGCCAGGCTGTTCACCCAGCAGCTATGCAGGTCCTTGCGATCGAGGTAGACCGGGTTCTGTGGGGCTACCCTGTCGAGGTCGTGGCGGGTGGGGTAGTCGGGCGGCGACCAGAGATTGTTGTTCCACCCGCCACCTATCACCCACCGGCCCGGCCCAAGCTCCCCCGCCTTCTCGGCCACTATGCGCAGCGCCTCCTCCTTGGAGCGCACCCCTTCCAGGTTCACCAGGGCCAGGCTGCGGGAGTAGTCCAGAAAGTGTATGTGCGCGTCAATCAGCCCCGGAATGATGGCCCGGCCCCCCGCGTCAATGCGCCTGGTGACGTTCGGCAGGTATCCCAACTCGCGCGAGCTGCTTACGGCTACAATCTTGCCATCGCGCATGGCAATAGCCTCCGATTGCGGCCTGCGGGGGTCCATTGTGTAGACGCGGGCGTTGGTGATGATGGTAGTTTCGGGTGTGGGTAGCGTGCTCCAGGTTGTCATACTGTCTCCTCTACTGTGATTGGCCGGATATTATAGCATGGGGAGGGTGCGTGGTTCTGGTAAGATATGAGTTAGTAGCGTACCTGGCCTGGAACTTTCCGGCACCATTTCCTGTTAAGTGTAATCAGGAGGTGAGCGATGAGGAACAGACTTGCTTGTGCCGTGATGCTGGCGCTCATCTTATGCTGTCTGCAAATGGTAGTGCCACGGAGGGCACTCGCTTGCAGTTGCATGATGCCGCCCGCCGTACAAGCCGCCGTAAGCGATGCCGACGCGGTGTTCCTGGGCACGGTCATCAGCGTCACTCCCCAGAACACTGCTGGCCCTAATACATGGGCATCAAATGAGGTAGCGTTTTCGGTCCTCACAGTTTGGAAGGGCGTAATGCGTCCGCAGGCTCTCCTGGTGACCGGTTCCGGAGGGGGTGATTGTGGTTTTGTTTTCAACCAAGGCGACACTTACCTGGTTTACGCGTACAGCAGCCACCCAGGCTCCCCTGCCATTTCTATTGGCAACCTCACAATTGAGATCCCTCTCGGCACGCGGCAATTTAGCACAAGTATTTGTACGAGGACAGTTCCGCTTGCACACGCTGCTTCGGACCTGGCGCAACTCGGTCCCGGCGCTCAGCCCACGCAAAACGACCTTACGGGCTTCGTGCTCGACAACCTGTTGGCCGTTATAGCAGGTGTTATTGCTCTGATTATAGCAATCATCCTGTACCTGATGAGGCGCAAGCGGCGTCGGACCTTCAGGCTCAAGCCGTAAGTGTGCCCTGTGCTATAATGCGCGTGCCGGGCGCAAACCGATGCTGACCAGCTTGGAGGGAACGATGGCGGACGCACAATCTGCGGGTGGGGGGCGCGTGGCGGTGGTCGGCACGGGTAGTTGGGGCACCACTTTGGCGATACTGGCTTCGCGGCAGGGCCGCCCCACGCACCTGCTGGCCCGCACGCCCGAAGAAGCCTCCCGCCTCGCCTCCGACGGTGAGAACCGCCGGTTCCTCCCCGGTTACCCCTTCCCTCCCGGCCTCGTCACCACCGCCGACCCCGAAGAGGCCCTGCGCGGTTGCGATATGCTGCTCATGGTGGTGCCCTCGCAGACGATGCGCGCCAACATCCTCACGCTCAAGCCTCATTTGCGCCCCGGTGGGACCATCGTTGTAAGCTGCGCCAAGGGGCTGGAACTCGGCACGATGCTCCGCATGAGCGAAGTAATCGTGCAGGAGCTTGGCGCGGAGTGGGACGAATGGGTGGGCGCTCTGTCCGGGCCGAACCTGGCGAAAGAGATAGTGGCAGGCAAGCCGGCTACCACCGTTATCGCTGCCAGCAGCTTAGATACGGCTCGCAAGGCGCAGGAGCTGCTCACGGGTGGTCGCTTCCGGGTATATACCAATCCCGACCTTATAGGTGTGGAGCTTGCGGGGGCGCTCAAGAACATCATCGCTCTGGCGGCAGGCATGGCCGACGGCATGGAGGCGGGCGACTCCTCGAAGGCGGCCCTCATCACGCGGGGGCTGGTGGAGATAGGGCGGCTGGGGCTGGCCGCCGGGGCCGCGCTCTTCACCTTTGCCGGGTTGGCGGGCCTGGGCGACATGATAGCCACCTGTGCCTCACCTCTATCGCGCAATCGCACTTTGGGCGAGATGCTGGCGCGGGGCAAGACGTTGGAGCAGGTGAAAGCCGATTTCGGCGGCCAGGTAGCCGAGGGAGTGACCACCACCGTCGCCGCCCGCGAGATGGCCGCGAGCAAGGGCGTGGAGATGCCCATCACGGAGCAGCTATACCAGGTGCTGTTCGAGGGCTTGCCGCCTATGTCTGGCCTGAACGCCCTGCTTACAAGAGAGCCGACGGACGAGTTCCTGTCGCTGGGAGTTAACGACGAGGAAGCCTAGAAATGCCCTAGCTTGGACAGGTCCTCAACCGGCTCTTCTTCTTCGCCGGCGTTGGCGCGGGCCACATAGTAGTCGAGCATGCGCGTGAGTGGCCTTGCCGTAACCGCTCCGTACACCAGGCCACCAAGCCCGACCGCCAGTATGAGCACCTCTACGGGTCCGCCTATTCCTCCCATCAAGGATGAGAAGATTATGGCGATAGTCGCCGCAAGGGCACCCGCTACCATGTTCGGGATTACCCAGGCACCCTGTGGGTCGAGGTGGCGCAGAACGGTCGGCCTTTGCGCGAAGCCCATCAGCACGCCCGCTACGCCTCCACCCACCACGTAGAACAGGATGCCGATGATGACGATTGCCACGCCGCCTACCGTTGGTCCCAGCACCCAGGCCGCGATGCCGCCCAACGCTGAGAACAGCACCCACTCACCCAGCAGCGGGCGTTTGGTGAAGTATTGCAATACCAGTCCCTGCACCAGCCCCAGAAATAGCCCATCCAGCAGGCCGAGCACGGCAAAAGGCAGCGCCAGGTCCAGCATCGCGCCGGCCTCGCCTGAGCCGCCCCAGGTGACGAACAGGCTCACGATGCCGAAGGCACTTATGCCGGCTACGTGTCCGAGGGCGTTCGCCAGTATCCAGTAGATCCAGGCGTTGCGCATGGACTGTTCGGCGGGTTGAGTGATTGAGGGTTCGTTTGTCGTTTTTTGAAGGGCCATATAGATTATTGCTCGCTAGGTTGACGCTACTCCCAATTTGTACATGAACCGGAAACCTGTACAGATATTACATTATGGCACATAACCTGGCAAAGTAGCTCATTTGACTTCATGGTTTTGGTGCGTTAGTGACAGGGCCGGGCAGGCTCCACGCGTTCAGGTAGGCACCGGAGGTCCAGTAGACGAAGCCGTGGGCAACCGCAGGCCCGGTCCATGACGGTCCAGCATCCTCGGGTTCGACGGCGCGCAACAGTGTGCCGGTATGCTCGTCATATACGTGCAACACACCATTCAGATTCAGGAAGATAATACCGTTGGCGATAGCCATGTTCCCCAAAGTGTAGTTGGGCAGAGGCACAGGCGTCCAACGGTCTGTCCCGGTGGCCGGGTCCACCGCGTACAACCAGTTACCCTGGTCTTTGTACCCTTCAAAGAATAGCGTCCCGCCCTGCCCGAACGTCGGGTCGTAAGCGGGGGTCATAGCAATCGCCGCGTTTTCGTGCCTGGCCCAGATAGGCCCCGCGCTGATGCTCTCCATAAGGTAGACGCGAATGGCTCCCTCCTTGTGGCTCGCGGCTACCAGCGTGCGGCCCCGGCTGTCGCTGAAGATAACCGGCGTGCTACCCCAGTCCTGGTCGGCGTTCAACGCGCCTTGCTGGTTAGCCTGTATTACGTCCAGGCTGAGGGCATCCAACGACACCAGCGCCCGGTTCAGCGGCCCGTCATAGCCTTCATAGTCCTCGCCGGTAGCAACTACAAGGGTCCTGCCGCCGGGGCTGAGGGTGGGCGCGTGCCATACGCCGCCACCTGCCTTGCCCTCCGGCACGACAAAACGCCTCGACACGCGTCTACCGCTGTCCAGGTCAACGCTGCGTACCTCTCCACGCACTGAGGGGTTGTCGCAGTGGGACGACGCGCCATAGTAGGCCCTACCGTGGGCAAGCAGAGGAGACGCCCAGGCGAAGCCGCTCGGCCCCACATCAAGGGGGTCGCGCCAGAGCGTTGCGCCCGTACCGGCATCCAGCCCGTAATAGGCAGCGTCACCACCGCCCACGACCACAATTGAACCAGAAATGGCGGCCGTAGAGCCGATTCCCACTTCGATTCCTTCGGCAGAGCAATCTGTGGGAGCGTAGCCGAGGCTTACCTGCCATACGGGAGCACCGGACGAAGCCTCGAACGCAAAGAAGTTAGGTCCGGTGGGCGCGCTTCCACCAATATAAACGCGGCCGTTTGCTACGCTCGGGGCGCTACCTGCGGGAATCCCTTTGGGGTTTATAATCGCCCGCCAGCGTGGTACTAAGTTGTCTATGTTGGCGGCATTCAGCGTGCGCTCGTCCGGGTTGAAGCTAGTGCGGCCCACGTCGCGCCCCAACATAGGCCAATCGCCAGGGGCTACGGGTGCCAGGGCAAGCTCAACGTCCCTGTCGGCAGAATTGGTCGTACCTACACCTGGAGCTACATAGACGAACGCAGCAACCAGCGCGAGTACTAGGATGGACGACAGGAAGATTATAGCGAGTTTGAGTCGCATACCATTTCCACGCCCGCACAGGGTACAGTCAGCTCAGAAACAGATATTTGGAACCTAGGGCTGTTCTGATAGCATCCAGGGAATATTGCAGAAAATTTCCATTTGGAGCACAGGCTTGGGAAAGTCGTCTGGGACCAAGGCCACATTAGTGTGAAACTTGATCGAGAAGCCTTTGTTGGGTTCATCAACACCAACGTGTTTGGTCTCGGGCTCGATTTGTAGCAATGTGTCGTCGCTCCTAACAAGCTTGCCTACAAGATGATACCACCCACCGTAGAAACGAGTGCCATCCTCATTCTCTATGATCTCATACACCTCACTTGGTCTTCTCGGGTCTATACCCAGGTCGTCGCATATCTTCAGAAAGGAAGCAGGCAAGAATTGGTGTGCCTCTCTGAAGTTCCGGCAGTATGCGCACGTGCACGATGCGTCCGAACCCACAAGCGGTAGTGAGGTGTATGCTGCTCTCGTAGCTTCAATATCGACTTTCAGCACCCACTTCCCTATACGTGCTCGGGACGCACACTTCCTTAATTTCTTTCGTTGCGTTAGTCGCCTAAGCCACTGCATAGGTGTGGGTTGCAGAGCGCTAGCCTTCCCTGTCGAGCGACTGCACCAGCCTCTCCACCTGTTGCGGGACCGGGTTGAAGGGGTCGCGCAGGAGGATGGTCTGCTCGCGGTGGGGGCCGACCGACACCATGTCTATGGGCGTTTGCAGAATGCCGGTGATACGGTCGAGATAACGCCGGGCGTTGTCGGGCAGGTCGGACCACTTACGGGCACCCGATGTGTCGGCCAGCCAGCCTGGATACTCCTCGAACTGCGGCTCCACCTGCTCAAGCATCTGGATGTCGGCGGGCATGTGGTTCAGGTGGGCGTCGTTCACCTTGTAGGCAGTGCAAATCCTGATCGTTTCCATCTTGTCGAGTGCGTCCAGCCGGGTAACGGCAAGCCCGGTGACGCCATTCAGCAGGCATACGTACTTACCCGCTACGGCGTCGAACCAACCCACCCGCCGGGGGCGGCCGGTGACGGTGCCGTATTCGCGGTGGCCCTCGCCCCCCTGCTCGCGCAGGAAGTCGGCTAGCTCACCATGTAGCTCGGTGGGGAACGGCCCCGACCCCACGCGGGTCTGGTAAGCCTTGAACACGCCCACAATGGAGCTAAGCTGGTTGGGTGGCGTGCCCGACCCGACGCACATACCCGCCGCCGTAGGGTTGCTGGACGTTACGTAGGGGTAGGTGCCGAAGTCGAGGTCGAGCAGGGCGGCCTGCGCGCCTTCCAGGAGCACGCTACGGTTGTCGGCAATGGCGCGGGAGATGACAAGCTCGGTTGGCATGATGTGCTTGCGCAACCGCTGCCCCTGCTCCACGAGCCGCAGGTAGGTTTTGTTCACGTCCAGCGTCTTGGTTTTGTAGACCTGCGATAGGAGAGCGTTCTTGGTAGGTATTACCGAGGAAAGCTTGGTGAGCAGCGATTCGTCGTTGAGCAGGTCGCCCATGCGGATGCCCACGCGGGCGGTGCGGTCTACGTAAGCGGGTCCGACTCCCCGGCGAGTGGTGCCTATAGGCCCGGTGCCCGTGCCTTCGCGTGCGTCTTCCTCGAGGCCGTCCAGCAGCTTGTGGTAGGGCATGATGACGTGGGCGCGGTCGCTGATGAGCAGGCGCGACACGTCCACTCCCGCCGCCGTCAGGGTGTCCATCTCGTCCAGCAGCACCTCAGGGTCAACCACCACGCCGTTACCGATGATGGAGACGGCCTGAGGGTTGAAGATGCCGGAGGGGGTAAGGCGCAGGCGGAAGGTGCCAAGCTCGTTGACGATGGTATGCCCGGCGTTGGTGCCGCCGTTGCAGCGCGCCACCACGCCCGCCTGCTCTGAAAGCAGGTCAACTATCTTGCCTTTACCTTCGTCGCCCCACTGGCAACCTATGACTGCTACTACTGGCACGCTGGTCTCCAATATGTGAATAGTTCGCCGGTGCGCCTCTATCTCTTCAAAGTGCTAGGGCAGATTCAGGATGTGCTATACGAACAGAGGTACATGGCTGAGCCTGGACAGGCGCTCTTCCAGTTCGGCGCGCACCACGTTCTCATCGAAGCGGCTGGCGGCGTCGAGCACCTTCGGCAGTAGGTTGATGTCGCCCGCGGTGCACAGGAAGATGCCCGGCCTCGATAGCGCCCACCAGGTAGCAGCGTCTATGTCGTCCTTGTCTTCCAGGGGCCGGTACCAGGTAGAATGCGTGTGTTCGTCGCCGGACCAGGGTTTGTAGGCAATAGACTTGATGGTCTGCACCGCCGTGTTGCGCTCCCGGCAGGTCTCCGCCAGCGCGTTGAAGTTTCCGGCATAATATTCGTTCTGCATGGTGATGTAGTTGTAGGGCAGCAGGACCGAGTCGAAGTCGAAGCGTTCGAGGCTGCGGCGGTGCGTGGCAGCTATCTGCGTGCCGTGCCCGGTGACGCCAATGCCGCGAATAAGCCCCTGCTCTTTGGCTTCAATTGCCGCTTCCAGCACGCCTCCAGGACTGAGGGCGGTGTCCCACTCAATCGGATCGGCCAGGTTGTGCAACTGCCACAGGTCTACGTGGTCGATGCCCATGCGGTCGAGCGAGCGGTGCAGTTCTTCCCTGGCGGGCACAGCCTGGCGCTGTCCTGTCTTGGTGGCAACGAAGAAACTATCCCGGTGCTGCTTGAGCCAGGCGGCGATGCGAAGCTCGGCTTCACCATAGCTGGCGGCTACGTCGATGTGGTTGACGCCGTGTTGGAGCAGCATATCAAGGGTGCGGTCGGCGTCCTCTTGCGAAACTGAACCGAGGGCGGCTGCCCCAAACACCATGCGGGTGCTCTCATGCCCAAGCCGTCCGAACGGTAGCGTGGGGATTGGCATGCCTGTTCTCCTAACGGCTGTAAGCTTATGTTGCGAGCTACTTCACCACGCGGAGGTGATCCCGTCCGGACGTTTGCTTTGGCGGCCTACCCCTGCGGCGTTGGGCAGGTTGCTGGTCTTCCGCGCCTGCCGCCAGGTCGCTGGTGATTTCGGCTCCGGGGTCGGGCTGTTCGGGCTGGTCGCTCTTTTTGGCGCGGCCTTTGCGCTTGGGCTTGGCTTCGCCCTCCTCGTCCTCGGCTGCGACTTTGGTGCGGCCCGCAAGGAAGTTCTCTATGTCGAAGTCGCCGGAGAGCTTCTTCTCATCGAATTCGGCCTGCATTTGAGCCAGCTTCTCGGTGAGGCCGGGCACGACCCCGGCGGCATCGACGATATTATACCTGTAACCCTGCTCGGTCAGGAATAGCTGCCGGTTGGTAGAAAAGTCCTGGTCTTTGGTGTCGCGGGTGACGAGCGAATAGAAGTTGGCGATGGAGCCGTCCTTCTTGGGGCGAAGGATGCGGCCCAGGCGCTGCGCCTCCTCCTGCCGCGAGCCGAAGGTGCCGGACACCTGTATCGCCACGTTGGCGTCGGGCAGGTCGATAGCGAAGTTAGCTACCTTGCTCACCACCAGCATCTTTAGCTGGCCGCAACGGAACTGCTCGTACAGCCTGTCGCGCTCCACGTTGGGCGTCTTGCCCGTGACTATGGGCGCGTCGAACCTCTTGCTGATTTCCTTTAGCTGCTCGATGTACTGGCCGATGACCAGCACCGAGTCCGTCATGTGCCGCTCCAACAGCACTTCCAGCGCGTCCATCTTTAGCGGGTTCTCGGCGGCGATGCGGTACTTGATGCGGCTATCATCCACCAGCGTGTAGGCCATGCGCTCCTCAGGGGCGAGGGGCATGCGGACCTCCGTGCACTCGGCGGTGGCTATCCAGCCCTGGGCTTCCAGGTCCTTCCAGGGCACGTCGTACTTCTTGGGGCCTATCAGGGAGAACACGTCGGTCTCGCGCCCATCTTCGCGCACCAGGGTGGCGGTGAGGCCCAGACGGCGGCGGGCCTGTATCTCGGCTGTCACGCGGAACACCGGGGCGGGCAGCAGATGCACCTCGTCGTAGACGATGAGGCCCCAGTCGTGCCGCGTAAACAGGTCGAAGTGCGGGAACTCGCCTATCTCGCCGGTCTGCTCGTTGACTACCGACACGGAAGGACGGTAGGTGAGTATCTGGTACGTGGTGACCGTGACCGGCTTGATTTCCTTCTTCTCGCCCGTGTACTCGCCCACCTGGTCGGGTGTGAGGTTGGTCTTGTCGAGCAGTTCGGCTATCCACTGGCGCACGGCCGTAGTCGAGGGGGTGAGGATGAGGGTGTGAGTCTGCGCCTGCGACATGGTGCCCATGCCCACCACCGTCTTGCCCGCGCCGCACGGTAGCACCACCACGCCGCTACCACCATGCACCGTGCCCCCCGCCCAGAAGGCGCTCACCGCGTTCTCCTGGTAGGGGCGCAGGCCGAATGCTGCGGCGTCGCGCGCGCTGCTATCGCGCAGCACAATGTCGAGCGCCGCGCCGTCGTTGTAGCCCGCCAGGTCTTCGGCAGGGTAGCCGAACAGGACGAGGGCGTGCTTGACGTGGCCCCTCATGCGGGGGTCGATCTGGAGGGTGTTGCGGTCGGGCTGGTTTAGCACGCAGGGCTGTATCTTCTTGTTGCGGGCGACCTCGGCTATGAGCATGGGGTCTTCCGAGCGTAGCAGGAGATGGTCGCCGTCTCTAAGGAGCTTGATGCGGCCAAAGCGGGAAACGTAGTCCTTGATGTCGGTGATTACGTTGCCGGGGAGATCGAACTTGCTGTACCGCTCCAACGTGCCCAGGATCGCCTCTATGCTGATGCCCGCGGAGGCGGCGTTCCAGAGGGAGAGGGGCGTGATGCGGTAGGTGTGGATGTGCTCCGGGCTTTTTTCGAGTTCGGCGAAGCGTGCAAGCTCGTCGCGGGTGGCCGAATAGAGGGGGTTATCGACTTCGAGCAGGAGCGAGCGGTCGCTCTGCACGATGAGGGGGTTCTGGGGTTGGTAAGCCATGCTATTCCTCAGCTTTCCGCCAAGCGCGCCAAATATCAGCTACTTTGCTGACAATAAATAGGGTCAACGCAGCGTTCTTTCCGCGCACAGTAGACTATCCGCGGATTCTAATTGTACCACAAGGTTTGCGGCCTTACCAAAGGGTTGAGGATGTGGAAAGGGCGTGCCGGATGTGCATAACATCTCTTGACGCCGCTGGAATCACAAGGTAGCTCTGATAGGGACGCGGATGCTGGCGTAGGACTTTGTATCGTTCAGGCTCGGTACTAAGGGCTTATTGTGGCGTGCACCAGTACACCTTAAACTTACCTTACGCGTGATATTGTCCCGAAGCACCGCCACGCGCACCTTGTGGGACATATATAACGTTACCGTTCATCAATCGATTCCCACTTGGCTGGAACAAACGCGAATGACAACAAAATGCCCCAATATCCATAGACGCGTCCGGCACTTCACCCGCCTGACCTTTGCCAGCACGTTATGGGCTTTGCTAAATGCGTATTGGATCGTCCACAAGCTTGGGCCGCAGCCTTATTACCTTGCGCTTTTGGCACTAACGTTCCTGGGCACCTGCGTGGTAGGACTTAACCTTGTTCGCTTGCGACGGTTGTTGAGAGACCCGGCTATGCCCGATGTGCCGGGTAGGGGCTACCTGGTGCCGGGAGTGTGGACCATCCCACTCAACGATGAGTCCGGAGTCGAAGACTTAGTTTAGGTCTTCCGTACTCTCTTAGACAGAGGACATCTTGTTGGGTTAAAGACAGCGAGTAGCGAGTGCGGGCCTTAGCTGGCCTGCACTCGTTTGTGCTTCTTGCTCAAGGCCCAGGTGAGGCAAAGTGCCGCCCCCGCGCCTAGAGTGTCTATGGCGAGGTCGTACGCATTGTCCGGGGAAAGCCACTGGTCCTTGAAGGGGGCCTGTAGAGCCTCTTGCGTCAGGCCCACCAGCAGCATCAACCCGAAGTAGAGCCAGTAGCGAAACCTCAGATGTGGGAAGGTCGCCAGCATCACAAGTCCGAGCAGGAAGTGTAAGCCAAAGTGGCCTAGTGTGTGCGCTACTGTTGTGGGGAATATGGCATTTATAGCTATGCCGAACTCGGGCCAGGCTGTGGCGAGACCTATGGCGGGAAATAGCACCCAGATCAGGATGGCGAGCAACAGGAGCAAGTGGCGGTGCGATTTCATCGGGATACCTTGTTGTGGGACTTCAATGGACGTTTAGCCGAAGTAGCAGAAGTCACATACATAGCCCCAAAGGAGGAAAGGCATGAGGAGGTGCAGCAGCGTTACACCCGCAAGCGAAAGTATGAGCACCGCCTGGACGCTTGCGCAAGGCTGGTCAACTATCGGTCTTGCCGTTAAGCTGCCAACGAGTGTTCCCAGCCCTATATTGGCAGTAATGACTGCAACATAGAGGGCATGTACGAACGACAACTCGGTCTTCGTTCCCGCCGTGCCCCAGGCGAGCATTGGCAGGTCTACACAGACGAGCACGCACGCGACCAGTACTACCAGAATGGGCATACAGGAGACGATCATCCTGTGCGTTGGAGCGCTATTGCCGCCTGCTTCGTGCCTCTCCATACCTCTAACGCTCTATTGCTGGGTTGCGTTGCCTGCTTCAGACTACATATTGGCACCTCTTGTTGAGTAGCGCAAGCACGCGAGTGCTGTATGTGAGGCACGTGGAACGCTAGACCTGCTCCCCCGGCTTTATCTCTCGCTTGCGCCGCCTGGTGAAGCGGTAGACCGGCTCATGCCCCCACGCGATCACGCGTCCCGCCTCCACACCCACACCCCCGCGCTCGCTGAGGGCCAGCACAGGGATCATGTACTTGTGTATGTACTCGTAGATGAGCGGGTCGTCCTCTGCGCGGTAGTGCACCCAGATAGCGTGGCCGCCGACGAGGTCCAGACCACGGGTGTCGGTCAGCGCCACGTCGTTGGGGTCGTGGCGGGAGGCGGTGAGCACGTTGCGGCCAAGCACGACGGCCCCCGCGCTGCCGCCGTAAACAGCGCCACCCTGCTCCACGTACTCTGCCAGGTAGTGGTCAAAGCCCGACGACCTGAGCCGGTCCATCAGCAGGAAGGTGTTGCCGCCACCGATGTATACCGAGTCGAAGTCGCTCAACTCCTCCTGCGTGTGCCCCTCAAGGCGCGTCCACATCTCTATCTCGCCTACCCCAAACGGTCTGAACACCCCGGAAACCCATTCCAGGGCTGAATCGTAATCTGTACTTGGGTTGTCGCCCATTGCGATGGGCAGGTACAACATCCTGCCGCTGCGCCCAGTCCAGGCGGCGAATATCGTATCGAGCTGGCGCGAGTCGTCCGCGCCCCCGCCCCCGGCGAGCATTACTCGTGGCTCTTTCATTACGTGCTCCTTGGTGCCGGACGTTGGACGACGATAGACGATAGACGATAGACGATAGACGATAGACGATAGACGATAGACGATAGACGATAGACGATAGACGCTGGAATGGAGGTGATTAGCGCCCGGCACTTGTTTGGTCGCTATCAAGCTATTATACTTACTGTAGCCCGCGTGTATGTCGTTCTGCCCTTTCCTGCCGTTGTTGCCTTAAGCGCCACTAGTTGGCCTTACCATACCAATGGCCTACGGAGAATACCCCGCTTGCAGTACCGGCAGGTCTTGTTTGCTATTGATTACCTGTGATATGCTCCTAAACATATGGCACTAACCAGCGACGAAACTCCAATTATCCTCAACCCAACCGTAGTACAGCTTGACGACCTGGAGACTGACGTACCGCAGCTCATAGGCACGCCGCTGAAGGTCGTTATAGCTTCCAGCTTTTTGCTGCGCCTGGCGGGTGGCGCGACGGCCTTGTTGCTGGGGGCTTACCTCAAGCAGGTTGTCCAGGCGGATGCAACGCTCATCGGGCTGTTGTACGCGGTATTTTACATAAGCGAGCTTACCCTGTCACCTATCTTCGGTGCGCTCAGCGACCTGCACGGCAGGCGGTTCCTGCTGGTGCTCGGTCCCCTTGTAGGGGTTATCGCGCTACCGATTTACCCACTTACTACGCTGGTTGTGGTGCTGGTGCTGGCCCGCATGTTGGAGGGGGTGTCCACGGCGGCCAAGGTGCCCAGCGCGCTCGGCTACCTGGCCGATGCGACCGCCGGTCCCGGCAAGAAGATGGCAGCCCTCAGGGGCCGCGTGATGGGCCTGTACGAAATCAGCTTCCTCATCGGCATCGTTGCGGGCAGCGGGTTGGTTTCCCTGCTGGCTAACTTACTCGGATCGTCTCTGACCTTCGTAGGCTTCTACATTATCGCCGGTATCTACCTGGCGACCGCCGCGCTGCTATTCTTCATGGTGCCTGAAACGCTGCCGCAAGCCGCACGCGAGCACCAGCAGCAGCTTCGAGAGGCGGCAGCGGGCGATCCGCACCCTATCCGAACTATGCTGAGGGAGCGGATCAAGTCGTACAGGGAGCTACTCAAGGAGCCTACCCTGATAAGCTTCATGCCCGCGTGGTTGGCCGTGAACGCGGTTGTGGGCCTGTGGTCGGCACATATCCAGCCCCTGATGATACAGGCGGAGGGCGTTGTATCATCAGGCCAACTGCTGGAAAATAACTTCGGGGTATCGCAGGTAGCCCAGGGTTCTGGTGTAGCGGGCTTGCTGTTTATGGTCGGCATCTTCCTGTGGAGCCGCGTGTACGCACGGCTGCGCAAGACCAACATGATGATCGCGGCCCTGGCAGGTCTGTTCATCACGTGCGTTGGGCTGCTGGCGATCAACAATAGCTGGCTGCCGTTCGGAGAGCCAATCGGGCAGTGGCCCCTGGCGCCGCTGGTGGTGGTTGGCTTGTTGCTGGTCAGTGGCTTCACCCCCGTGGCGTTGGCGTTCCTGGCGGAGATCTCGGAAGCGCACGTCGAGCATCGTGGGGCTGTTATGGGCCTCTACTCGGTGCTGCTCGCCCTGGGCCAGCTAATCGGCGCGTTTGGCGGCGGCATCTTCATCCAGCAGATCGGCCTCGGCTTCAACGGCCTCATCCTCGGTAGCTTCCTCCTCGGCGTAGTCGCCTGGGTAACAGTCCTGCGCCTACGCAGCAAGTATGGGGTATAAGCGATATCGTTAGAGACGGAAACGCCAAGACGCCAAGACGCCAAGGACCACGCCAAGAGAAGGTGGTTCAGTGGGTAGACAAAGGACCAGGGTACGCGATGTTGTACGCTGGTCCTTTTTGCTCTCTACAAACCTCAAACCTCAAACTACTTGGCGTGGTCCTTGGCGTCTTGGCGTCTTTGCGTCTTGGCGTTTCCGTCTCTTTGCCTCCACTCAGCGTTTGGCGATGTCGAAGGGGATGCCGGAGGCGGATTCTTCGTAGCGGGCGAGGATGAAGAGGAGGGAGGAGAGGCGGTTGAGGTAGCGTAGCACCTGGCCGGCGGGCATCTGGCCCTCGTGCACCAGGCGGACCGCGTGACGCTCGGCACGCCGCACCATGCCTCGCGCTACATCTACGGCGGCTGAGGCGGCACTGGCCCCTGGGAGGATGAACTTCTTGGGAAGTTGTACCTCTTGCTCAAGCTGGCCTATTGTTGCGTCCAGCCAGCCGGCTTGTTCCTCCGTGATGCGGTAGGGCAGCTTCTCCAGCGTTTCGAGGGGCGAGGCCACCTCGGCCATCAGCAGGTAGACGTCGTGCTGGACGTGGTGCAGGATTTCCTTGACGCGGTCCTGCTGGGAGAGGGCGCGGGCCAGGCCCATCATGCTGCTCGCCTCGTCCAGCGTGCCGTAAGTTTCGGGGCGTAGGTCGTACTTGGCGACCCGCTCGGCCCCCAGGAGGTCGGTGTATCCGTCGTCGCCCGTGCCCAGTCGCTGTCCAAACATGGTGGTCCTCCGGTAATTGGTAATTGGTAATTCTTAATTCTTAATGTTTAATTCTTGATTGGATTGTTGCGGTTACAGGTGCGCAGTGTGACGTCACGTTCGTAGGCGACCGCCACGTACTATCCTTATCAGGCTGGCGACGGCGGCGATTACTGCAAGCACGATGAATAGGCGGAACACAGGCATGCGCAAGGTGACAGCCATCCAAATTCCGAACAAGACAAGTAGGAGCGTGATAGCTACTTCGGCCCAACTTACTTCCATCTTGTAGGCCGCTGCGCCCGATGCAACTGGGCTGCCTTGCGTGGTGCGGAGAGCATTCTGTAGTGTCATCAGGAAGTCACGCACATATCGGTAGTAGAACCCGCCTGCGTCTCCAATCATGAGAGCCTGTGAAGTCGCGGTAACCGTAACGGTGGTGCCTGGGCCGTTCTCGGCTACCGCGATTTCCATGCCGGTAGCCAGCAGCAGTGGGTTCGGCTTGACGCTCAACTCGAACAAAGTCCCCGGATCAAGTTCCCTGACCTTCTTGTAGGCCGGGTTCCGCATCAAGACAGTGCGTACCTGCTCCGCAACGATAGCCCTGGGCACATTGAAGTGCTGCTTACCCACTTGCCGCACCGTCATCGTCTATACCTTTCAGCAGGTTGTGGCACTATAGACCAAGCCGCCTGCTCTGGTCACGGTGTACCATTTTCGGTAAGTGCGGCGATGATCGTGCGGGAGAAGGCGGGCAGGTCTGCGGGGCCTCGAGAGGTGATGAGGTTGCCGTCGCGCACGACCTCGCGGTCCACGAATTCGGCACCGGCGTTGCGCAGGTCAACCTCCAGGCTGGAGAAGCCGGTGACGGTGCGGCCCCTCACAATGTGAGCAGTTATCAGCAGCCACCCCGCGTGGCAAATGGCCGCTACCGGCTTACCCGCCCGGTCCATCTGCCGCACGAAGCTCACCATCGACTCGTGTCTACGCATCTTGTCGGGGGAGTAGCCGCCGGGAACGATTACCGCGTCGTAGTCTTCCGCCGTTATGTCGTCGGATGACATATCGCTCTTTACCTCCCAGCCGACTTTGCTCTTGTAGGCTTTGCCCGCGACCGGGGCAACTATGTGCACTTCGGCCCCTGCTTCCCGCATCCTGTATAGGGGGTAAATTAGCTCCTGGTCGTCGAACAGGTCCTCGCACAGCAGGGCTATCTTCTTGCCCGTGAGTTCCATCTTGCTCCAATCTGACTTGCTTTGTGACCGAGTTGCCGCTACAAGCCGGTTCCCGCGCTTTCAAGCCTGGACGCGCCCGCCTGTTCTTGCGTTTCGTCCACGGCTTGCCTTATGGCCCTGGCGACTTTTACGACGTATCGCTTGTTGCTGGAAGGTAAAGCCGTTATCGTACCGAAACTGCCTTCCAGCGCGACTAGATATAGCTTGCCTAACATATCGAGCGTAAGAGTAGCAAATAACACGGAGGCCAGCCCGACGTAATATACCGGACCAATAATCCTATCAAGACCGCCTAGCGACCAGTCGAAGTAAGCAAATAACAGCCGCTGGCACAACGCTATGACAAATATGATTGCGGCGATCACTCTTACTTTGCGCAACCAATCAAAGCTGGGCTTGTTTATTTGCTCGACTCCTGCCCTCCGTATATTGGCTACAGAGTAGGTTTGGCCGTCCAACTCTACGACCCTGGCGGTCACCAGGACGCGGTTGTCGCGGAAATAGGCTGGCTCGAACATGTCACGCTACCCAGTACCAGTTAGCGAACCTTATTGTGAAGAGCGCCAGCAGCAGGATGCTGGGCCAGAGGATGATTTGGTGGGCGTAGCGGTTCCTGCCGATGAGAGCCAGCACCATGAACATCGGGAAGAGCACGAGCAGGAAGCGCGGGTACGACAGCAGCGGGTTATGCGGGGTGCCTGAGAAGAGCGGGAAGAGGATGCCACTCCACAGGTAGAGACTATAGCTGCCCCTCAGCCAGCGCAACGCCAGCACGCCTAAAAATAGCGCCAGCACCAACGCAGCGAAGTAAGTCCAGCTTTGCAACTCTTCCTGGTATTTGAACTCCATGCTAGTAGCAGCGTTCCAGCCATTGATTATCGTCTGCCAGGGCCATGAGAAGTGCCGGTTCCAGCCGGTCTGCGCCGTAAGCGGGGCCAGGGCATCGCCAAAGCGTAGCGCTGAGAACAGCAGGAACCCTATTAGCGACAAGACGGGCAGCGCCAGCGAGAACAGGTTGATAGCGCGGGGCCGGGCGGGCGGCATGGCGTCAATCTCGGTGGGCATGGGAGGGTGGTAGGCCCGCCACAACTCCCAGGCCAGCGGCAAAAGTAGCAGCAGGCCGAAGGAGCGGGTCCACACCGCAAGCGATATCGCTATGGCGGCTATCCACCAGCGTTGCGTGCGAGCTGCGAGCAACGTCGCCACTGCCAGCAGCAGGAAGAGCGACTCGCTGTACACGGCCCAGAAGAAGAAGGCCATCGGGAAGGCGGCCAAATAGAAAATGGTGCGGTGGGCGTCCTCCGGGTGGAAGTCGAGGCGTACCAGCCTGTGCAGGAGCAACATCGCCAGGAGGAAGAAAACACCCGAAATGAGGATGCCCGCCCAGATGAATCGCTCGCCCGCCAGCCAACCGGTAGCCCTCAGTATCCACGGGTAGAGAGGGAAGAAGGCCGCCGAGCCATCGTCAACCCGGTAGCCTTCGCTGGCTATCTTGAGGTACCACTGGCCGTCCCAGCGCGTCCACACGCCCGCCAGCCGGTCCACTGCTCCATTCAGGACCGGCCCACCCGGAGAGTCGTACCAGTTGGCGGTGCCCTTGGGCGGTATGCCCGGCAGCATCACTCCCGCGAGTACAGCCAGCAAGGTCAGGCCGAAACGCGTCCCAAGCCACACGCTGAACGGCTGGAAGGTGAGCAGGGGTAAGGCCCAGGGTGGCATAGCGCGGCGCAGCTCGGTGGTGAGCAGGCCGGGGCGCTCCGATACTTCCACCGGGCGTGTGAGGGGGCTTTTGTCGCTCTTTGTCGCTCGCCGTCGCCAGGGGGGAGGCTTATCGGGCGCGTGCACCGGGGCGGGCACCTGTACCTGCGTGCCGGTCCAGGAGGCCAGGGGCATCGGCACCGTCTCCTGGGGCACCTCGCCTGAGCCTGCTCCCTTATCAGTAGGTATAGCGGCTGTGGTCTTCTCTTTCGGGGCTTCGACCCTGGGTGGCTCTACCGCCTTTTTGCCCAGCGGTTCCCCGGAGGGACCCTCCACCAGCGGCATCTGCCTGGTGTCCCCCGTGGCTCCCTCGCGCGTCTCGCTCTCTCTGTTGTCCGTCACGTCCCTGGACATAGTGACCCAGTATAACACAGTCACTCCTGGCTAGAGACGGAACCGCCAAGACGCCAAGGACGCTAAGAGCGCGCCAAGTGGATGATAGTTATTCACCGCAGAGACGCAGAGAGCGCAGAGGTTACGCTGAGATTATGGTTGCTCGGGAAGGGGCAGGGGCAACACCTTACTGTACAGTGTTGCACCAGTAAGAACACCCTCTACTATTCTCTGCGTGCCTTCGCGCCCTCTGCGTCTCTGCGGTGCAAACGTTCTTGTCTTGGCGCGCTCTTGGCGTCCTTGGCGTCTTGGCGGTTTCGTCTAATCAACCTCTGCTGGACATGCGTCGGGCGGCATGCTAAGATGGGGTTGGGGAGAGGGCGCTCCCCGGCATGCAAGGGAGGGATCAGGCAATGGAGCTTGAGGGCAAAGTGGCCTTGGTTACGGGTGGCGGGCGCGGGCTGGGCAGGGCGACGGCTCTAGCGCTGGCCGAGTTGGGAGCGCGGGTTGTGGCGCTGGCCCGGTCGCTGCCGGAGGTCGAGGAGACCGCCCGCCTCATAAGAGACGAATATGGCTTCGGGCGCTCGATGGCTATCCGCGCCGACGTGTCTCGCGAGGCTGACGTGGTGGAGGCGTTCGAGCAGGTGCGCAGGCGCTGGGGCGGCGTAGACATCCTGGTGAACAACGCGGGCGAAACGGGAGCTACCAAGCCCATCGCGCAGCTCTCCCTGGCCGAGTGGCAGCGCGCCATGTCGGTGAACATGACGGGGGTATTCCTCTGCTCGCGGGAGGCGCTGCCGTACATGAGCCACAGGCGGTGGGGCCGCATCGTCAACGTGTCGTCGGCCTCAGCGTCCGTGGCGGTGCCTTCGATGGCCCCCTACAGCGTGGCGAAGGCCGGGGTCGAGCACTTCACCCGCATCCTGGCCGCCGAGGTGGGTAACCAGGGCATCGTAGCTGTGGCCTTGCGTCCCGGCGTCGTGAACACGCGCATGCAGGAAGATATGCGTACCCGCCCCACCGAGGCCATCCCCCCGGAGCTACGCGCCCTGTATGTCGCCTACGACCGCCGTGGCATGCTGGTCCCCCCGGAACGCCCGGCACGCTTCATCGCGTATTTGTGCACCGAGCGCGTAGGCAATGTGAACGGCCGGGTGTTAGACGCTGACGAGATGGATGCCCTGCTCACTCGCTAGCGGCGCCTGGGTTGTAGGGGCGTGTTCTAGACCCCTTCTACCAAAATCATCCTGCTATTGGTGGTCCGCTGCCTAACGGCTTTGAGCGGGTCGTAATCCTCCGAGTTGTACCACGCTTTCGCCTGCTCCATGCTGTCGAACTGTAGTACCACGATCCGCCTCGGCTGCCAATCGCCCTCAAGCACCTCTGTTGTGCCGCCGCGCACCAGGTAGCGACCACCGGAGGCTATTACAGTGGCTGCCGCAGGCGCTTTGTATTCCTCGTACCCCTCCGGCTCCGTCACGTCTACCTCAACAATCACGTATGCAGCCATTTCCCCTCCTTGCCAATAGTGGACCTGTCTACCTGCTCCAATTTATACCGCAAACAACCCTAATCTTGGCGCGTCCTTGGCGTTTTTGCGTCTTGGCGTTTCCGTCTCCTGTAATTAGCTCTCCGCCCGAAGCCCCTTGATGAAGTTGGTGGAGCGGAGTTCGCGTTCGAGGATGTAGGAGAGGTAGCTCTGGAGGAGGGATTGCAGCTCGTGGTGCAGATCGGGGTCGATGCGCACGCGGCTGACGGTGGAGTAGGGGTTGCGCTGCATCAGCCTGAGCATCTTCAGGGCGTTCACGGAGAGGTCGCGGCCCACGCCCGGCCTGCGACAAGAGGCGCACAGCACCCCACCGAGCGCGGGACTGAAGGTGTTTACTGTAGGTTCTATATCCTTGCGGCACTCCACGCACCTGGTGATTTCAGGGGCGTATCCCAGGTGGCCGAGGAGTTGTAACTCCAACCAACGCAGCACCCGGTCGGGATCGGGGTCGGTGCAGAGCAGGCCGAAGCTGTCCACCATGACCTTGTAAACCGCGTAGTTCTCATGCTCGTCGGGGGTGAGGGCATCCAGTAGCTCGGCGGCATAGTAGGCGTGCGCCACCCGGTCGAGGTCGTCATGGAGGGGGCGGTAGCTATCTAGCGTCTCGCTCTGGGTGACGATGTCGAGGTTGCGGGCCTTGGCGAGGAGCATCTGGTTCCGGGTGAATAGCTCGACGTGCCCGGCCAGGCGGCTGCTTACCTTGCGCACGCCCTTGGCGACGACGCGCAGCTTGCCGAAATGGGGGGTGAAGATGGTGAGGATTTTGTCGGCCTCACCCAGGTCCGAACGCCTGATGACAACCGCTTCGGACTTGTATAAATGCTCTCTCGCGCTCATCTATCTACTCGCTTCTCTAGCTCTGTTTACCTCTGCGCAGGTGTACTATGTACCTCTAATTATACCCGATTCCGGCACTTTTATGTGTGGCGACAGTAGCCAAATCCACCGATTTGATTGTCGAAGTGGAAGTACAAAGCCTCGCCTTTGTCATTCTGAAAGCAGTGAAGAATCTCGTCCTTCAGCACCCAAATAGCACCTTTCTTCAAGGGACACTCTCCCCTTGGAAAAGGGGAAACATCCTGGTAAGGGACGAGATTCTTCACTGCTTTCAGAATGACAAAGGGTGGCTGGTATGCTGATACTTCGGCACTTGCGGCTGGTGTGATGGACTTGCTGCGGAGCATTAACAATACCGTAAAATCCCTGCCTGAGCCGCCTCCGTGCCTGGCGCGGGCCTTGTGCTGTGCTATACTGAAACATGCGCCGGTATTCGTATGGGTTATTGACACTGCTGCTGTTTGCGTTGCTCCTGTCGGGGTGCGAGGTGCCCGTGCCTCCACCCGAACTGCCGACCGCCACCCCAGGCTCCTCCAATCCCGAAAGCCCCAACTTCCAGGCGGGTTATACCCCCGTTCGCATCGAGCCGAACAAGGGCTACACGCCCGTACCGTCGGAGCCTGGAAACATCTTTTTCGTGCGCTCGTCCGGGCTGTGGCGCATATCTCCAGACGGCTCCGGCGAGCGGCAACTGGCTTCCATGCCCGTCACCAACCCGCCCGAATCTTCGCCGGACGGCAGCTTGGTGGCCTTCACCACGGCTGATGCGGTGTACGTTGTGCCTTCTGCCGGTGGCGAGCCGCGCAAGCTGGCTTCGGGGAATGTCCCCCCCGACCAGCGACTCGGCTGGACCCCCGACGGCCAGCAGGTCGGCTACTTTACCTTCGACCCCGAAACGATGGGCAAGGAGCAGGCCTGGGCAGCGTCCGTGGGGGGTGGCGACCCGGTGAACATCCTGACCCTTACCGAGTCCGCCGTGTCGCGGGGGCCTGCCTACGAGAAGTCGGTGAGGTGGTCGTCGCAGGGACTGTTCGTGGCGGTGTCGGGGGCCAACAACCCGTTCTGGCTGCTACGCTGGCCGCTCTCGACGGGTAGGGAGGGTGACATTCGAGAGGTGCCGGGTGGCGAGCCTGAGTGGTCGCCCGATGGTCACACGATCATGTACGCGGAGACGCTGTCGGGGGCGCTGCTGGTGTACGGGGTATTGGCGGCGGAGGCCACCCCTTTCCGCAACGAGCTACGCTACGTCGGGACAGGGCTGGGGGAGTACGCCCAGGGTCCGGGGCCGCGCTTCTCCCCGGCCTCAAGCGGCGCTGATAGCGACCTCATCGCCTTCCGCAGCCGCACGCAGCAGGGCGAGCCACAGGTAGCCATCCGGCGGCGCAGCGTTGGCGAGTTGGAGCCGCTGCCCCCTTTCACCAACAACCCCGCATGGTCGCCGGGTGGAGACCGCCTGGTTGTGGAGACCGGCTCTCTCGCGTCGGCCTCCTTCGGCCCGCAATGGATCCCCAACGGTCTCTCCATTGCCCGCCTGAGCCTCACGGAAGGCCAGCCTCACCAAATGTTCCCCCTTGTAAAAGACGCCATGTGGCCCGCCTGGGGCAGGTAAGGGCGTTATGTTTCGTCGGTAATTCTATTTCGCTATGGCGCTGCATCTTTGGGCGTGTAGGTATACATAATGTCACGGAATAGCAGGTTGTAGCCGTCGCGGATGGCGTCCAGCACGCCGGGGGTGAAAGTATCGGCCCGGCAGAACTGCGGGGTGCTTACGTCGCAGGAGAGCACCAGCAGCCCAAAGCGGCCCTCCCGCAGCATGGTGCGATAGGCGGCCTCATCCCAGCGGTTTGTGGCGGCGAGCGCGGTCATGGTGAATGGGTCGTCGTAAGGCGTTTCTTTGCCCGCTAAGGCCACTATGCCGGGATCGTCCGAGAAGAAGAGCGTGCCGGGGTTCCGGCTGACGTTGTAGACGATCTTCCGGTATTGCTCCTGTACCTCCGCCGAGGGCACGTCCAGGTCGGGGTTGTACCAGCTTGAGGGCGGCGAGGTCACAGCCGCGTATATAACGACCGATAGGAGCGCCCCAGCGAGTGATGCGGTAGCCGCCCGCGGCAGCCTGCCCCGTTCCTCGAGAAGACGGTTAGCGGTCCAGGCAATCGCCGCGCCTACGGCAAGCGAAATAGCCAGCCCCGACATCAACAGGTGGTTGTGGTCGGCTCCTATTACGGCTCCGGTTGGCAGGAACAGGAACGAGGACGCGCCGAACAGGGCTACCAGCGAGGGAGTATGTTTGGCTTCAGGCTTCCTGTAGCCTCGTACCAGCGTGAACAGCCGGATGCCAACGTAACCCAGCGCTAGCAGAATGAGCGGCCACTGGTCCTCCCAGAAGGCGAACTGTAGCAGGCGGGTGAGGGTCACTTCGCTGAGGCGCAACGAGTGGTAGCTTACCATCTTGAGGAAGAACCAGTGCCCCGTCGCCAGGTCGAGCGCCATGAAGGGCAGCAGCACCGCGCCCCCCATGACGAAGCACCAGCGCAGCCCCAGCCGCCAGTCGCGCAACAGCAGGTATATGGCGGCGGCCACAGGCCCCGCAAGTGCAGTCTGCTTGGTGTAGAACGCCAGGGAGAAGAATACCGCGCCCAGGAGGAGTGAAACGTGAAACGTGAAACGTGATGGGGTGTTCTCCGTTTTGCGCTTGGAGCCGAGGGCTATGCAGAGTAGGCCCGCCGCTGTGAAGGCGATCATGAGCATGTCGCCCCGGAAGCGGCTGGCCCAGACGGTGGTCTGTGGCAGCGATAGAAACACCAGGCTGCCTGTAAGACCTGTGGCTGCGGCGAGCAAGAGCCTCTGCCTCGACCTGTTGTGGTAGCCCGCGAAGATGATAATTAGCGGGATGAGGGCGGCGGCGAGTAGTGCGGCCAGGAGGGAGATTATGCGCCCACCTCGAAAGATGGAGGTGGGCGCGCCGGGGCCGGAGAAGTCGGGTAGCTGCTCCGGGAGGACCTCAGCCGCCAGCCAATAGTACACGGGCGGGTAGGGGCCGGAGATGAACTGTTCGGGGGTGATGGGGGAGTAGATGTCGCCCCCGTGCTTTACCAGCAGCGACTCGTACAGTATCAGCCCCTCGGAGCCTGCCCTGGGGTAGGGGTAGTCGAGCCAGGCCGACGCCGATTCGACAAATCGACCCACAGGCCATATGAGGAGCAGCAGACAAATCGCCACTCCCGCCATTGCGCCCCAAGCCCAGGGCCGGATTCGACCCTGCCCCTCTCCAAGCACGCTCGCGCCGCTATCTGCCATCAGGCCGATTGTATCTTGCCCCACCTGAAGGTGTCAACATAATTTCGAAATTCCAATTTCCAATTTCGAAATTGTGGCGTCGGATTCTATCTGCTGGTCCGCCTGTTCGCGGGACGGGTGCCATTGCTTGAAGGGGTGCCGGTGACGGCGGCTTCTGGTGTGGCTGTGGGGGCCGCGACGCCGTACATCTTCCGCGCCAGGGCCAGGAGCATCTCCTCAGTGATCCCCCTGTCTGCCTGGCCGACGAAGGTGGTCACAAGGTCACCCTTCTCCAGCGCCAGCACGCTAATTGTCCCGCGGCCCGACCAATAGACGCCGGAGTAGTCTCGATAGAACTCGCCCTCCCAGAAGACCCCTTTATGTACCCCGAGCGTCACATCTTTGAAGATACCGTTGGTCTTTTCGACTGGCACCACTTGCTGCCGGGACTGGAATACATAGAGCTGAGTAGATCGAAACCTTTGGCCCGGCGTGCTCATGGTAACCAGGTAGTTTAGCCTGACATTGGAGTAGGCTGTTTCACCGAATTCGTCGCAGGCTCCTATCGCCGCCTCTATCAAGCCGAGGCCGTAGTCGGTGCTGCCCACGGTCATGAGGGTCGGAAGGTACTCAATTGGAAAGTCCACCTTCTCCTGCGCCTTGTGTTCATCAAACGCGCCGATGTAATTGCGGATTACGTAAGGCACGGTGTTGGTGACTACCGATGCCGGACACACCGGGGCTTTATAACCTATGGGCAGATTTGATGTCGCAACTACCCTGCCGTTCTCCCGCACTTCTATCCAGGTGTAGGGGCTTTTTGGTGCCGGGAAGAAGGTATTGTAAGCCACTGCCAGCAGGGTCACCACCAGGGTAGTGACGAACAACGCTACCGCCATCTGCGGGGCGGTAGTCACAAGCGGAGGCAGGTCCTCCTCGGCCTGGGTGAGCACCGTCACGTTTTCGGAGAAGCCCGCGAGGCTCGTGGGGGCTTGCTTGAGGGGCTGCGGTTTGGGCGCGGGCAGGCGCTTGCTCAGGCGGTCCAGCGTGTCTTCTTGCAGGCGTGGCGGCAGCGCCTCCAGGCCGGGGCGTGGTGCGTGACGGGCGACACTGTAGAGGCGGGCGAGAGTGACAAGCTCCGGGTCGTCCTCCATTTGCAGCCAGTTGAGGGGCACGCCGCTCCGAAGCTGGTTGAGGGCTTCCTCCATCTTGCGCTCGGCCTTACCCAGGCGGGGCGGGCGCGGCTTAAAGACGGCACGCCTGAGGCGCTCGGTGCCTTTCAGGGGCAGGCTGATGCGGCGCAGGCTAGCCATCGAGGCTCCAGTCTTCGGGTTGGGCGAAGTGGGCCTTACCCATGTGTCGCAAAGCCCGGCGCAACGAACGCATGGCGGCCTTGCGGCTCACCCCCAGCGCGGAAGATATCTCCTCGGGCGGCATCTCCCCGAAAAGGGCCAGCGCCAGGGCGGCACCCTGCTTCCCCTTCATCTGCGCGACCGCCTCCTGAAGCCCCCGCAGGTCGTCGCCCGTGTCGTCAACCCGGTCGGAGTGCTTGGGCGTCTTCAGCTTGAGCCGCGCGATCCTCCGGGTGGCGAGACGTATAAGCCAGTAGCGCATGGGCACCGTCCTGTCGCCGCGTGGATACCGGCGCATCCGGCGCATGGCGTCATCGAAGGCGTCGGAGGTGACGCGCGCCGCAAGCTCGTCCTTGCCCGGCCCCAGCCTGTGCAGCACGTAGCCGTACACCGGCGCGAGGTGCCTGCGCACCACCCGCTCCAGGGCCGCACGACTGCCGTTGTTTATCTCATTGGCGAGTGCGATGTCCAGTTGCAGACTGGGGTCCATATGTGCTCCTGGTTCTGAAACGTGAAACGTGACACGTGATGCCGCTTGCTCAATAGAGTGCGTGAATACGGCTCGGTCTCTTGTGCTGAACTCTACACCCCTCTGTCATCCTGAACGCAGTGAAGGATCTCAGATGCTCCTTTTTCCCGTGTGCTGAACCATCAGCATCATTGTCCCTACATTCAACAGCATCCATAGCCACTTTCTTCAGATCCTTCGCTTCGCTCAGGATGACAGGGTGGGGCTTTGGTCGCCCCAGGTGTATAGCTTGCCTCTTGCCTCGCTGAGTTGTGTCCTGTATTAACACAACTTATAATGCTGTAGGTTTCACGTCACTGCTATAGTAGCCTACATTGGCCTCCACAGCCAGTGTGTCGCTATAGCCGCATCACGTTTCACGTTTCACGTTTCACGTTTCTCGTTTCAGCACCGTCTGTAACTTACCTCGTAAAGGGACTTTGTGACTGTGAGAGCGTTGCTTGCTGCGGTAGGTCGCGGCGCGGGGTGGAAGCTCATGTCCGACCTGCTTGGGAGGGTATTGCAGTATGCCCTCCTGATGCTGGCTGCCCGCAGTCTCGATCTCGCGGGGTTTGGCGACTTCACCTTCGCGCTCAGCGTCGGCTACATGCTGTCGCAGGTGGCAGACTTCGGCTTGCAACTCTACCTCCAACGCGAACTGGCGCGCCTCGCCAGACCCGAAGCCAACATGCGCCCCTACTTCACCGACGAGCGTGCGGCGGCGCGGCTGGTGGGCGGGGGACTGGTCATCAAGGCTGGATTGTCGGCGGTGTCGCTGGCGATCATGCTTGTAGTGGTCGTGCTGGAGCCGGTGGGCAACAAGGGCGCGGTGCTGCTTATCGGCCTGTCCATGATCGCGCTTACCACGCTGGAGTACCTGGCCTACTGTTTTCGGGCGCTACGCAGGCTCAAGAACGAGGCTATTGCTTATCTGGCAGGGCGGGCTATCAACCTGCTGCTGGGAGTGGCTCTGCTGTACGCGGGGTTGGATGTGCTGGGACTGGCGATTGCCGCCAATGTCGCGGCGGTTGTGGCTATCGCCTACAGCTACAGCCAATTGATCGTCTACGTGCGCCCGGACTACACCTTCGACCTCGCCTACTGGCGGCGCTCGCTCGGACAGCCTGCCGCAATGGGCCTGGGTATCGTGTTCAGCATGTTTGCCTTCAGGGTGGACAACCTGCTCATCCCGCCGATTGTGGGTGCGGCACACGCCAGTGAGACCCTAAGTATTTATAACGCGGCGTATAAGCTGTTCGAGCTAACCCTTATCGTGCCCGGCGTGGTGCTGGCTGCGACTTTTTCTCTTCTGTCGCGGGAGGGCGGCCCCGGTGCCAAGGGCGATGCTCGTATGGGAGGGTTGCGGCCGGTGCTTGGGCAGACTATGACCTTGCTGCTGGGGCTGGGGGTGCTGGCTTCCCTGGCGTTGGCGGTGGGGGCTGCGCCGCTAACTGGTTTGCTTTACGGTGACAGGTACGGCGCGGCGGTGCCGGTGCTGCAAGTCCTGGCGCTTGGCTGCATACCGATGTACGCCAGCTATGGTCTCACGCACGCACTCGTGGCGATGGACCGGCCCCAGGTTTATGCGGTCTTTTCGGGAGTGTGCCTGCTTGTCAATGTGGCGTCCAACCTGGTCCTCAT
Organism: Chloroflexia bacterium; assembly: GCA_036386675.1. GTDB lineage: Bacteria > Chloroflexota > Chloroflexia > QHBQ01 > JADMIH01 > JADMIH01. Next base: position 43,255 of record DASVVE010000064.1, on the reverse strand, counting down.
CCCAGGTATGGGGGTGCAGGGTGCGGCTTGGGCGACCTTCTTAACCGAGGCTACCCTAGTGGCATTGTGCGCGGCGGCTATCTTGAGGTACCTGCGGAGGCCCGGCACACCCCTGGCGGTACAGGTTATACAGAGCGAGACGGGCATAGGAGGCGTAATGTGAGCGCGGCGGTGAAAAGACGCGCTACTGCTACTCCGATGCCGACGACTCCCGTGCCTGCTTCAGAGGTCGCTTCTCGGTTGGAAGTCCTGGCCGACCGCCTGCTGTTTGCCATGCTGTTGCTCGTGCTGCTGGCAAGCCCCTTCGAGATCGGCTATCCCCCGTTGGGCCGGGTGCTGTTTGCCACCTTCACCAACCTGGAAGTCACTCTCTTTTGCCTGGCCGGGGCATTGCTCTTCCGGCTGGGGATGTCGGCAGAGGCCCGGCGCGCCCTGCTCAAGATGCCGCTGCTGCTGCCCGCTATGTCGCTCATCCTGGCCTCCGTGGTCTCCACCATCTTCGGGGAGTACAAGTCGCTGGGGGTGCAGTTCGTCTATCGCCTGGTGATGGGCCTGATGGTCTACGCCTCGGTGTGGCTGGCGTTGCGCGGCAGGCGGCGGGTGCTCACCTCGCTGGGCACGTTCGTTGGTGCGGCCCTTATATCGGCGTGTATCGGTCTGCTGGAGTTCCTTCCGGGTGTCAACCTCGAATACTGGCTCATGCCGTTCAGGCCGCAGCCTACCACCGTGGGTGGCCTGCTCCGCTTGAGCGGCAGCTTCGAGTATGCGAACGGGGCCGCCGTCTACTTCGAGATGGCCCTGCCTGTGCTGCTGGGCCTGGCGGTGCTCTTCTCCTCTCGGCGGCTTGTCGAGGGCGTCTTCGGTGAGGGCCGCATCTCCCGCCTACAGTTGCGGGTTATACAGGTTTCGCTATTTGTCGCCCTTGGCCTAATGTCTATGGCCCTCATCCTGACGTTCAGCCGGGCTTCCTGGGCGGGGGTGGTCGCGTCGGTGGCGGCGTTTGGGTTGGCGGTGTACCTGCGGAGGCGGGTGCGTGGCGACCGTTGGCTGTGGGCTGAGGTGTGGCGGCCCCTCGCCCTGGCCGTGGGCGTGCTGGTGCTCGCGGTGGTCTATACCTATGTGACGCACCCGCTGTTGCGCTTACGCCTCACAGGGGAGAATGACCGTGCGTGGTATAATTACGGCCTGCAACAGGGTAGCATCCCCTCCATTTCGGTTGGCGACGTTGTAACCGTGCCCGTATCATTAACCAACATGGGGCCTATGCCCTGGAACGCCGAGCGCGTGCCGAAGGTGCATTTGAGCTACCATTGGAAGAATCCCGGTGGCGATTTCTACGCGGTGTTCGACGGCCTGCGTACCGCTCTCCCGCACGACGTGGACCCAGGCGGCAGCGTGCAGGTGGAGGCGGTAGTAGAGGCCCCGCGCAAGGCCGGTGAGTACATCCTGGAGTGGGACCTGGTGCAGGAAGATGTCACCTGGTTCTACGAAAAGAGCAGGGTTCGCGTCGAGTCGGAGAAGGTAGATGTGGGGGAGGCAACCGGGCAGGCGAAAGTGCTTCCACCCAACACGACCCCTCCGGTGAGCGTGCGGACAATGGAGGACTCGGATGCCTCCACCGTGCCGAGGGGCGAGTTGTGGCGAGCGGCCTTTGCCATGTTCCGCGACCACCCGATAACGGGTGTTGGCCCCGACGGGTTCCGCAACCTCTACGGCAAGTACGCCGGCAAGTCAACCTGGAACAGGAACATCTACACCAACAACATGTACATCGAGATGTTCACCAACCTGGGCATATTGGGCGGGCTGGCGTTCTTGTGGCTGGTGGGGCTGGCCCTCTGGCGCACTGTCCGCAACGTGCTGATGCCGTTCGACCATGGCAACCAGGCTATGTATACCGCGGGGGTATGGGTAGTTTGCGTGGCGGCGGGCGCGGCCCTGCTTTCGTTCTTCCTACACGGCCTGGTGGACTACTTTCTCTTCTCCACGCCGCTCTACACAATATTCTGGTTCATCATGGCGATAAGCACGCAGTGGGGGGATTTGGAATTTCGAATTGCGAATTTAGAATTTAGTGAAATCCAAGCAAATCCGAAATTCGCAATTCGAAATTCCAAATCCCAAAAGGGGCACCATGCTGGTAGGATTTGAGGCGTCTGCTCTGCACGGGCACAAGTCCGGCGTGGGGTACTACACCGAAAATATGATGGCGAGTATCATGGCGGCCTCCCCTGAGAACCGCTACGTCCTGTTTTCGGGCCGCAACGTGCGCAACGACGACTACTTCCCCCTCGGTAGCGAGCTGGAGTACAACGACCGCCATTTTCCCGTGAGAGCCGTCTGGATGCAGACTGTGCTGCCGAGCGCCCTGCGCCACGTCCGCCCCGACCTGTGCCATTTCACCAACTACCTGGCCCCGGTGCAGTGTCCATGCCCCTCCATCGTCACCATCTACGACATGACGGTGTTCATCACTCCACGCTTCCACACGTTCAAGAAGTTCGTGCTCGACCGGACACTCATGCCCATCGTAGCCCGCCGCGCTGACGCGATTGTCACAGTGTCCAACAGCGCCCGCAACGACATTCTCCGCTACCTGAAAGTGCCACGCGACAAAGTGCGGGTCATACCCGGCGCGGCTTCTTCGCACTTCCGCCCAACTACGGACCAGGCCAAACTAGAGGACGTTCGCAGCCGCTACGGCCTGGACGTGCCTTACATCCTGTACGTGGGCACTATTGAGCCGCGTAAGAACCTGGTGCGCCTGGTGAGGGCTTTCGCTCGCCTCAAGAAGCGAAGCCTGCCCCACAAACTGCTAATAGTTGGACAGGCGGGGTGGCAGGTCAGCCCCGTTTATGCTGAGGTAGAGCGGCTTGGCCTCACCAAAGATGTGGTCTTCACGGGCTACGTGCCGCTGGAGGACCTGCCGCCGCTCTACACGATGGCCGAGAGCCTGGCCTTTCCTTCGCTTTACGAGGGCTTCGGCCTGCCCGTGATCGAGGCGATGGCCTGCGGCACCCCGGTGGTCACCTCGCGCTCCTCCTCGTTGCGCGAGATATCGGGTGACGCCGCCTTGCTGGTAGACCCCCTTTCCGTGGACGAACTTGAAGAGGCCCTATATCGCATCCATTCCGATCCGGGCCTCCGAGCCTGCCTGCGCGAAAGGGGCATAGCCCGTGCGGCCCTCTTCACCTGGGAGACCACCGCCCGCGCCACCCTGGACCTGTACAAACAGGTGCGTTCCAGGTCGGTGGGCGTCAAGGGACTGGAGGCGGGAGTGCGGGAGAGGGAGCGGCATGAGTCGGTGGTGGGGGACTATTAAGCCGCCTCCACAGCATTATTCCATCTGTACAACTGGTGCGCATATCCAACATGTTTCGCCACACGACGCCCGGCGATTGAAATCGTGGGCTACATTCTGCAAAGTCCCATTCAGGGACTAGGCTTGTGCTAAGGGTTTCTCCTGGGGTAAAGATGTTGCTAAAGTAGTCCGCCGAAGGGCGGACTTCGTAGCGGACTTCGTATGTGTAGCCCGCGATTTCAATCGTCCGGCGTCGGCTTTGTACGCTGCTTCCTTTCCCAGCACATCGCCGGGCATCTCTTGACGACCCTGTGCTCTATACAGCGCAAGTCCGTGGACCTGTTCCAACGCCCTATCCCTTCGAGTCGCGCGAACTGGCAGCATTGGCAGCGTCTCACCACCCCCTGCTATAATACCCGCGATGAAGCCTCTGACAATTGGCGTGGCGGGCGGAAGTGGGTCGGGCAAGAGCACCGTAGTGCACGCCCTGATGCAGGCTGTGGGGGCGGAGAACACCGCCTTCCTGCCGCACGACGCTTATTACCGCGACTACCGCCACCTCTCCATCGAGGAGCGCACGCAGGTCAACTGGGACCACCCCGACGCTCTCGAAACGAAGCTGATGGCGAGGCACCTGGAGCACCTGGCCGCCTGGCAACCTGTAGAGCGCCCGCTGTACGACTTCCGCGACTACACCCGCATGCCTGAGACCGAGCGGGTAGAACCCCGGCCCGTGATTATTGTCGAGGGCATACTTATCCTGGTAGAACCTGACCTCCGCGAAATGCTTGACATAAAAGCCTTCGTGGACACCGACGCCGATATCAGGTTCATCCGGCGGTTGCAGCGCGACATGCTGGAACGGGGCCGCTCGGTGTCTTCAGTGGTGGAGCAGTACCTGGGCACGGTGCGCCCCATGCACCTCGACTTCGTGGAGCCAAGCAAGCGTTACGCCGACATCATCATCCCCCGTGGAGGGCACAACCGCGTGGCAATCGAGATGCTGGTAGCCAGGGTCAGGTCCGCCCTGGCTGCTGGCAAGTAGATTGCTGTATAACGGAGAATTACACTTACAAGGAGCAGTAGTTGGACAATAGACGATGGACGATGGACGATAGCATAGGCCTATCAATCATCGTCCGTCGTCTATCGTCCATCGTCCACCAACATGATCCAAACTCCCGAATGGGTACGTGACGCCGTCTTTTACCAGATTTTCCCCGATAGGTTCGCTAAAAGCCCCGCACTGAATAAGCCCAGCAACCTGGAACCGTGGAACTCCCCACCCACTTCGCATGGCTTCAAGGGTGGCGACCTGATAGGCGTGGTGGAGCACTTGGACCACCTGCTGGAACTGGGTGCTAACGCGATTTACTTCTGCCCTATCTTCCAATCGGCGGCGAACCACCGCTACCACACCTACGATTACTTCAACGTGGACCCCCTTCTGGGGGGCAACCAGGCGTTGCGGGTGCTGCTTGACGAGGCGCACAGGCGCGGCATGCGGGTGATCCTCGACGGGGTGTTCAACCACGCCAGCCGGGGCTTCTTCCAGTTCCACGACATACTGGAGAACGGCAGGCACTCGCCCTATATCGACTGGTTTACCGTGCGCAGCCTGCCGCTCAACGCCTACGACGAACGCGTACCGCCCAACTACGACGCCTGGTGGTCGCTACACGCCCTGCCCAAGTTCAACACCTCCAACGCCGACGTGCGCGAGTACCTGATGCGGGTGGGCGAGTTCTGGATACAGTTCGGCATTGACGGCTGGCGGCTCGACGTGCCCGCCGAGATCAACGACGATAGCTTCTGGCGGGAGTTCCGCACGCGCGTCAAGGCTATCAATCCGGACGCTTACATAGTCGGGGAGATCTGGCACGAAGCCCGGCGCTGGCTGCAAGGCGACCAGTTTGACGCGGTGATGAACTACCTGTTCACCAAGCTGTGCATCGAGTTCTTCATAGGCCGGAACATTGACCCCGCACTGGTAGAGGGTTCGTCGCTGGCACCGGTGCGGCACATAGAGGCGGCAGAGTTCGGCAGGGAGATAGACGCCCTTCTCAAGCTCTACAGCCGCGAAATTACCGAGGTGCAGATGAACCTGCTCGACAGCCACGACACCGCGCGCTACCTGACGATGGCGAGGGGTGACCAGACCGCCCTGCGCCTTGCTACCCTGTTCCAGATGGCCTACCCCGGCGCGCCTTCCGTCTACTACGCCGACGAGATAGGCATGGCGGGTGGCAAGGATCCGCTCTCCCGCGCCTCCTTCCCTTGGGACCGCTCCGACTGGGACGCCGACTTGCTCGACTTCTTCAAGCGGACCGTCGCCCTGCGGCACGCCCACCCAGCCCTGCGTCGTGGCGATTACCACACTCTCTTCGCCCAGGGGTCCGTTTACGTCATGTCAAGGAGCCTCGGCCAGGACCTGGTAGTGGTGGCGTTCAACACGGGCGCCGAGCCGCTAGCCGGGGCCATTCCTGTGGCTCCCTTCCTGCAAAACGGCGTGCAACTGCAAGATGAGTGGACGGGCCAGACCTTGCAAGTCGACGGCGGTCTGTTATCTCTAAGTATGCCCGCTCGCTCGGGTTCGGTGTTGACACTAGCCGGCACTATGCCGGGTGGGGTTACGGGTTAGCGATGCCAGGTAGCTACGCAGACAAAGATCGCTTCCTTGAGGGCCTGGCCCAGCAGGTGCAGCTACGCGGCGGCAGGCAGGATGCCGAGCGAGTGCTGAGGGCCATCTTCGAGCACGAGCAGGAGGCGGGCGCGGACCCTATGACCGAGCGGGTGCTTGCCCGCATCGTTCGCATGCCCGTGCCCGTGGTAGCGGCCCTACGGCGGGAGCTAGAGAGCGCCGAAGTGCTGGAACCGGGCCTCTCTATCCAGATGACCCCCAGGGCAAGGCAAACACTGGCCGAGGAGTGGGGCTGGCAGCCTTTGCAGCAGACCGCTTTCCTTCCCCCGTCGCCACCTCCAGCGCGTTCGGAGAAGGGGAGGCCACAGGAGCCGCAGCTTTCACAGTTGTGCGGAGCCTGCGGGGGCACCGGGGTAGCGCCTTCCGGCCCGCAGTGGGAGGCTGTGTTGGAGGGCCTGCAAAAGCACTTCCTGGGCAAACCGCGCAAGGTTTCAACGAGTGGCGGGGCAAGGAGCCAGCCCACGCCCGACACCAACCTGCGTCGCGCGGCCCTGATGCATGAGCACGGCGTGTTGGCGGGCAAAGACGTGCTGGTGATGGGTGAGGACGTAACGCAGGCAGCTGCAATCGCGCTCGCGGGCAAGGCGCTCTCACCATCCGGTAGGTTGGCGCGTCGCCTGGTGGCGCTGCACTCCGGCGATAAGGTTTTGCGGCAGTTGAGGGACATCGCCGTGGGCGAAGGTCTCATCATCGGCCTGGTGACGCACGACCTGCGCCGCCCGCTGATGGAAGACTTGCAGGGTGAGTTCGATACCGTCTTTGTGGACGCGCCCCAGGCCTACGCGGGGGTCGTGTTGGCTCTGTCCAGGGCTATTGACGCTGCTAATGCGGAAGGCACTATATTCCTCTCTTACAACTCAACGAGTCCAAGCGACCTGCTTGAGGTGCAACGGGCCATCCTAGAAGCGGGCCTGCTGATAGCCCAGGTAATCCCTGGCTTCGACCAGTATGCCACCGGAAGCCGCGACCTCTACGTGCTGCGCCTGACAGAGGACACTCTGCCCCTGGTCGAAGGCGATTACACCGGGGAGGCCACGGACGAGCGCCAGACCTACGCCTGCACTCAATGTGGCCGCCAGCTAACCGTCGGCGGAGAGGCCAGCGGGCGCTTTGCCACGCTCACCGACCTGGAGGAGGCAGGCTGCCCCACCTGCGGAGGCCGCATCTTCACCCTCATCCCAGGCCACCACGCCAGCGGCAACGGTACGCGCCAGGATCAATGAGAGACGGAAACGCCAAGACGCGGAGACGTCAAGAACGCGTCAAGTAGATAAGGGTTTAGCGATTAAAAAAGGACCAGGCTACTTTACGTTGTACCCTGGTCCTTTTAGTACTTAGAACACATGCTTAATCTCTGCGCGTCCTTGGCGTCTTTGCGTCTTGGCGTTTCCGTCTCCTTCAGTTGGGATTGGCAGGCCAGAGGGATTGGTCGCAGAGGGGGCGGTAGCCGCAAGCTCGGCAGCGGGCGGGGCTTTCGTGGTTGCGGTCTACTTCGGACAGGCGGGCGGCCTGGCGCATCTCATCCAGCACCGAGATGAGGTAGGCGCGAGTCTCTTTGTTGTAGTCCACCTGGAAGGTGTTGTTGCTGTAGCGCAGCAAGCCGTGGGGTGGGCGCTTGCCCTCGGTCTCCTCCAGCAGCAGGCAGTAGGCGAGTACTTGCAACAGGTGCGACTCGTGCGGCTCGTCCTCGGTGCGCCCCGGCTTAACCTCCACCGGCACCAACCCTCGCCCGGTCTGCACGATGTAGTCAGGCGTGCCGGCCAACCCGTACCGCGCCGAATAGAGAGGCTTGCCCGGCGTGCCCCCCGCGCCCATATCCGACTGCACCACCCCACCGGAGGGCAGCCCGCTCTCGCGCCTCAGCCGCGCCGAGTACCCAAGCGCCAGCACCGCCAGCGTCAGCAAAGCTATTCCAACCAGTACAAACGGCACTATGCTCATGGGTTTCTGAAACGTGAAACGTGATGCGGCTAGGGTAACATGGTCCCGAACAAGCAGCAGGGCCGCCTCTCGTAAGTATAGGCGACCCTGCTGCTGTCTTGTACCAAATAACACTAACCGCATCACGTTTCACGTTTCACGTTTCAGCCCCTACCTCGGTCCTGCGTTGCGCACCTCGTCGGTTACCTGATCGGCGAACTTGTTGAAGTTGTCTTTGAAGCGCTGGGCGAGGTTACGAGCGGCCTGGTCGTATGCGTCCTTGTCCTGCCATGTGTTGCGCGGGGTGAGCACTTCGCTCGGCACGCCGGGGCAACTGGTAGGCACCTGTAGGCCGAAGATAGGGTCGATGATGGTGGGCACCTGCGCCAGCGAGCTGTCGAGGGCGGCACTCACCATAGCGCGGGTGTGGGCGATGCTCATGCGCTTGCCCTTGCCGTAAGCCCCACCCGACCAGCCGGTGTTCACCAGCCACACGTCGGCCCCGTGCTGGCGTATCTTCTCACCCAGCAGGCGGGCGTAAGTCATCGGGGGTAGGGGCAGGAAGGGCGAGCCGAAGCAGGCCGAGAAGTTCGGCTCAGGCTCAGTCACGCCGCGCTCGGTGCCCGCCAGCTTGGCCGTATAGCCCGACAGGAAGTAGTACATCGCCTGCTCCGGGGTGAGCCTCGCAATGGGCGGCATCACCCCGAAGGCGTCGGCGGTGAGCATCATGATGTTCTTGGGGTGCGCGCCGGTGCCCGTGGGTGAGGCGTTCGGGATGAAGTGGATTGGGTAGGCCGAGCGTGTGTTCTCGGTCTTCTCGGCGCTTTCCAGGTTCAGCTCGCGGGTGTCGGGGTGCATCACCACGTTTTCCAGCAGCGTGCCGAAGCGGTGGGAGGCGGCCCAGATGTCAGGTTCAGCCTTCTGCGACAGCTTGATTACCTTGGCGTAGCAGCCGCCCTCGAAGTTGAACACGCCCGTATCGCTCCAGCCATGCTCGTCGTCGCCAATGAGAGTGCGGTTGGGGTCGGCGGAGAGGGTGGTCTTGCCGGTGCCGGACAGCCCGAAGAAGAGGGCGGTATCGCCGTTCTTGCCGATGTTGGCGGAGCAGTGCATCGAGAGCACGCCGTTGACCGGCAGCACGTAGTTCATCACCGTGAACATCGACTTCTTGATTTCGCCGCCGTACTCGGTGCCGCCTATGAGCACCAGCCTCTGGGCGAGGTTGAGGGCGATGAAGGTCTCGGTACGGGTGCCTTCCATGTCGGGGTTGGCGTGGAACGAGGGCACGTCCACCACGGTGAAATCAGGCTCGAAGCCGACGCGCTCGGCCTCGGTGGGCCTGATGAATAGGTTGCGGGCAAAGAGGTTGGACCATGCAAACTGGGTGTAGATACGCACCTTCAGGCGGTAGTTGGGGTCGGCTCCGACGTACACGTCCTGCACGTAGAGCTTCATCGCCTTGTCGCGAATATGCCCCATGAGCCTTTCGCGAATCGCGTCGAACTTCTCCTCGGAGAGGGGTTGGTTCACCGCGCCCCAGGCTATGTTGTCCTGGCTGGAAGGCTCCTGGACGACGAACTTGTCCTTGGGGGAGCGTCCGGTGTACTGGCCGGTGCTTACAACCAACGGCCCCTCGGCGGCGAGGGTGCCTTCGTTGTTGCGGATAGCTTCTTCTACGAGGTGCGCGCTGTTAAGGTTGTGCCTCGCGGGGTCGATTTCGATACCTAAATCGATAGTAACCGGCCTGTCTGTGACTTGCATAAGTCAACCTCCTTGTTGTACTTGCCCACACCGTGAGCGTGGCAGTGTCTAGCAGTGGCCTATTCTATTACAGTCTCTGGCCCGGTAAAGAGCAAGTTCTGAGCCTGTGCTGGCTTCATCGCCAACTGGTATTGTAAGCCACAACCTGCCACCTTGACAAGCCATATTATGAGTGGCTCGTGCTGGATCAAAATAGGAGATTTGGACCATCTCACTTTTTGTCATCCTGAACGCAGTGAAGAATCTCGTCCCTCTCTTAGGTATAACACCTTTCCTGAGACGAGGGTGTTAGTCCTTAGAAGGGTGCCACTTGGGTGGTGAGGGACGAGATTCTTCACTGCGTTCAGGATGACAAAGTGGGGTATAGTATAGGCAAGCGCCAATGTCACACAACGATTCTACAGACCCCATCAAGGGGCAAATAATCCGCCTTTACGCCGACGTTGCCACGGTGCAGATCGGCGACGAGAAGGTGACCATCCCGATCCGGGGCAAGCTCTTCAAGGAGGACCCCCCGGCCGTTGGCGACTGGGTGGAGTTGCAAGGCAAAAAGGACCATTACGTCATCGCGTCGGTGCTGCCCCGGCAGAGCGTGCTGGCTCGGCGGGCGGCGGGCACGCGGCTCAAGCGCCAGGTGCTCATCGCCAACGTGGACCAGGTGGTCGTGGTCTTCGCGGCTGCCCTGCCCCCGCCCAACATCCCCATGCTCGACCGCTTCCTGGTGGTAGCTGAGGCCAATCACCTGGGGGCGCGGGTGGTCATCAACAAGATCGAGCTTGCCGACAGCCTGGACGACGTGCGCGCCATGTTCGAGCCGGTGAGCATGGCCGGTTACCCGGTGCACTTCACCAGCGTAAAGCAGAACGTCGGGCTGGCAGAATTGCACGAGGCGCTGATAGGCAAAGCGTCGGTGCTTACAGGGCCATCCGGCGTGGGCAAGTCGAGCATGCTCAACGCGTTGTACCCCGGCCTCAACCTGCGCGTGGGGCAGGTGAGCGCGGCCTACGGCACGGGGCGGCACACCACGGTTGGAGGCTATCTCATACAACTGCCCGATGGCGCATCGGTGGCCGACACAGCCGGTCTGCGCGAGGTGGGCGTCTGGATGGTGCCGCCGGAAGAGCTTCCCGACTGCTTCCCTGAGTTCCGCCCCCACCTGGACGATTGCCGCTTCAGCGACTGCGCCCACATGGCCGAACCCGGCTGCGCGATCCAGGCGGCAGTGGAAGCAGGCGAAATCCACGAGCTACGCTACGAAAGCTACGTCCAACTCCGCGAAGAAGCCGAAGCCACCTTCCCCCGCTGGTAGCCCGTATTAGCCTGTGCCTCCTCAGGCCCCGTACCTCCTCTCACAGGTAAGCCTGTCTACTTCCGAAGTCCTCACGTTCCCCCTTCTCTCTACTCTGTTCCCGCCTACGAGTGGAAGACCCTGGCCGGAACTATATAGTCATAGCCGACATATATAGTGTAGGGCCGCTTTTCTGTTCTTGATTTGGCATGTAACTCCTGAAATTGCGCTGCCCCAAGTAGTGACAGGACACACATCCAGGGAGGCAGCTATGCTCAGGCGCAGGGTGGTCCGATTGTCCATTGTGGTGTTGCTGGTTGTAGGCATTCCTTCGTTAGCGCAACCCGAAGCGCATGGGCAACGAGGCTGTACGAAATTTCCGGAGACCGGCTACGATATATGCTACCAGTTCCTCGACTACTGGCAGCAGCACGGTGGACTGGCCCAGCAAGGCTACCCGATCAGCGGCAGGTTTGAGGAGCGCAGCCCCGTGAACGGCAAGGCTTACATGGTGCAGTACTTCGAGCGGGCGGTGTTCGAGGCACACCCGGAAAACGAGCCACCTCATGACTTGCTGCTCTCGCTGCTCGGCAACGCTGCCTACAAGCAGAAATATCCGTCGGGCGCGCCCAACCAGGAGCCTAACACTAGCCCCGGCTCTGTGCTGTTCAACGAGACTGGCAAGAGGCTGGGCGGAAGGTTCTTGCAATACTGGCGGGAGAACGGTGGGCTGGCACAGCAGGGCTATCCTATCTCCGACGAGTTCCTGGAGAAGTCAGAGTTAGACGGCAAGACTTACCGCGTGCAGTACTTTGAGCGTGCGGTGTTCGAGCTACACCCTGAGAACCAACCCCCGCACGACGTGTTACTCAGCCAGCTTGGCACCGCTCGCTTGAAGGCGCGCATGGGCAATCTGGTGAGCGTCCCGACGGATGATGGTGCCACGTTGAGCGCCTCGATATACGGCAGTGGCAAGACTGCCGTCATATTGTCGCCACAGTGCGACCAGGCAGGCAGATACGGCTGGACCGACTTCGCGCTCACTCTTGCCTCGCGCGGCTACATGGCAATTACGTACGACTACCGAGGTGTCAACCTATCCAGGAGGATATCAGGTGCGCGCCCTGATGTTGGCTTAGGGCCGGTGGACCTGCACGCGGTGGCCGGACTAGCGAGGGCGCAGGGGGCTACCAACCTGGTGCTGGCTGGCGCAAGCTGTGGAGGCAGCTATTCCGTGGCCTTGGTGGCTACCGAGAAGCCCCTGGCGCTGATCGTCCTGGCATCGCCCTCGTCATTTACCGGCTTCGCAATCCCGACTTCGCAATTGCCTGCCGTCGGAGTGCCCAAGCTGTTCATCTCGACCGAAGAGGACCGCCTGACACCAGACATGACGAAGATGTATGACGCCATGCCCAATCCAAAAGAGAAGCACATCTATCCGGGCAGCGCGCACGGCACCGACATCTTCCTCACCGAGCACGCCGACGACCTGGCCCAACGCCTGCTCGCCTTCATCGAGCGTCACGCACCCGCTAGATAGGAGACGTAAACGCCAAGACGCCAAGACGCCAAGAACCCGCCAAGGTTCAGGAGTGTGGCTCAAGCAAAAGGAGCAAGGTACGTGATGTTGTACCCTGCTCCTTTTGCTTGAGCCACACCTCTATACTCTTGGCGGGTTCTTGGCGTCTTGGCGTCTTGGCGTTTACGTCTCTATTGTTTGCCGCAATAAGGACATGCTGCCCAGCGGACGCTGATAGGGCGGCCGCAGTTTTCGCATTCGTCGCGGAGCTTGGTGCGGCAGTGGGGGCAGTAGAGGAACTCCGCGCTGACGCGGCGCTTGCAGGAGGGGCAGATTTCGCTGTCCTCGATGTCTTGTAACAGGTACTCCTCTTCCAGGGCGCGTTCGTAGGCCTCGGACAGGGTTTCCTTGGGCTTCAGGATGTTGTAGATGATGATGCCCGCAAACGGCACCAGCGCGACCAGCGCGATAGCCAGCACTATGGATATGATGTCGCGGGTACGGGCCGTAATATCACGGAAGGTCCAGACGATGGTAGCGAAATAGAGGGCCAGTATGTAGGACCCCATGCAGGCCAGTAACAGGGTAAGTGGACCACGCAGCGCGTCTAAAAAATCACTCATTAAGCGGTTCTATCCTCAAGATGTGGCTGCCCGGTGCTTTGCAATTGCAGTACCACGGTTCTCCGGGCACCGGCTGCCCCTTTCACAGAAAAGCGGCCGCAGTGCAAGTCTGGGCCACTTCTGCCATCCATTATACACATGCGCGCAAGGACGTGACGAATTTTGGACGGAAACGCCAAGACGCGGAGACGCCAAGGACCACGCCAAGAGGATTAAGGTTTGGAGAGTATAAAAGGAGCAGGGTACAACGTCATGTACCCTGCTCCTTTATCTTGAGCCACAATCCCAATCTTGGCGTGGTCCTTGGCGTCTCCGCGTCTTGGCGTTTCCGTCTCTCCGTTACAATGGCTCGAAGTGCTCCACGTCCAGCACCCAGACGGTAGCGCCGCCGACTTGCACTTCTATGGGGCGGGGCATGTAGAACTCGGTGGGGTCGAAGGCGGAGGGGTAGGAGGATACGTACTCGGCGCGGGTGTGGCAGTTCTCGGCCAGCAGGTCCAGCACCTTGTCGGTCTGGCTGTCCTCCACGCCCATGAGGTAGGTGGCGTTGCGCTCGCGCAGGAAACCGCCGGTGCTGTCCACCGTGGTGAATCGTATGTTGTTCTTGCGAAGGGCGTTGCTCAACCGTGCGTTGTCCTCGCCCTGCACCACCGCTACTATCGCCTTCATGCTCGTCTCCAGAGGGACGTTTTCCTGAGTGTTGGGAGTAGCCCTGCTATTACGGTGCTATATTGCCACATCCGCGACCATTATGCTAGTGCACGGAGGGGCCGGGTGCCAAGTCTTGTGGCCTCTTGGGTTTGTGATTAGCCAGGCGTCACTGGATGTGACCCGCAACTGCTTCAGTAGATTAGGAGTGCATCAAACGCGGTACGGGGCAACCAAAGTATCCCATGGAACATTTGTGAATTCAGTGTCATCCAGAGCATCTACGATACACCGAGCATTGGCCGCAATCCACCAGCCAGCGTCGGCATCGAATCCACTCAAAGGCGGCGCAAATTCTTCCACCCACGCAGGCTGTCGAAAGGAGTTGTAAGTGAGCTTTGCGGTGTTCTCGGCTAGTAGGAGAAAACAAAGCTGCTCCTGTGGTCCTTGCCTTTCCACGCGTAAAGTAAGTGCTCTTACCTGGTGGAATGCTTCCTTAGCCTCAAGCCAGATGTGAGTGTCCGGTGATTTAGCGATAGCTTGTACGTTTTCAACCTCAGGAATCGTGGGAAAATGTCTAGCAGCGAGCGCTAGTACGTTAGCAGCCCAATTTGGTCGAGCCTCTTCGGGGAGGTGTTCAAATAGGATGCGACCAGCTTCTAGAGCCTGTCCGGCTTCCCAATGCTGCCTGGCCTCGTCAATGATTAGATTCTCTGAAACCATGTTGTATGACCCCCATCCACAGTCTCCGCTGTATTCTACCATCTACAGCAAGAGCGGCATACACTCGCCAGAAGTGTTGCCGCTCTTATCATGCTGAGAGCTCTGTTGCGCTAGTCCTGGCGGAAGATCCTCACCCGGCGGAAGGGTTCTTTGCCTCGGCTGATCGAGCCGAGGTTGTAGCGCTCGGCGAGTTGGTGTTGCAGCTTGCGGATGGGGGCCGACTGCGGCGTGAGGTCCACCGGGCGGTCGCCCTCCATCACCTGCGTGATGGCATCCTCGGTCTCTTCGAGGGCCACGGTCACCGGGTCGGCGGGCACCGACACATCGAACACGCTGGCGATGGCCTGCTGGATTTGCGACAGGGTGTTGCTCTTGAGCACGAACACCGGCACGCCGTCCTGCTCGGCCTGGCGCAGCATCTGCGGGCTTTTGCGGTAATAGTTCTTCAGCGTCATCACGATGTCGGCGTTGTCAACGTCTCGCACCATCGTGCTGGGCACCCGTAGGTCCTTGATCGCCTGCTCCAGCCTGTTGCGGCTCACCCCGAACGGGTAGATACGCAGCGGCTTGTTGGAGGAGGCGCTGGCTCCTATGCGGGTCGTCCGGCTGGCCTCGCGGGCGGCCTCACGGCCGCCGTCCGGGCTGCCTTCGCTGCGACCTTCCTCTTGCCGCACGTCTACAAGGTCGTTCTCATCATAAGCTGCCTGCTGTGTGGGGGCCGTGGGCGCGTCGAACCCTGCGTTCGACGGTGTTGCGTACCCGGTATCAACGCGCCCACCCTCAAAAGGGCGATTTCTCCCGCCTCCACCGGCGTCCTGGAAGTTGCGCCCTGTGAGCCGCTCGCCGCGCGTGGTGCCCGGCTGCTGCCCACCCTGCATCTGTCGCCTAGGAGCGTTGGGCGGGGCCTGGTCGAAGCTGCCGTGGGAGCCATAGCCACGCTCGTTGTAGCGACCACCCCTCGTTTGCTGCTGTTCGCGGCGCATGGATGGGCTGCCCGCACGCTCCCGATTGGGCGCGATGTGGGCGATCTCGGTATGGATCGTGCCATCGGCCTTGCGAGTGCGTATCTCAGGCGGGAGTATGTCTCCACGCAACAGCGAGTCGACCATCTCGGCTACGTCGCGGTACACCGCCACGCGCTCGCGGTCGAGTATCTCCACCATGATGTCGAAGGTGGGCGGGGCCTTGCGCTCCAGGATCGATTTCTGGGTGCCGCGCCGCCTGGCCTCTTCGTCACCGAGCGTCACCGTCTGGATGCCACCAACGAGGTCGGAGAGGGTGGGGTTGAGCATCAGGTTTTCCAGGCTGGTGCCGTGGGCCGTACCCACTAGCTGCACGCCGCGCTCGGCTATAGTGCGGGCCGCCTGGGCCTCAAGCTCGGTGCCTATCTCGTCGATGATGATTACTTCGGGCATGTGGTTCTCCACCGCCTCGATCATCACGGCGTGCTGGCGCTCCGGCAGCGGCACCTGCATCCTGCGCGCCCGCCCGATGGAGGGGTGCGGGATGTCGCCGTCGCCCGCGATTTCGTTGGAGGTGTCCACGATCACCACGCGCTTGCGCACCTCGTCCGAGAGCACGCGGGCGCACTCGCGTAGCAGCGTCGTCTTGCCAACGCCGGGAGGCCCCACCATGAGGATGCTCTGGCCCGTTTCGACCAGGTCCTTGATGATGGAGATGGTGCCGTAGACCGCGCGGCCTATGCGGCAGGTGAGGCCCACCACTTCGCCCCTGCGATTGCGGATGCAGGAGATGCGGTGCAGCGTGCGCTCGATACCCGCGCGGTTGTCGCCGCCGAACTCCCCGATGCGCTCGGTGACGTAGTCGAGGTCGGCGCGGCTGACTTCGGATGGGCTGAGGGTGCGCTCCTTGTTGCGGTAGCGGGCTTCGGGCACGCGGCCCAGGTCCATCACCACTTCGAGGAGGTTTACGCGGTCGTTATATTCCCTTATGGGCCGGATAATATGGTCCGGGAGGGCCGCTATGATGGCTTCGAGGTCGTCGGTGACGACGTGCTCGCCGCCGTCCCGCACTACTTCATTGGGGTTTTCAGTAGTCCTGTGCTGCTCGGCCAATTCCTGCGCGGGGGCCGCGACGGGTGCATGGTCGATCTTGGGCAGGTCTGCTTCGAGACCTTCATAGCTACCACGAGCTAGATTTTCATGCATTGTTAAGAGATCACCCCTTTGGGTTACAAACCGGTCCCAAACGGTCCCGGTGGCGTTCGCTCACTCTATGTGCAAAGTTAGTGCCAAAGTAAAGTGCCGAGTTCTGAGTGCCAAGTTCCGAGTGGTTTGGTGCCACTCAATCAGGGGCATTATTCCCCCACTTTACATACTAGCAGGAACTGAGCTACGAGTCGTCCGTCCTGAGAATGTTTTTGTCTCAGTCTTGAGGCCTCTTCACTCGGCACTCGGCACTCAGAACTCGGTACTCGTCTTCGCCGTGGTGACTAACTCGGTGTTGTTGCGAGCTAGGAAGGGCGCTAGCACCGGCTGCTTTACTTTGATCGGTTCGGCCAGGTACTTCACGAGAAGGGCCTGCTCGCTGAAGTGATGGAAACCCCTGGCTTCCAATATGCCGCCGACTTCTGTCTGGTAATCTCTGACGCCACAATACACCGGTTTGTGGCCTGACCTCGCAGCTTTCCACAGCACGTAGTCGAAGGCCTGTGGGCAGATATCGCGGTTGGCGGCGTCGGGCCGGAACATGGTGGTGAGCCAGTGGGCGCGCGCCCCTGTCACCAGGCGCATGTAGCCACCCAGCGACTGCTTCTGCCCGCTCGCATCGGGCCAGACGTAGGCTCGCTCCACCAGGCCGGACGACGGCAGCATTGGGCGCGGAAGGTAGCTGCGGCGGAAGTTGCGGCTGCTGAGCGTCTCGGCGCGCTGCACGGCAGGGGGCGTCACGGCTGAGTAGAGTTGCAGCAGGTCCCACGCGTCGGCGTTGGTCTGCTTGCGCACCTGGCCCATAGTCGGCTCGTCGGCAGCGGTGCCCTGTCCCCGCTGGGCGAAGTAGAGGTGACCCCAGATGTGCTCGTTGGTGTAGTGCGTGAAGCCCAGGCGGCGAAACTGCGGGAGGTCGGACTCGTCGCTCGGCACTTTCACGAACAGGCGGAGCACCCCGCATTCGCCCGCGGCTTGCGACACCGCTTCCAGCAGCGCCTCCGAGACGTGGTAGGGAGCGCGGTCCAGGGTCGCCAGCGTGGTGACTGCCCACTCTTCGTCTCGCCCCCAGCGCGGCCTGGCCTGCACGAAGCCCTGCACGTAACCTTTGTCTACGTACACCAGCACGCAACCGGCGCGGAACTTGAAGGGCACCTGGGTGCGGAGCAGCTCGGATACCAGGGACTGGGGCTGTATCAGGCTGTAGGGGGGGTTGAGGCGCAGAATTCTCTGCCTGCGGCGGGTGGCGACAATACGCAGCAGGTCTAGCGGCGTGGCTTCGCGCACGTAGCCGCCCGTGCCGTTCCGAGTTGTCAATCTTGAGTCCTGAATTACGGTCACCTCTCCCGGCAGTGTAATACATCCGCCGAGCTAATTCAAAACTATGCCTCTACCAGGTGCGACTCGGCAGGCGCTATGTCTAGCTGTGCCTCTACCATGTCGAGGAAGTAGCGGTGGAGACGCAGGTCGTCGCTGAGTTCCGGGTGGAAGGAGGTAACAAGCATGTGACCTTCGCGTGCGGCCACGGGCGTACCGTCGGGGAGTGCTGCCAGCACCTCCACATCAGCGCCCACGCTCGCTATCTTGGGGGCGCGGATGAAGATGGCGGGGAAGGGTTCGTCGCCCAGGCACGGCATGGGCAGGCCGGTCTCGAAGCTGTCAATCTGGCGGCCAAAGGCGTTGCGCTCCACCTGCACGTCCATAAGGCCGAGCAGCGGCTGGTCGCGCCCCACATCCTTCGAGATGAGGATCATGCCCGCGCAGGTGCCGTACACCGGCTTGCCCGCCCGCGCGAACTGCTGTATCGCGTCTTGCAAGCCGTATTTCACCGCCAGCTTGCCTATCGCGGTGCTCTCCCCGCCGGGGATGATGAGGCCGTCAAGCCCCTCTAGCTGCTCCGACAGCCGCACCTCAACGGTCTCAGCGCCGAGCTTGCGGAGGGTGTCTATGTGCTCTTTGAATGCCCCCTGGAGGGCCAATATGCCTATCTTCATTCTTTCCCACCCTGAGGCGTTCCTTACTTCACAACCCTCATAAAGGTTACTGACTTGTAATTGTTGGCCGCTGTTTGCACCTCTTGCACGACTCCGTAGGACCCTGGCGCGAGGTCTGCCGGCAAGTCGAATTCGGTATCTGAGTCCGCACCAAATCTGTTATCGGTGCTCGTTCGGAAGGTGAATACGGCGCTCCTCCCGCTACTTACCCATTCCAGGGCCTCTTCTCGAGTGTTAACAGGCCCCACAATCCAAATGTTCAGACCTACGTCAACCTTTGATGACGCCGGTACAGGATCCTCTTGCACGACCCACTTGAGTAGCATAGTGTCTCCTGGGTGCCAATCACGGCTGGCTATAGTCTGCGCGTCAAACCTGTATGTATACGTTTTCCGTAAAGGTTTAGGCGCTAGCTGATCGAAAGAACACGCTACGAGCACCGGACACACCAGCAAAGCCAAAGCTAAAGCGAATATTGCTTGCAGATGTGT
The DNA here is from genome assembly GCA_036386675.1 of Chloroflexia bacterium. GTDB lineage: Bacteria > Chloroflexota > Chloroflexia > QHBQ01 > JADMIH01 > JADMIH01. The sequence continues at coordinate 24,121 of DASVVE010000064.1, read as the reverse complement.
TGTTCTTGGGCGTAGTGGCAAATTGTCCTTACTTTGCTTACTTAACCATGGTGATGGTCTTGGTTGCCTCTTCCGTTTGGTTCGGCCATTCGACGGTGTCCGTTAGCGAATAGGAACCTTCTTCCAGGTCGGCGGGTAATTGTAGCTCGCCTGGTGGAACATTACCGATCCGGCTATCTGCATGAACTACGTTAGAAACGAGACCCGCGTTTCCCTGCTCCAGTTGGTCCATAGCCTCCTCTTTAGAGCCTGCCGGACCAGAGATGGATACGGTCAGCGTGACGGGAATGGCCGGGTCGGCGGTAGATTCCGCCTCTATAGCCGTCCAGGTCAGCGGCAGCTTATCGCCTGGGTGCCATCCACGATCCACCAACTCGGTTACATCGAGCCTGAAGTTATATACGGGTATCGAACGTCCGACGTCGTAGCTGTAGGGGCCGGGGAGGAATTAGTACAATGTCCCAGCCCCAACACTAACAGCAGCACAACCAACAAGCCATAGAAGCTTCTCAAATAGTTACCAGCCCCTGACGGACAGTAGCTCCTCACGCGGCAGCGCGGCGACGTTGATGCCGACCATCGCCTCGCCCAGGTCCATGCTGACTTCGGCCAAAATGTCGGGGTTGTCCCAGTGGGTCACTGCCTGCACGATTGCGCGGGCGCGGCGCTCAGGGTCGCCACTCTTGAAGATGCCGGAGCCAACGAACACGCCATCAGCACCTAACGCCATCATGAGGGCGGCATCGGCTGGTGTGGCTACACCCCCTGCCGCGAAGTTCACCACCGGCAGCTTGCCGTGCTCGGCCACCCAAGTTACAAGCTCGTAGGGAGCGCCTAGCTCCTTGGCCTCGGCCATCATCTCGTCGCGGGACATGTTCTGCAACTTGCGGATGCCAGCCCACACAGAGCGCATGTGACGCACTGCCTCGACTACGTTGCCCGTGCCCGCCTCGCCCTTGGTGCGGATCATGGCGGCACCCTCACCTATCCTGCGGAGAGCCTCACCCAGGTCGCGGCAGCCGCACACGAACGGCACCTTGAAGTCGTGCTTGTTGATGTGGTAGCGGTCATCGGCGGGTGTGAGGACTTCGCTCTCGTCTATGTAGTCGATGCCGATAGACTCAAGGATGCGCGCCTCCATGAAGTGCCCGATGCGGCACTTCGCCATGACAGGGATGGTGGTCGCGTCCATGATGCTCTTGACCATAGCCGGGTCCGACATGCGGGCCACGCCGCCCTGCGCCCGGATGTCGGCGGGCACCCGCTCCAGCGCCATCACGGCCACGGCCCCTGCTTCTTCGGCTATGCGGGCCTGCTCGGGCGTCACCACGTCCATGATTACCCCGCCCTTGAGCATCTGGGCCAGGCCCTTCTTTGTCGTCAATGTTGATGTTTCTACTGCCATTTGGTCCTCCCACCACGTTGAGGGTGCGCCCGCTTGAACGTATCTCAAGCGGGCACTAGAAAGATGCAATTATATCTCACCATAATTGTAACTCTTGTGTAGGAAGGATGGCAAGGAAGGGCCGGAAGTGCGTCTGCCCCGGCTTCGGTACGTGCTGCTGCTATTTCGCAGCCGTGGAGTATGCGGCACCCCTTACCAACGGGCTAACGTATCTATACCAAATGGTTATTTACAGCCCCTTCGAGTGGGTGCTATACTCGACTCGACCTACCCGCATGCACGGGCGAGTTGGTCTATCTATGGCTACCAAGTCTCAGGCCCATGTCGCGGCACGATCGCGGAACCATGTTTCGCGTTACTCATCACGTTTCACGTTTCACGTTTCAGAACCCGGAGGTAAAAGGTCTTGTTGGGAGTGAACAACCAGCAGGTGACGGGCGAGCAGCAGCCCAGGTCGTTTGACGTAAGCGAGTTCACCGAGTTCCTGGTGGAGGCGAAGCGCAAGGCGCTGCCCTCCAAGGACGCCATGTCGCTAAGTGCCTCCATGCCCGACGTGACGGTGCTTGAATACGCGCACGGCGACTATTCCTATAAGAACCTCTACTTCGGCTTCGAGCGATTTTCGGGGCAGGAAACGGTCTTCCACAAAGGCAAGGCTATCTGGGGCATGGGTTATTCAGGCGGCCTGATGCCGCATTTCATGTGGGACTTGCAGCCCCAGTGGGTGTACGCGGTGTTGCGCACTGCCCTGTCGCAGGTGAGCGAGGACATGCCCTATCGCGGCCCCTCGCAGTACGAGTACTTCGGCTTCGAGTACATCAACCACCCCATAGGCTACCTTGCCGAGTTCATCGGTGAGGAAATCATCAAGTACCGCGATGCGGTGGTATATCACCTGTGGTACGTAGGCGGGTATATAAAGTAGTCGCGGGTTATCCCAGGCTGCATAAAACAAAGTCCGCCGTGGGGCGGACTTTGTTTTATCGGGATTTTCACCCCACAGGATGATGGTTAGTGGTTAGTATACTACCGAACCACTATTTAGCCACACTCTCCAGCGTTGCCTGGTCGTTAGAGGAGATGAGCGTAACGGTCGTGCCCGACCGCGTGAGGCTGTAGAAGCGGCCGTCCTGTTCGTAGAGGTCGTCAGCGCGGGTGGCGTTGTCGAACGTCTCTTCTAGAGCGTCGAAATACTCGTCGGATTCGTTCTGGCTGTCCCAATCGATTGCGGTATACATCAGGCCCAACACGCGGTCTGGACTCTGGTAGAAGGCGTAGCTGCCGCCACCCCAGCCCGCCGCGGCCTCATCGGGGTCGGCAGCGCCGTTTTCGTCCAGGATCACCCTCAGGTCGAACTCACCCAGCGTGCCCCAGTCCACCATCGTCCAGCCCGCGCCCAGCGTGTCGGTGAGGGGCGGCACAGGCACCTGTATCGGCTCGTCGCGTGGCGAGTCGAAGTACTTGTCCGGGTGCAGTATCTGCTCGGTGGAAGCAGGCGGGTCGGCCAGGGCTTCGTCTACCGCCTGGAAGCCGTCCATCATCAGCAGCTCGTTCACAAAGTCGGCCCCGGCATCGTAGGGGAAGTAGAGGCTCTCGCGCAGGTACGCGGGGGCGCTGTTCAGCACCGACGTATCGGCGGACGAGCTTTCTTCGAGAAACTCCTCTATATCCGCATCCGTGAAATAATCGCGCACGTAGCTCAACCCGGCCATAGTCGCATCGCCTTCAACCACTGCCCTAATCGCCAGCGAACGGTCGTCATCGTGGCTATCTTCGGGCAGTAACTTCTCCAGGTCGAAGTGCTGGTCCTGCAAAGCGTGCACGAACTCGTGGGCCAGCGTCTGCTTGGAGCCGGGACTGAGGTCCGACTGGTTGCGCAGCACGTACATCTCGTCCATTTCGGGATCGTAATAGCCCAGTACCTGCTCGCCTAGCAGGTCTATCTGCAACTGCAACAGGTCCAGGTCGGGGTCATCCACCAGGCGCAGCAGCCAAAGCTCCATCGTGTCCTGGTCGGCCTCTTCCTGCGAGTAGTCTTCGCTGATGTCGCGCAACAGGTTGCTTTTCATCTGCGATTGGGTGAGGAAGGTCTCCGGCACATCGCCCATAGGCTCCAGGCCCCTGACGGTGGCGGTGTCCTCCTCGACCTGCCTGACCTCTCTGTCCAGGTCGGGGTCTACGGCCTGCGAGGTAGGCTGCGGCCCAACGTCCTCCGTGGCTTCCGCCGTGGCGACCTCGGTAGGCTCTTCGGTGGGTTGAGCGCCGCGGGGGGTCCTGGTGGGGCGGGTCTGGTTGCGGGGGGTTGCCGTGGGCAAGCTCGCTACCGACTCGGCGGTGGGGGTTGCCCCCGACTCGTTGCCAAGCTGAGGCGTGTTGGTGGGCGCTACGGGGAGGCCGGTGCCGTTGCAGGCAGTCACAAGCAGCAGACTTGCCGCGATGAGAAAAGCGCGCGTTTTGTGGCGCATGATTACTCCAATCTGAGGGAAGTTACGAAGGTAAGAAGCCCCTGCAAACGATAATTACCGTAGGTCAAGAGAATAATGGCGGGAAGGGCACACCCGGTATGCATCCACATAAGATATACCGTCGCACCCAGGGAAAGGTTCTTGGGCTTCTACCTGCAACAAGCGCCGCGGACGCCCTGCACTTTGAAGTATAGATACTGGGGGAAGCGGAGTCAAGGTTGGTCGACGGGGCATACTACAAGTTACGACTTGTGAGTCCGCGAGCATTCTCATGATCAACTCAGGGTTGGCACCCCTGCGGTCTATACTCGACTACAAGTGCTTTTGTTCGCCGGTCATACCAGCGGCCAGGAGCTTTTGGTTCTGAGTAATGGCCGACAGCCCAGACGTTGCCATTGGGCAGGATGGTTACGTCATTGAGCACCCCTTCACTCCATTCCTCAAGGGAGAGCGCTACGTTCCATTTGTGCTCGTTGTACTCATTCTCCTCCCAGTGCATCAGGAGCGGGTAGGTCGGAATGAGATTGGTAGCAGGGTCCATCTTACCTCCGAATTGACCTACCGCCCACACTTGCGCTTGTGCTCTGGAACCCTGGTTGCCTGTGCGGGCAGCAACGGCTTGCAGGAGGTCTCTCTCATATCGTGGAGCGTCCACGATTAGCCACTCTTTTCCATTCCAGTGATAAGAAAGCATGTGGTTGCTGTCCTCCTTCGTCCCGGTTGCCCAAATGTCATCCTTGGACACAGCCGCCACACTAGTAAGCCGGCTGCGAGTGTCATTCGGGTGTGGCTTAGGAAGACTCACTTCCGTCCAGTTACTGCCGTCCCAGTGAATACTCATCGTAAAATAGCCCTGGGTTGTCTGCCGGTAACCAACAAACCACATGTCATCTTTTGAAAGAATCGCCGCGTCGTGCAGTGTTATCTCCTCGCGTGGCTTGGTAGCTACTATTCCTGTATCTACGGTGGTCCATTGATTTCCATCCCAATGGATGAGTTGTTGTGGGGTTGCCCCCGCGGACAGCACGAAAGAGCCTATAGCCCACAGGTCGTCTTTGGATGTGCCCGCCAGCGCGCGCACGACATTGCTGGTGTTATTGACGTGGGGCAAGGACAGGCGGAGCCATTTTCCATCGTCCCACAACAGGAATAAGGCGTGGGCTCCCCCCGCATCCTCGTACTGCCCGCCCACCAGCACATTGTCCTCACCTATGGCTTCAGCAGTGGTGAAGCTAAGCCGCCGCAGGCCCTGCACGTCAGGTATCGAGACCTGGTTCCAGTTGCCGCCATCCCAGTGCAACAGCAAAGCCAGTTCGTGCTCTGGACTGCCGCCGAAGTTCGGCACGTTTAGCGTCTGTATCTTGCTGCCCACCGCCCACACATCTTCATCTGATAATGCTGCCACCTGAACGAGCCTCACGTCATACTCGCTTAGAAACCCACCGGCGTTCTCTCCACTCATCACTTGCCAGGAGCCGCACGTGGTGGTTGAGCTTGCAGGCCTTACAGTGCGCCAATCAATAGGGGGATTTACTATTCTCGCTACGAAGAATGTAAGTGCTGCACAGAGAAATACCAATGCAAGCATGAGAAAGACCGGGACACGTTTCATAAGGCTCTCCTGCCAAACAAGGTATTAGCTACTGCTGAAACCCTCAACAGCGCCACTAAACGAGTGATAACGATACCTCTTACAGCGTGAGTGTAGCTTCTAGCACTGCAACTTACATCGGTGGAACTACGGATAATTTCCGTACAAGGCCTAACCTGGAGTGTTGATATTAGGCATAATTGCCTACCCGCTGGTTCAAGGACCACCCCAAGTATGGCATTTGGAGGTTCTAAACAACAGAGGGCCAGGTCAGCAACACCTTGCCCTCCGTCTTTCATCTATCCTCCTTAACCCCTTGTCTACTTCTCCACAACCGCCGCTCCCCAGGCCGCTTCTACGGCTATGCGGTCGGTGGAGGCGATGTAGAAGAGGTCGCGGCCCTCGCGCTTTAGGGCGAAGTAGCGGCCGCCCTCGGTCCAGACGCTGCCGTCCTTGCCGTACCTGTCGAGACCTTCGCGGACCGCGGCTTCAAATTCGTCGGCGTCCGCGGCAGTGTCCCAGCGGGTGTGCAAGAAGAGCAGGCCGTCGTTCTCGCCCTTCGTGTAGAAGCCGTACTTGGCTCCACCCCAACCTGCCGCCGCCTTCTCCGAGTTGGAAGCCTTGGTCTCATCGAGCACCATCAATAGCTCCCACTCGCCCGCCGTGTCCTCGCGCTTGAAGGTCCAGCCAGTGCCGAGCGTGTCGGTGAGGGCTGGCAGGGCCACGTATAGCGGTATGTCGTGGGGAGTTTGCAGGTACTTCTCAGGGTGCATGATCTGCTCGCTCGACACCGGAGGGTCCTGGTAGGTCTGGTTGATGGTGCTGTAGCCGCCCACCCTCGTCAGCTCGTACACGAAGTCGCTGCCCTGGATGTAGGGGAAGTAGATCGTGCGCGCTACGTACATGCCTTCCATGTCCTCTTCTTCGCTCGACTGCTCCTGCGCGTTGCTAACGGCGACGCTCTCCTTCTCCTGCTTCGAATAGTCTATCTGCTCGTGGTAGTAGGTATAGAGCAGGTCGGACATAGTGGCGTCACCCTCCACCAGGGCGCGCATGGCAAGGCGGCGGTCGCTGTCGTGGCTGTACTGCTGTATCAGGCGCACCAGGTCGAAGTGCTGGTCTTGCAGGGCGTGGGTGAACTCGTGGGCCAGGGTAGCGCGAGTGTCGGGGTCCATGTTGTCGGCCTCGCCCAGCACGAATAGCTGCTTCGTATCGGGGCTGTAGAAACCGAGTATACCTTCGGTGTGCACCTCCACCGCCTTTTTTTCCAGGTCCACGTCCCGCTGCTTGATGAGGCGCATGAGCCAGGCGATCACCTCGTCCTGCTGGGCCTCCTCTATGCTGTAGCCCTCGCCTATATGAGCCGCGAAATAGTCGTGCAGTTGCTGGGGAGTGATGTAAAGCTCCGGCACGTCCTCTTTGACCACCAGGCCGCGAATGGCCGCCGCCTTGTCCTCGATGTCGTGGATGTTGAACCAGACTTCCTTGCTCACGACCTGCGTGGGCCAGGGAGTTTCGGTGGGACGGGGGGTCTCGGTCGGCAGGGGCGTGCTGGTGGGCACGGCGGGGGCCTCGGCAGTATTCGTGGCCGCCGGGGCCTGGACTTGACGTGGTGCCGCGTTCGCATCCTCGACGCCTGGGTTGCACCCGGCCAGGGACAACGCCCCCACAACAAACAAAGCTATGATGAGCAATCGCTCGCGCATGATAATAACTCCACTTCTATAAAGGGATGTATGTTGATACTGTTGATACTGTTGACAGCACCGGGCTAGGCTAGCTGTTGTACCCGTACCCTCTAAATGATAATCAGCCATGCGGTCGCGCTCTATAGGGTGATGTTCCTAGCAAGTCATATTCATATGTCCTATTAACTTAGGTAGTTAGCCCGATAGGATGAACGTAGATACCTAAGTGACTAACCAATTACAGGTGGAACTCATTCCCTTTCACTTTCAGGAACCGGCCTGGCACTCAGAATGTTTCATTTGCCTGGTGAACTGGTATAGAATGATGCATGGAATCAAGGGGCCTTATTAGGCATATACAAAGAGTAGGAAAATACTTGCTGGTGTGCTTGCTGACCCTTATCTGGTTATCAGTTGTAGGCTGTATTGGAGCTTTATGGTTGCTCCTCAGACCCTCCAATAGACCTCAATCCTTTCTAAGCGATACTAGCCTGCTGTTTACAATTCTTACTACCGGCTCTATCTTTGTTGTAGCTGTTGTGTTATTAGGCTCTTTGGCTGTGCTCTTCTATTTCTTGAGGGACATAATCATTAATGTTAAAAGGTAGCCAGGACCTGACAGACTCCTGCCACTAGGGTAAGCCTTAAAAAGCTTCCCTGGCATCTATGGGAACAATCCCTCCTTCTCGTCCCCTTTCAGAGTTGGCACAGATGCCTGGGCTACTAACATGGTTGGCACGCTGATTGTTAGCATTGTGTTCAATGTAGTTGCCCTACTAGCTCTTCATGTTGAGAGAAAAGGGAGGAAAAGGCCATGACTCAGGCACTAATTTACTCAACCCGCACTTGACCATGGTGTACCAGGGTGAAAGAGTTTCTTTCACAACGCAACATCCCCTACACCGAGAAGTACGTCGATAGGGACCGGGAGGCTGCGATTGAGATGATTCGCCGCTCCGGCCAGCAGGGCGTGCCAGTCACCGTGATAGGCGACCAGGTGATAGTGGGTTTCGACAGGCCCAGGTTGGAGAGGGCTATATCGGCCATGAGCGAGGCAGGCGCACCGAGTGCAGGTGTGGGTAGTCGCCGCTCGCTGGGCGCGAAGGTGGCCGATGCGGGGCGTTACGCATTGCCGGGCGGCACCCGCGCCGAAGGTGCTCTGGTGGGTGGCATCAAGCCCGGCTCGCCCGCAGAGCAGGCAGGGTTGAAGGTGGGCGACGTTATTGTGGCGGTGGAGGACCGGCCTATTACCTCTGTAGACGAGCTGTCCGAGGCCCTCAGTGCCGCCAGGTCATCAACCGTGAAGCTTGCACTCGCACGAGGCACCACAAGGCGAGAGGTGACGGTACGGTTCTAGCGTGCTGCTACCAGCGAACGGTACAGTTCCACCGTCTGCTCGGCAATTGCGGCCCAGCTAAAATGCTCCTCAACCCGTTGTCGTCCCTTACGGCCGTACTCCGTGCGTAATGCCTCGTCCAGGGCCACGGTATTGATGGCATCTGCCAGGTCGCGCGCGAACTTCGAGGGGTCTACGGGGTCGAACGTGCCTTCCTTGAGTTGCAGGTCAACCAGCAGGCCGGTCTCGCCCGGCACGACCACCTCTTTGATGCCGCCCACCGCCGAGGCTACCACCGCCGTTTCGCAGGCCATCGCTTCGAGGTTGATGATGCCGAACGGTTCGTACACCGAGGGGCAGCAGAAGACCGCCGCGTGGGAATAGAGTTGAATCACGTCCGGGCGGGCCAACATCTCCTCTATCCATATCACGTCTCTGCGAGCGGCGCTTACCTCCCCTATCCGCTCGGTCATCTCCCGGCCTATCTCCGGGGTGTCGGGCGCACCCGCGCAGAGGACGACCTGCAAAGACGGGTCGATATCAGGGATGGCATCGACCAGGTGGATGATCCCCTTCTGGCGGGTGATGCGTCCCACGAACAGCACGTAGGGGCGGCTGGGGTCAATGCCATAGCGCACAAGGGCATCTGTTTCAGGTGTCTTCTGGTACTGGGCAAGGTCGATCCCGTTGTAGATGACGTGCACCTTCTCAGGTTGCACGTTGAAGTGTCTAAGCACGTCCTCGCGGGTCTCTTTGGACACGGCGATTACCGCGTCGGCCTGCTCTATGGCCGTCCGCTCCATCCAGGCGCTGAGATGGTAGGCGTTGCCCAATTGCTCCACTTTCCAGGGGCGCAACGGCTCAAGTGAGTGTGTCGTCAGGACGTAGGGCACTCCCCAGAGCTTGCCCGCGAGCAGGCCCGCCATATCGGTGTACCATGTGTGGCAATGCACCACGTCGGCATCAAGGTTGTCCTTTGACATAGCCAGGCTGCGGGCGAAGGCGTCTACGGCCCCGACAAAGCGGGGGTCGGTGTTCTCCTTCACTTCGTCCCACATGCCGTAGCCTTTGACGGTCAGGTCCCCCTCGCTAGTGTCCTGGTCGCCAAAGCAGCGCACTTCCACAGGCACAAGCTTAGCAAGTTCCCGGCAAAGGTACTCGACGTGCACTCCCGCCCCGCCGTACACATGGGGTGGGTACTCTTTGGTGAATACCGCCACTTTGTTCAACTTCGCCACGCCCAGTCCCTCCAACAGCCTCAACTCCGCACGCTATTCATCTGCGGAGTTGAGGCACCCACTGCCCATCCATTACAAATGCGCGTCTAACCCGATACCTGGATGTTTTCCTTGCCGCCGTATACGGTCCACCACGGCTGCGCGCCCGTGGCGAGCACCTGGTTCAGCGCCTCGATGTTCTTCACGCCCCGGTCCTCCAGCCACGCCTCGAGCGCGCCGATGCCCTCTGTTGCGTAGACCGGGATGCCGTCCTGCCAGGTGGCGCGCCCGCACAGCACGCCGGAGAAGGGCGTACCCGCCTCGGCTGCCATCTCCAGCGTCTCGCGGAAGATTTCATCGGTCACGCCTGCGCTCAGGTAGATGAACGGCTTGGTGGAGGCCGCTGCCGCCTCGCGGAAGAGCCGTAACGCTTCTTGCTGCGTGTAGGCGGACTGCCCGCCGTAGGCCCGCGTGCCCTCCACGAACTTCATGTTCACCGGCACCTCCACCTTGAGCACGTCCACGCCGTAGCGGTCCTTGGAGAACTCTTCCATGGTGGCGGTGACGTACCTCGGCTTCACCCTGGCGAATTCTATACTCTTTTCGTCGCCCATGTTGTCGTCGTAGACCAGCGGCTCCAGGAAGAACGCCCGGTCCAGGGCCGCGCACTCCGCCCCCACGCGCTCGATGAAGGCGTGTTTGACGTTGTTGATCGCAGGCTCATCGAAGGGGTTGTAATAGAGGAGAATCTTGATTACGTCGGCCCCGGCCTCTTGCAGGCGGCGCACGCTCCACTCCGACAGTAGGTCGGGCAGGCGGCCCTTTACGGTGGCGTCGTAGCCGGTCTTCTCGTAAGCCAGCAGCACCCCGGTGCCCGGCGCGCGCTCCTTGATGGCGTCCAAGCCATACTCGGGGTCCATCAGGATGGCGGTGGCGTGCCTGGTGAGCACCTTGGTGACGGCCTTCTTGAACTCCGCCAGGTCTTCGGGCCGGGCGGCCCCACCTTCGCCCCTCGCCTTGGTAATCGCCTTCTGGAGCGACCCGCGCTGGTCCATCGCGGCGGCCGCTATTACGCCCTGTTCGTTGGCGCAGGCGTTGATCCCGTTGTATTTACCCCTGGTAATAGTCACCATAACAGTACCTCTCCTTTATCAGTATCGTCGTTGATACCCATTAATTGGCCGTTTACCGGCTAACTTGCTCGGCAACGGCTGCGGTGGGTGCCTGGCGGACCAGATCGCGCTCCCAGCCGTGCCCGTGGCCCCGGTCTTCTACCGAGTCGCCGCTCTCCAGCGTGTCCGTCTTGAAGTCCTGGGGCCGCAGGTCGGTGCCAATCTTGCAGTTGCGGCCCACGGTGAGGTTATCGGGCAGGCGAGACCGTTTGCCCACGAGCGTGATGCCCGTATTCAGCCTGCCCGGCTCCTGCTTGTTGGGCGTCATGTCGTCGCCGTGCCCGATGCGGCAGTTCTTGCCAATGACCACTTCCTTGTCCAGTATCGACCGGTCCACCACGCTACCGGCGCCAATCACCGTGTCGAACAGCACTATGGAGTCGCGCACCATCGCGCCCTCCTCCACGACCACGCCGGGGGAGAGCACGCTACGCTCGACACTGCCCCTGATCCTGCACCCGTGCGAGATGAGGCTTTGCGTAACGTGGCAGCCCTCGGTGACGTAAGCGGGCGGGCGCTCCTCGCTGAGGGTATGTATTACCCACGATGGGTCGTACAGGTCGAAGGCTGGGTGGTCGTCAAGCAGTTCCATGTGCGCTTCCCAGTAGGACTGGATGGTGCCCACGTCTTGCCAGTAGCCGGTGAAGGGGTAAGCGAAAACGCGCTCTCTCCTCTCCAGCATATTGGGTACGATATTGCGGCCAAAATCGTGCTGGCTTGATTCCAACCTGGCATCCTCCAGGAGCACGCGGGCCAGCGTTTCGCGGTCGAACACGTAAATGCCCATCGACCCAAGCGTGCCTTTGGGCTTGGCTGGCTTTTCCTCGAACGTGATGACCCTTCCCTCTATATCGGTGTCCAGGATGCCGAAGCGGTGGCCTTCCTCGATAGGCACCACGACCGCACCGAGCGTAGCGTCGGCCCTGCGCTGCTGGTGGAAGGCGATCATGGGGCGGTAGTCCATGCGGTAGATGTGGTCACCGGCCAGCACCAGCACGTAATCGGTCTGGCTTTCCATGATGAACGTCAGGTTCTGGTAGACGGCATCGGCCGTGCCCTGGTACCAGTCCGACTCTTCGCGGCCTACGTAAGGCTGGAGCAGGTGCACGCCCCCGTGGCGGCGGTCCAGGTCCCACGGCTTGCCTATGCCGATGTGGTCGTTGAGGGAGTGCGGGCGGTACTGCGTCAGTATGGCTACATCGTAGATGCCGGAGTTTACGCAGTTGCTGAGGGCGAAGTCTATGATGCGGTACTTGCCCGCGAAGGGCACGGCGGGCTTGGCTCGCTTCTCGGAGAGCAGGCTAAGTCGCTCGCCCTGGCCCCCGGCCAAAATGACTGCCAGCACTTTACTCATCGCTCATAACATCCTTTCTGCATCACTTTCTCTTGCCGCGCCGGCTCTACCCGTGCATATCCGGCGTCACTGGCCCTATGACTTCGCGGACATCTCCGGTGCGAAATCACGCTCCCAGCCGTGCTCGAAGGTGAGGTTCTCTACCGTTTCGCCGCTCGCAAGGGCATCCGCAGTGAAGTCCTGGGGTCGCACGTCCGGCCCGATTTTGCAGTTACGCCCCACGGTAAGGTTATCGGGGAGGTGCGCGCGTTTGCCCACCAGCGTTATGCCCGTATCGAGCCAGCCCGGCTCCTGCTTGTTGGGCGTCATGTCGTCGCTGTGCCCGATGCGGCAGTTCTTACCGACGACGACCTGCTTGTCCAGGATGGCGCGGTCCACCACGCTACCGGCACCGATGACCGTGTTGAACAGCACTATGGAGTCGCGCACCACAGCGCCTTCTTCCACGACCACGCCGGGCGAGAGCACGCTGCGCTCGACCTGCCCCTTGACGATGCAGCCGTGCGAGATGAGGCTTTGCGTAACGTGGCAGCCCTCGCTGACGTAGGCGGGGGGGCGCTCTTCGCTGAGGGTGTGGGTTACCCAGGACGGGTCGTACAGGTCGAAGGCCGGGTGGTCCTCCAGCAGGCCCATATGTGCCTCCCAGTAGGACCGGACGGTGCCCACGTCCTGCCAGTAGCCGGTGAAGGGGTACGCAAAGACCTTTTCACCCCGCGCCAGCATGCCGGGTATGATATTGCGGCCGAAATCGTGCCGCCGCTGGCTGTCGTCGTCAAGCTGTGCGTCATCAAGTAGCACACGAGCTAGTGTGTCGCGGTCGAACACGTAGATGCCCATCGACCCAAGCGTGCCTTTTGGCCTGGCGGGCTTCTCCTCGAACGAGTTGACCCGCCCGGCGGAATCTGTCTCCAAAATGCCGAAGCGGTGGCCTTCCTGTAGGCGCACAACCACCGCGCCCAGCGTAACGTCGGCTCTGCGCTGCTGGTGGAAGGCGATCATGGGGCGGTAGTCCATGCGGTATATATGGTCACCGGCGAGCACCAGCACGTAATCGGCGCGGCTTTCCATGATGAAGTCGAGGTTCTGGTAGACCGCATCGGCTGTGCCCTTCTGCCAGCCGGTCTCCTGGCGTCCGAGGTAGGGCTGGAGTAGGCGGACGCCACCCTGGCGGCGGTCCAGGTCCCAGGGTTTGCCCATGCCGATGTGGGTCTTGAGGGAGTGGGGCTGGTACTGGGTGATTACAGCGACGTTGTAGATGTCGGAGTTAACGCAGTTGCTGAGGGCGAAGTCGATGATGCGGTACTTGCCCGCGAAAGGCACCGCGGCCTCGGCGCGCTGCTCCGTGAGGACGCTCAACTGCTCGCCCCGGCCTCCCGCCAGAATGACTGCCAGCACTTTACTCATGGCACATGTTATCCTTTCGGCGTAGTCTATTTACGTTCTGTATCGCCGTTGCCGCCAACGCGCCTCCTATGTTTGTAGAGGGGCGGCTATGTTCCCTGGGTTTCATAGCCCTTTAGCGAGCAATAAATAGGCCGCCCTTCAGAGAACGTCTGGTTCCCATCAGACTAAGGTTCGTGCATCTGTCTCTGCTTTGTTCCAGCTACCCGTTCTACCTCCGCCTGGAAGCGCGGCAACACTTGTATTTAGCACCTATATAGGTGTAACTTATCGAGGTCAGTACGTCAATCAGGCTGTGTTGATAACGTCATCGGGACGAGTTCGGGACGAGTGTTGAGGTATGGGCATTAAGAGGTGGTACATATGGCGTAAGCGCCTGGCATGGCTGGTGGCGGCCGTTGGCCTGGTGTTCCTGGTGTGGTCCAGCCTCGTCCTGCTCTATGTCTGCACCGACAACGTAACCGACTACGCCGTACCCTCGGATGTGATAATCGTGCTCGGCTGCCCCAGCTACGAGCGCAACGTCCTCAGCACAACCTTCAGCGCCTGCGTGCAGGCCCGCGCTCGCCATGCAGCCAGGCTGTACCACAGGGGCCTCGCCGCCCACATCATCCCGACCGGCGGGTACACCGGACCCCCGCCCAGCGAAGCCGGTGCCATGACCCAGGTGCTCATGTCCGACGGCGTACCGCCCGAAGCCATTATCCTGGAGGAGCAGGCCCGCAGCACTGTGCAGAACATCCAGTACAGCCGCGGCATAATGCAACAAAATGGCTGGAAGACCGCTATCCTAGTCACGGAGCCGCACCACATCAAGCGCGCGGCCGTGACCGCGCGGGACGCGGGGCTGGATATCACCATCTCGCCCGTGATCGATAGCCTGGGCTGGAATACCCCCAACGCCAGGCACCAGAACCTTCTCGGTGACGCTCGCAACCTGATGATATACCAGTGGGGTCGTCTGCGTAGAGGCCCACCTTGACGATCTTATTCTCTGCCTACTGGAACAATTCGCTATGTGCCGGCGTATACAAGATACTCATGCACGCCGAGTGGTAATACCAAAGGCCATACGCCATGCGCATGAGGCAAACGAATCGTGACTGGCGAAGCATTGCCAGCTTGGCGGCTAAGTACGATGAAGGAACCCACATGTCACAGGAAGAAAAGGACATCGCTCCCTTGCGCGGCAAGAATTCGCAGCCGAAGCCTCCTCAGAGTTCAAGGGGCCTCCAGTGGCGGCGTTTGCTCCTACCCCCTGCCGGTGCTTTCGTCCTGGTCACAGTGGTCATGCTGCTAGCCACTCAATTCCGGGGAGCACCTACGGGCTCGGTCCAAACTATGAAACAGGTGGCAAGCCCGATCAGCGCCAGTGCCCTCGTGCCGGTGAGTCCAACCGTCCCCGTTGTGTTGCCGACGGTCCCTCCTGG
This sequence comes from Chloroflexia bacterium, assembly GCA_036386675.1. Taxonomy (GTDB): domain Bacteria; phylum Chloroflexota; class Chloroflexia; order QHBQ01; family JADMIH01; genus JADMIH01. Next base: position 9,062 of record DASVVE010000064.1, on the reverse strand, counting down.
GGCACCGATCAGGTTTGAGCGCGACGAGGAGGGATACCGTCTCTATGCGGACAAGGGTGTGGTGTACTACGGCAAGCAAGCCAACTGGGACCCCTGGATAAGTCCGACCCGTTTGCTTGTTACATGGTTGGCTATGCCACGCGACGGCAATAGAGTACACGAAGCTTACATACTGAACCTGGATACCGGGGCGCTCGAGCAACTACCTGGATACCAGGTGCACATGGCTGCCTATGCCTCGAAGGACGGTAGCCGCGTTGCCCTGCTTGACCTGGGTAACGACCGTATCCTGCTCTCGGACCTCCGCTCAGGCGAGGTCTCCAAGATCTCCGACCGGGAGGCGAATGTCTCGCAATGGGCCGGTGAAGCGTTACACCCCGCAGGCGACGATTTTTTAATTGACCACGGTAGCGTAACATGGGTAAGCCCTGATGCGTTTGTAGTGGACATCTTCCCAGACGTCGGGCCCAGTGGTGAAGTGAGCCACTGGGCAGATACCTTGCTGATGGTAGATATTCCCGGCAAGCGAGCGCATCTCCTGGCGCCAGGCTTCCTGGAAGGCGCTTTGCCGGACGGTACCATACTCTTGAGCCAGGATAGCCCCGACGGGACGGACCTATTTGCCCTTCAGCCGCCTTATACAGGAGAACTCGTGCCGATTTCGGAACCCGGTGCTTGGATAGGTAGTGTCGCCGTCAGCCCCGACGGTGCAAAGGTAGCCTGGTTGGAAGCTGAGCCTGAGCTTAAAGACCTTGCTAATCAGCACGAGCTTTGCTTTGAGGGCTGCGGCTTCCGGCCCACACCCAAAGCCATTGCTATATGGGAGCCTGGCAGCGGGCAGTTGAAGCGGCTATTTGTAGCTGAGGGCTGGAGGCATAGGGGTCTGGATATGCATCATATGTACCTGGCGTGGAGCAAAGATAACGCCGCCATCTTCTACCATATTCTTGCAGACGACCGGCAGGTTGGCTTGTATAAGCTGGCACCGGACGGCAGTACAGAAGAGCTAGTCAAATCTCCGGCAGCGGAGTCTGAATTCGTAGGTGCAGACTCCCTTCGGGGTATCACCTTCCTTGGAGAAGCAAACGACGGCTCCATTTACTACAGTCCGCCCGGTGACACTTACGTGCTAGTTCGCCGTAACGCGGATGGGACAACTGAAGTATTAGCTCAGCCTGAGCTAAAGGAGACATGGGGGCCGGCCGTTGTGGACAGCTGGCTCATCAACGAGTCGCGGCACGTTCTGATTCTTAACGAGGATGGCGCGACTGTCATTGATTTAGCATCCGGAGAGCATCGGAAGGTCACGTTCCCGGCTCAGCAGCTGTTAGAAAAGGTATCTGAGCCGTACCAAACGATACCATACCCGTTCCGCAACGTGCGACTCTCACCCGACGGTCGTTGGTTGGCATATGCCGGGTGGGATGACGACCAGTACGAGTACTTCTCGCTTGAAGGCTTGCCCGATCCAGGATTGGTCTTACGAGTGGTGGAAGTTAAGTAGGTCCTGGCTCGTGATTGGTGCTTCTGCGCCCATCATCCAGCTTAGCGCACCATCCCTGCAACAATTCACCTGTTCCCGGCGTATACAAGATACTCACAGTACGGCACGGCGAGCGGCACAACGAAAGGAGCATGACATGTCTCAGACGAATCGCGAGAAGAACGAACAATTGGGTGGGTTGGCGGGCCTGGGCGCGGGCGTGATAGCGGGCGCGCAGGTAGGCACGGTGGCAGTACCCATCCCCGTGGTCGGCACCTTCCTGGGTGCGCTGGCGGGCGGGGTGCTCGGCAGCGCAATCGGCCAGCGAGTAGGTGGCGCCGCTCTCAGCGGTGTCAACGCCTTCTTTGACGGCCTCTCCGGCAACGGGGCTAAGAAGGACGAGAACGCCTAGCGGCGCAGTTGTGAGTTGTGAGTGATGGGTTTTGAGTTCGCTGTGTGTTGGCTTAAGAACAACTCACAACTCATAACTCACAACTCATCACTTAATTAGCAGCGCCATGATCGCCTTCTGGACGTGGAGGCGGTTTTCGGCTTGCTCGAAGACTACCGAGTTGGGGCCGTCCATGGCTGCGTCGGTGATTTCGTGGCCGCGGTGGGCGGGGAGGCAGTGCATGACGAGGGGCTGGCCGCCGCTTTGCCTCAACAACGCCTCGTTTACCTGGTAGGCGCGGAAGATGCGGGCGCGCTGCTCGGCCTCGGCTTCCTGCCCCATGCTGGCCCACACGTCGGTATATACCACGTCGCTGCCTACCACGTCGTCGGGGTCGCTGGAGAACTGGAGGCGTGAGCCTGTAATCGCAGCGTCGGCCTTGGCGCGCTGAACGTAGTGGGAGGGCACCTCGTAGCCGTCGGGGCTGATGAGGGTGATGTTCATCCCGACGCGGGCCGCCGCCAGTAGGAGGGAGGCTGCCACGTTGTTGCCATCGCCTATGTAGGTGAGGTTGACGCCTTCCACCCGCCGCTTCTTCTCGTAGATGGTGAAGAGGTCGCCCAGGGCCTGGCACGGGTGCTCCGAATCGGATAGGCCGTTGATGACCGGCACCCCCGCGTATTCGGCTAGCTCCTCCACGTCCTGGTGGGCGAACACGCGGGCCATGATGCCGTCCACCATCCGCCCCAGCACGCGGGCCACGTCGGGCACGCTCTCGCGCTTGCCAAGCTGTATGTGCTCAGGCCCTAGGAAGATAGCGTGCCCGCCAAGCTGCGACATGCCTGTCTCGAAGCTGACTTGCGTGCGCAACGAGGGCTTCTGGAAGATCATGGCAAGCTGCTTCCCCTCCAGCAGTCGGTGCGGCTCCCCAGCCTTCACTTTAGACTTCAGTTGAGCGGCCAACTCCCACACGTTCCATATCTCCTCGGTGCTCAAATCGGCCACCGATACGAAACTGCGGCCCTTCATCGATACTGCCATTGTTCTCTCCTTCGTTGCTGAAACGTGAAACGTGAAACGTGATGCGGCTTGTGATGTTTGGTTCGTGAATACGACTCTGCTGCTCTTGCGGAACCCTCTCCCACTTTGTCATTCTGAGCGTAGCGAAGAATCTCGTTGAGAAGCACCCATGTTACACTTTTCTTCGAGGCCGCTTTGGTGAGCGTAGAAAGGTGTAACACCTTAGAGGAGGACGAGATTCTTCGCTACGCTCAGAATGACAGGGGCGGGGCATAGTGCCATGGATGAGACTGCTACAATTCACGTACTCTACTTAACGACTGCGTCACGTTTCAGATACTATTCTCGTGCCTGTCTTGCCCTCAAGAGCGTCACCGATCTTGTGCAGGTGGGTGATGATTGCCTCCCTGCCGCCTGCCTCTACGAAGCCTACCGCCGCGCGTACCTTCGGCCCCATGCTGCCCGCGGCGAAGTGGCCTTGCTGGATAAGGTCGTGGGCTTCCGTGACGGTAAGTTGGGATAGAGCTTGCTGGTCGGGCTTGCGATAGTTGATGTAGACCTGCTCCACGTCGGTGAGGATGAGCAGGCGGTCGGCGTCCAGGCGCTGGGCCAGCAGCGAGGCGCTCATGTCCTTGTCGATCACGGCTTCGACACCGTGCAACATGCCCTCTTCGTCCCTGATGACCGGGATGCCGCCACCGCCGGAGCATATCACCAGCGCGCCGCTGTTCACCAGGGTGCGTATGGCGTAGATCTCGGCTATGGCGGCGGGCTGAGGGGAGGGCACCACGCGCCTGTAGCCCCTGCCGCTGTCCTCGATTACAGTGTACCCGTTAGCGCGTAACTCCTCGGCCCGCTCCACCGTGTAAAAAGGGCCAATCGGCTTGGTGGGGTTCTTGAAGGCGGGGTCGGCGGGGTCAACCACGGTTTGAGTGACAACGGTAGCGACGGGCCATGGCCTGCCACGGCTGCGCAACTCGTTCTGGAGGCACTGCTGCATCATGTAGCCGATCTGCCCCTGGCTCATAGCGCCCGCCATGTCCATCGGCACCGCTGGTATGCCGTGGTGTTCCTCGCCTGCCGCCTGTTGCAGCAGTATCGTGCCTACCTGCGGGCCGTTGCCGTGGGTGAGCACCACTCTGTAGCCCCTATCAGCCAGGTCTGCCACCGAGCGCATGGCGTGGCTCACATTGGCGAACTGCTCGGCTGCGGTGCCTTTCTGCCCCGCCTGCTGGATGGCGTTACCCCCCAGCGCGATTACAAGCGTCTCGATGTAGTTCCGGCCCTGACCCGGAGTAGTATCGGACAACGCTGTCCCTCCATGAAGCCAATCTGGCGCTGCCAGGTAGCAGCCTGTTAGCCTTATCTCCGCTGCACAGTATCGAAAAGATAGGGCAACCAACCGGCTGCCCCTACATGTGGGTCATTATAGCATAGCTGGACGATGGACAAGTTGTGAGTTGTGAGTTGTGAGTGGCCGCGTAGTAACGAACCATTCCTAAACCTTGGCGCGTACTTAGCGTCCTTGGCGTGATGCGGTTTCGTCTCCTATCGTTCATCGTCCATCGTCCATCGTCCATCGTCCCATTGACAATTCCGCCTCGCAGGCCCTATACTCCTATTACCTGCGCTGTGGAACAGGCCGGTCGTGGCTGCACCCATAATGTGCGGCCATATTGCATTTCATAGAGGGGAATCACACATGCCTAAGCGCCTGGTAGAGTTTGAGCTTGAAGATGGGAATACCGTGCTCATGGAGGTAGACGACGCCGGGCCTTCGGGTGGGCCTACCTACAGATCGGCCAACCGCACTAACGCCGTAGTGGAGAAGGCGCAGGTCACATACGAGCAGGCCCTCGACCGCGTGCGCCCCGCCGCCGAAAGCATAGTAGAACGAATGCGGTCGTTGGGCGACCCGCCCGACGAGGTAGAGGTGCAGTTCGGCCTCAAAATGAGCGCCGAGTTCGGGGCGTTTGTCGCCTCGGCCCACGCCGAGGTGAACTACGTCATCCGGCTGGTCTGGCGGCGCAACTTGCTTGGGTAGCCCGCGATAAATGGGTTCTAGGAAGCATAGGGGTAAGCGCGATGAGCAGCACTTGGAAGGACATCAACTACCTCAACTTCGACATCACCATCCAGCGTGCCGGTAACGGTTACCGGGCGCAGATGCACTCGCAGTCGGGGGAGAACGTCACGGTCTCGTTTTCCAAGCCCTTCAGCGACATGGAGCTTGAGAATTTCCTGCTCAAGGCGGGCTATAGCAGGCGTAGCGTGCGGCGCATCGACACGGTGGAGACAGCAGCGGCCAAGGAGTTCGGCGGCAAGCTGTTCAACACGCTGTTCAAGGGTGACGCCCAGGAGTGCCTGCGCCGCGACCTCAGCTACGCCCAGCAGCAAGACGCCCGCCTGCGCCTGCGCCTCTCCCTGACCGATACCCCGGAGCTGGCCGACCTGCCCTGGGAGTACCTCTACAACCCCGCCAATAATAAGTTCCTGGCCCTCTCCGTCGAGACCCCGGTGGTGCGCTACCTGGAGCTACGAGACCGCATCGCTCCCCTGACGGTGAACCCGCCCCTGCGCGTGCTCATGATGGTGTCCAGCCCCAGCGACTACGCGGCGCTCGACACGGAGGCCGAGGCGCAGAACCTGCACGCGGCCCTGGCCGATTTGGAAGCGCGTGGTCTCGTTGAGATTGAGACGATGGAGGACGCCAACCTGTCGGCCTTGCAGCGCAAGCTACGGCGGGGCGAGTACCATATCTTCCACTTCATCGGTCACGGTGGCTACGACCACCAGACGGAGCAGGGCGTGCTCATCCTGGAGGACGAGAACGGCAGGGGCCGCGCGGTGAGCGGGCAGGACCTTGGGATGCTGTTGCACGACCACCGCTGCCTGCGCCTGGCGATCCTGAACGCCTGCGAGGGTGGCCGCGCCGACCGTAAAGACCCGTTCGCCGGTACCGCGCAGAGCCTTCTACAGCAGGGCATCCCCGCCGTTATCGCCATGCAGTTCGAGATCACGGACGATGCGGCCATCGCGTTTGCCCACGAGTTCTACGAGGCGGTGTCGGACAACTACCCGGTGGACGCCGCGCTGACCGAGGCCCGCAAGTCGCTGTTCGGACAGGGCAGGGGGTTGGAGTGGGGCACCCCGGTGCTCTACCTGCGCGCTCCCAACGGCCGCATCTTCGACGTGCAGCGCACCCCGGAGACTGACAAGCCGCGAGTGGCGGCCCCACGCCCAACTCAGCCGGTGCAGCCCAAAGTGGAGGAGAAGGCCCCCGACGAGCCGAAACCCGCGCCCGTAGAAACATCGGAACCCGTGCAGAGAGGCGCGCAAGTCGAGCCACAGCCAGCTATACAGAGCCAGGCGGCAAACACAACACAGTCTCAGGTGCAAAGCCTTTACAACCAGGCCCAGGCAGCCGTCGCCGCCGAGAACTGGGGCGTGGCGCTGCAACTGTGGCAGTCTATGCTCGCCCTTGAGCCTAACAACCCGCAAGCCAGGGGCGGGTTCGAGTACTCGCAGAAGCAGGCGCAGCTATCGGCGGCCTTTGAGGATGGCAAGGCGCACTACACTGCGGGGCGTTTGCAGCAGGCCATAGACGCGTTCAACTGGGTGCGCACCACCGCAGGCAGCAACTACAAGGGCGTCGATGGCTACATCGCCCAGGCGCAGAACGCCCTCGCCTCCCGCCAAGCCCAGGCTCGCCAGGCCACACCGCCCGCGCACCAGACTGGGCCTCAGCCTACCATATCTGCGAACCGGCCTACACCGCCCCCGGTGGTTGTCCCCACTAACCAGGCGACCCCTCCGGCACACATTCCCACTTCGCAGGCGGCTCACACCGCCACCCCTCAGTACAACCAGGCCACGACACCAGCCGCACCGGCCAGGCAAGGCTCCAATACGATGATGATAGTGGTTATCGCCGTGCTCGTAACGATTGTGCTCGGCTTTCTAGCGTGCGGTGTCCTCGGGGCGTTGGTGAATAGCAGCGGCACCTATGGGTATTGATTGGACGATGGACGATGGACGATGGACGATGGACGATGGACGATGGACGATGGAACCGCCAAGACGCCAAGTACGCCAAGAGCGCGCCAAGATACGGAATGGTTCGTTACTACCCCGCCACTCATAACTCGTCCATCGTCCATCGTTCCTGCCGCTTCTACGTCTAAAGGCCTATTGACAGCGCCCATCCTCGCTGCTATACTGGGGCCAATACGAAATCTCTACTCTGCGAAAGGAGCAAGCACAATGGGATACGCAGTTACTGCCGGCACCGTCAGTGTGCTTCCAGATCGCATGGGGAGATTGCTTCACGCTTAGGCTCTTTATCGCCGCTTAGCTGATGCCGTGGTCGCTCCTCTTGCGCCCCGGCTTTTTTGTTGCCCCGGACACCTCCTGTCCGGCACATGATGAAGTCGCACCTCCTGGAAGCACGTCCTGACTTCACTCATCCCATTCCTCGCTTTTCACAAGAATCTATCTAAGCGGCGGACGTATATCATAAGGAGCATCAGCGTTGAACGTTCAAGATTATCTTGACTACCTGGAAGACCTCGACGAAACCGATGACACTAAACCCTCTCGTGTAGTAGCCCCCAAAGGCCGGGTGCGGAAGCGCAAAGACGACGTTTCGGACCTGGCAAAGCACAATGTGGGTGCCCTGCGCGAGTTCAACCCGACCTACTCCGGCTCGCGGCACGAGCACGAATGGATCACCAACTACCTGGGCGGGTTCTACGAGGACAGCCTCATCACCGACGTGCTGCGGCAGGTGAAGGGCGGCAAAGAGGCCACGGTCTACTGCTGCACGGCCGGACCCTCGCTCGGCGTAGAGCTGATAGCGGCCAAGATATACCGCCCGCGAATGTTCCGCAACCTGCGCAACGACTGGCTGTATCGCCAGGGGCGCGACGTTACGGACGCCGCCGGGCATGGTGCCTGGGGCCGACGCCAGCAAAACGCGATAAAGAAGCGTACCGACTTCGGCCAGGGGCTGCTACATATGTCGTGGCTCGGCAGCGAGTTCGGCACGCTGAGCCTGTTGCATGAAGCCGGGGTGGACGTGCCCAAGCCCTTCGGCCATAGCGACAACGTCATCCTGATGGAGTACATCGGTGACGTGGATTGGCCCGCCCCCACTCTGCACAGCGTGACGCTGGAGCAGGCGGAGGCGCGCACCCTGTTCGACCGGGCGATACACAATATCGAGTTGATGCTTGAGCATGGGCGCGTGCACGGCGACCTCTCGGCCCACAACATCCTCTACTGGGAAGGCAACATCACTTTGATTGACTTCCCGCAGGCGGTCGACCCGATCATCAACGAGGACTCGTACCAGATATTCGCCCGCGACGTGCTGCGCGTCTGCCAGTACTTCTCCAAGTATGGTATCGAGGCCGATCCGCAGACTCTCGCCCGCGACATCTGGGGGCGGTCCCAGGTTGAATAGGACGCTGGACGATGGAAAAGTGGTTAGTGGTTAGTGGTTAGTGGTTAGTGGTTAGTGGTTGGACAGTACCAAACAATCCTAATCTTGGCGCGCACTTGGCGTCCTTGGCGTCTTGGCGGTTCCGTCTCCTATCGTCCATCGTCCATCGTCCATCGTCCACCGTCCACCGTCCACCGTCCACCGTCCACCGTCCACGCACTAGCCTTCTACTATCTCGAAGGACTGTAGAGCACGCGCTATCAAGCTGTGTGAAAGCTCCGTGAAGTGTTCCTCGGCACGCCCGCCAGATTGTAGGTCTTCTGCTGTGAGGCCAGGCTGCGATAGTGGCTCCGAGTAGATGATGAGTATCTCGCGGCGGTTTGTATCGTCCAGCATGCGCACGAACCGGGCGAAGATTGCCTCTTCCGGCATTGGGTACCCCTTCTCGCTCACCAGCCTCACTACCTGCGCGGCATCGGAGTCGGGTCTTTGTGCCACAGCCGCGGGCACATTGACGGCTTGCACGTCGTAGATGTATTCGTGCTCGCCAAGTGTAATCCGCCCTGCGGTTTCGTAGTTGTAGGTGTGGTTGTTGTTTTCCAGGTAGTGCTCGAACTGCACGACTATCTGGGCGGGGCGGGTGGGTTCCTCCCTCACAAACACGAATAAGTTGACATAAGCAACATCGTACAGGGTGAAGTCCAGTTCTCCTACGAAGCTGAAGC
>DASVVE010000063.1:0-134978 GCA_036386675.1 Chloroflexia bacterium | reverse complement strand
GCAGATTTCGGCCACCGCGCGAGCGTTGCTGTCATCAAGCACGAAGTTGGGCCGCACAGCTCGCGCCCGTTGAACGAAGAGCGAGACGGCCTCGTTGCGCCCCAGGGCTTCCAGGTCCAACTTGGCGGGGTCAGGCAGCGTGGGCAGCGCCAGAGGGGGCAGGGCCATCTCGTGCTCCCCTCGAAGTCTCAGGACCTCTCGGCTGGTCACGAGGACCTTGAGGAACGGACAGGCGGCGAGGAGGTCTGCTACGAGGGTAGCCGCAGGTAAGACCTGCTCGAAATTGTCGAGGAACAGGAGCATCTGCCTATCGTAAAGGTACTCGCAGAGGGTCGTGAAGAGCGGCACGTCCGCGGTCTCGCGCAGGTCCAACGCACCGGCAATCGCGGCAACCACCATGGGGCGGCTCGTGAGGGCGGCAAGCTCCACAATGCACACACCGTCGCGGAACTGGGCCAGCGACCGGGCGGCGATTTCTGAGGCCAGCCGGGTCTTGCCCACGCCGCCAGGGCCGGTAAGGGTGAGTAGGCGTGCGTCCGGGCTGCTCAATAGCTCACAGGCTTTTGCGAGTTCCCCATGCCGGCCGACCAGGCGGGTAGGTTGTGCGGGTAGGTTGTGGCGTGCTGCCCCCTCCGACTCCGGGTCCGGAGCAAGGGCAAGCTCGGGGCGCTGCATAACGACCTCCGAGCACATTATAGCAGGTAGTTGGGCTGTCTACACTACCTGCTATAATGCTCGCTCCGGTCGCGCCAGGGCCTCTCGTGGGCTAGGGACGCGGTTGGATTTTCGTGGAGGGAGTGGCCTGGGTAGGCGTCGCAGTCGCGGGGCTAGCAGGCGTGGGAGTAGCAGTTGCACTCTGTGGAAGCGCCAGGTACACCATCTTGGATATCTGGGCCCGTGTGGTAGTGTCGTTCGGGCGGAAGTACGGGCGATTGGCTGAATCGCAAGGCTCACCGGCGGATCCACAGGGATAGCCGCCGATGACGTGCTGGGCGGCCGCCGACTCTACGAAGCCGAAGAAGGGCGAGCCGGGGGCCACGTCCTGAAATGTCTGGGGCCGGTTCGTCAACTCCGGCCAGCCTGCCGATAGCACGACAATCTTAGTAATCTGGCCTCGCGTGATGCTGTTGTTGGGCCGGAAGTAGGGCCGGTTTTGCGCGTCACAAGGTTCGGACGTCCTGCCGCAAGGGTACCCCCCGATGATGCTCCGGCGCGCAGCCGTTTCCACGTAGGTATGGAAGGGACTGCCCTGCGGCACATCCGCGAAGGTCTCCTGGCTGTCGTTCACGAGGGGGTACCCGAAGCCCAGCATTGTGATCTTGGTGAGTTGCGCCCGCGTCGTGGAGTTGCCGGGGCGGAAGGTTCCATCGCCGTAGCCGCTGATCGCCCCGTGCCCCGCCAGACCTTCGATGAATTCATATGCCCAGAAGCTCGTGGGCACGTCAATGAAGCGAGTCTCGTGCACAGTCACTGTCTGCACGGGGGCGACAGCCGTGCGCCTGCCGGGGTAGGTCTCGATTGCGTAGGGCGCGACGGTGTATTGCTGAGCCGAGGCCGTGCCGTTGGCCTCTATGGGTATGGTTGCCCGCCACGTGCCCTGCTGCACATTGCCCGACACAAGCTGGAAGTCGAACACCTGGTAAGCGCCGCCGGGGAAGGTGACGTTCGCCTGCACCGTATCTATGGGGCTGCTATCGGCGTCGGAAGCGTCCACTTCAACGGTGAGCGTGCCGCCAAAGCGTGAGAAAGCCGTCGCGCTATAGCGTACCGCTGTGATCTGGGGCGGCAAGTCGGGCAAGGGGGTGGGCGTGCCGACCACAGGCGTATAAGTGGGTGGCGGGTTCTGCACGAACGCGGCCAGCCTACTCTGCGCGGCGCGTCCCTTCACGGAGAGGAACCTGAAGTCCTGGCATTCGGTGTACCACGAGGCTTCGTTGAAGTCGAAGTTGAATATGAACATGCCGGTCATCCAGGGCCAATAGGAACGCGCCCATTGGAAGGCCCGGACCAGGTAATCGGCCTGCTGCTCGGGAGTGTTGATAAAGTACCAGGGGAAGGTCTGGTTGGTGCACTTGCCCTCTGAATGGGGGTCCACCGCCCAGCCCATCTCAGTCGCCCAGACCTTCTTGGCGGCGTCACCGTACTGGACCATGATGTCGCGGTGCCGCTCGGCGCGCCGGAACACGAGGCGATTTGCCCCACCTGTGGGTGGCGCTTCCGGCGGTTCGGCAAACCCGTAGGGATGCACGGCAAGGATATCGAAGTAGGGTTTAGCCCCTGCGTTGTACATCTCTTCAAGGAAGGTCAGATCGTCCATCGCGCAGACTTCCGGGCGAGCGCGCTGTCCAACCGTGGTAACCGCGCCGCCTAGCACCTGCGCGGACGAGTCGCTGCTCTTGATGGCTGGGTAGGTTGCCTTCAGCAGGTCGGTGTACCTGGCAGGTTCCGGGCACATTGTGTTGCCGCCCCACTCGTCGCTGGTGTTTGGCTCGTTCCAGATTTCATAGGCTACACCATAGGGCGTAAGGCTCCTCACCCGCGCGGCCAGGGCAGCGCTGAAGCGACCGAGATCTGCTGGGTCGGCGGGCGGGCAGGTATCTACGCCGGAGCAGTCGGTGTCCCTGGCCCAGGCCGGAGTGCGGCTGATACGTATGAGTACGTTCAGTCCTGCGTCGCGCGCGCTGTTCACTATGTTGTCTACGTGCCCCCAAAAGTAACTACCCTTGGCCGGCTCGGACTCGCTCCAGTACACGCCGTATTGCACCCACTGGAAGCCCATGTTCTTTACGGCGGAGTTATTGCCCGTAAGCGCCATGAAGAACCCGTAGTTCATGTTCAGGGCCTGTGGAGAGGTGGGTGCCGCGAGTGGCTGTGGCGCTGCGGCCTGGGTATTTGCACCCCCAAACAACAGCGCGACCGCGACAACTGCCAGGAGACCGGCTGTTGCGTATCTGAAGCCCTTCTTCGTACCCGGATTATGATGTACTGACTTTGCCAAATCGTATATCCCTTCTCTGCGCTTACCCTATCGAGAGTGTGCGCCCGCTCGGAGTGCACATCACTCTCCGCTATACGCGGCACTACAAAGTTAACGTGCAAGGGGTTCGTCCGGTTGCTCCAGAGTCACGGCTTAGAGACGAAAATCTACACATTTTTAGGAAACGGGAAGGGGCGCGCTGATGAAGCCGCGATGGGCCGGGAATAAGCTGGAACCGGGTGAGTTACGGGTTGGCCCCAGCTTCGCTACTCAGGGCACCAAGTACGATGCGGCGGCCTTCGGGTAGTTCGGGGTGATACTCGAAGCGCGCCCGCTGGAAGTACTGCGTGATGTAGGTCTTGCCATCGGAAGGGTTCAGCATGGGCGCTTCAGGGGAGATAGGCAGCCCGAAAATGCGCTCTCCGCCGTGGTTGAGCCAGAAGTCGAGGAACCCACCTTGCAGGCCTTGCCCGGTCCCTGTGAAGTAGCGGTCGGTGCCGGTGTTAGCACTCGCGGACCACGTCAGGTTGAGCTTGCGCGCTTGCTCCTGTCCCAGCAGGCCGAGCGCTACACCGGCAACGGGAGCCGGACCTTCCGCCATCTCCGGGTGCCATTCCATGCGGGCGCGCTCGAAATGTTGCACCAGAGTGCCGTTCACCATCTGCTCCGGGCCTAGTGGGTAGCCAAAGATCTCTACGCCGCCGTAGATGTTGTAGAACTTGAGGAAATCGTGGCCTACCGACTGCCGGGTCTCCGGGAAGAACCTGGCGGGGGAGTAGGGCCTGTTGTTGAAGTAGTCATAGACGCGGCGCAGCAACAGGGGCATGTTCTCTCGTGCCGTGGCGTAGCTGCTGAGATTGCTCGACATCGCCACTAGCACAAAGGGGCCGCTGGGTCCGTACACGATTCCGGCGTCGTGCAACAGGCCGTCGAGCGACCCGGTCTTGTGCGCCAGCTTGCCCCCGGCGGGTAGGCCGGGCGGGAAGAGATCGACGATCCTCTGGTCGAGCATGGTTTCAACCATTTGCCGGCTCGACTCGGCGTCCACCATGCGGGAGGTGGCTACCAGTTCCATTTCACGTAGCACGTCAAGGGGCGTCGTCAAATTATCGCTGTTGCCGTACCAGTTAAGGATAGAGTCTTTCAGGCCATTCTGTTGCATGAAGCGGTTGATGTTATCGGGGCCAAGATGGCGCACCAACAGCTCGGAGGACGTGTTATCGCTGAGCGTTATCATCAGGTTGGCTGCCTGCCGGAAGGTGATGGTCGAGCCGACGTTGAGACGCAAGATACCCAACGATGCGTCATAGGCCGCGTCTGAGCCGGTGACCGTGCTCGTGCCGTCCAGGTCGATAAGCCCCACCCTGGCCTGCCGGTACAATTCGTTGAGCACCCACATCTTGTATAGCGAGGCCGACACCTGCTGCACGTCGCCGTTGAACGCCGCGTACTGCCCGGTATCGAGCTTCTTGACGGCCACGCCCCAGTCGCCCCCAAGCTCGCCCACCGTGTCATCAACAATCGCCTGCAACTGACTGTCGGGCGCGTCAGGGGCGCTACCAAAGAGCATAGGTACGCGGGATTCAGCCTGGGGCGGGGGGGCCGCGTGGGAAGTCCCGGTTGAAGAGGAAGGGCCGGCAACCGTGGCGCATAGCACTATGCAGAGCATGACGATAAAACGCCGTCCCGACAGCGCACTTGTCGCGAGCGACGGCCCTCTAGCAACAAACTTCATGTGAAAATTATATCACAAACAGAGTCGGGCGCACTTCGCATGCGCAGAAGTAGTAGGCGGAACGGGGTACTTTTTCCGTGGAAAATATCAGCCCCGTAATGGTGCAAATCGGGTTGACTTTAACTAATGCCGGGGATATAATGGGGCAAATCTCCGGAGAACGGAGGGCTAAACGTATGAAAATTCTAGCTTCAGGGGCAAGTGGTCTGATAAGGCTGCTGCCCTGTGCGTGTGGATAAAAACACCGGCTGCAAGTGCGTCTTGCGCCGGTGTTTGTGTTTTGTGGGTTATGGTAGCAGGTGGTAGCTACCCTAGCGCAGGCGACCGGATACTGTTAACACATGGAGGATCCCAATGAATTCGAGCTTGATCGGCAAGATAGAGAAGGCCAAGATGTATGAGCACGAGCCGGAGCGGGTACAGATTCAAAACCTGGAGGCCGACTTCCGAGGCGAACATGATACGTACCATATCAAGCTGTCGAATAATCACTGGAGCTGCTCGTGCAGCTTCTACTCCGGCTACGGCACATGCAGCCACGTGATGGCGGCGCAACGTATACTTGCTCCCATGCTCACGCTTGAGAGCCGGTCCGAATCTCCGCTAGCACATGCCTAGCCAATAATCGAAAAAGCCGCAGAGGTTGGGAGGAGGTTCACATAGTCAACCTCCTCCCATTCTTCTTTTAACAGGTGTTAGAACAGTTCGCGGCTGTCCTGCCCTGCATCAGCAGGTTGGTACTGGCTCTGTGATGTTCTCATGTCGGACGTGGCTGCCAACAATGGCTCGGGGCGGAGAGGTACGGGTACAGCCGCCGGGAGTCGGGCGGAACTGAGTCCGGACAGCGGAGAGCCTTGTGGTACGGGCGCGGCCCTGCGCTGGCGTAACCTGTCTAGCGCCCAGCCTCCAAGCAGATAGAGCAGCGGCGGGGCCATTATGACCAGTCCCGACCATTTCGGCAGGTCGTCGTAGGGTGCCGACATGACGGGGAACATAGCGTAGAGCAACATGCTGCTGCCGGTAAGAATGAGCGAAGCACGCATGAGCCTGCCCGGCCCCAGGAGGGCAACCGGCACCAGCAACCATGAGGCGTACCACGGCCAGTACCAAACCGAGCCGACCAAGAGGTAGACCAACAGCACCCAACCCCAGGCCCTGACCATGTCGGGGAAGGTGCGAGCGCCCCACGTACGCAGGACGGCCCACGCGGTTGATATCATCAGCGGGCCCCAGCGCAACGGCCAGTCCAGCCGGTTGGCGATAGCGGCAGGCTCCCAGAACATGTACGGTAACCAGTGCTGTTTGTGCGCGAAGACGCTCAAGAATTCGGCTCCCCGGTTCTTCAGCACGTCCGCGAGGGAATTTACCATCCGCGTGGCGGGCGGCCCACCAATGATCGGCTTCAGGACTTCGGGACCGGCCCAAAAGGGTATGTACGCGACCACGAGCAGGCCACCGAAAATGAAGACA
This sequence comes from Chloroflexia bacterium, assembly GCA_036386675.1. Taxonomy (GTDB): domain Bacteria; phylum Chloroflexota; class Chloroflexia; order QHBQ01; family JADMIH01; genus JADMIH01. The sequence continues at coordinate 128,796 of DASVVE010000063.1, read as the reverse complement.
GCCTGCACCACCCGCGCAATGCTGCTTCGCCAGGACTCCCTCTCCCGTACTTGTCCTTCGGTCCTACCCTGCCACAGGAGCAGCCACAGATAGCCAGGCAGCAGGACAACCGCAATTAGCTTGACCATCGAGGCGGCTGCAAGTGCGGCGACGGCCAGGCGCCAGTGCCCTTTCAGGTGCAGCCACAACCCCGCAAGCACGAACGTGAGCATCAGTACGTCGTTGTGTCCGTTGGCCCCGAACTCTATCAGTGCCAGTGGGTTCCAGGCGTAGGTCACCGTGGCAGCCACCTGCACCGAGGCGAGCGTACCAGGGTCCAGCTTTCCAGGCACGCCATTGCTCACGAAGCGCATGCCGTACTTGCGGAGCATGAGACCGGCAACTTTCCAGAGCAAGACCACATTGCATAAGTGGGAAGCACTCGCCAGCAGCTTGTGACCGAGGAGATGGGTCACAATGTCGCCGTCGATGGCCTGCGCGACCTTTGCCAGACCGGCAGCAATCCAAAGCCACACCGGGCCGTAGACGGAGGGAGTCTCCTTCCAGTAGACCCATTGTATCCACTTGGCGCGGTCGGACCAGGCGTAGTCGGCAGGCACGCTCACCAGTGGATTATCGCCGTAAACCGCGAAGATGCGCCCGTACCAGGCGTAGCTGTGCAGGTCCGTTGATAGCGAGCCGTGCACCACGAACAGCACAACCAGCATGAGCGCAGTGAATCCCAAGACGCGGCGCAGGGCACCCCGACCGTCGTTATCGGTCAGTATGCCGCCCTGCCAGAGCCTGGCGACCACGTAGAAGTACAGGGCGAACAGCGCTACTATCAGCACGAAATAGAGCAGGTTGTTGAGAAGGGCAGGCTCTGTCCCCTTGCGCGCAAACACCCACTCGCGCGGGAAGAGATCGCGTATCGGACGGAATACGGCCTTCCACTTGTCGGGCACCAGCGTGGGGCTTTCCCACAGGCTCTTCGAGAGCATAAGGACGTAAAAGCAGACGCAAAGCAGGAGCGAACCTGCCCCAGCTACCGTGAGCAGACGCAGGCCGGGGGCTGTTTCTTTGCGTGGTTTTATCTCTTTTTGCGGGCGCGAAGTCATCTTACCTCTAGTAGCGGCCGTCGGAGCGGTCACTCTGATGCACCGAACAGGACGTTCTGGACGGCGCAAGGCACAGTAGTTTTAATGCAGTTTCTGTGCCAGAGGAACGGTCGAACCAGGAGCAGCAGGTAAACATTTGAAACCAACAGTTGCCCTCGCTTCTCTTGTGGGTGCAGCAGCACGTCATGAAGCGGGCACTTGGGGCGGTCATACTACCTCCTCCCAGGCATGAGTTTTTGCGGCTCTTATAGCCAATTTCTCCTATCGTTCTGGTGATTTGAGCGTCATAGGCAATCCGTGCACGCGTGACGTACTGTCCATTCAGGTAGTAGTACCTGGGCTAGGGCCGCCAAAAGGGGCATAGAAACTGCCTTTATTTCAGATAGAATAGGCTTAACGCCACACGTCTGTGGAACTTCCTTTTCGCGGCCCTTTAGGAGACAGAGTGAACTCGACATCATTGCATTTGTTCGATCTTGCCAATTACTGGTTCACCCTGCATTCGCTTGCGCCCGGTATTACGGCCGCCTCGGTATTTCTACTCGGCTTGGTGGTCGCCCTTCGAGAGCGCCATTCCAGGGTCAGCCTTGACTTCCTCTTGCTAAGCTTGCCGATCGGCATCTGGTTCCTGGGGTCCACTCTGTTGTATGCGTCCCGCTCGCCCGAGGTGGCCCTCAAGTGGGGTACAGTCATACTGCTTGCCGTGCCCCTGATTGGCCCCGCCACCCTGAACTTTGCTTCGGCGGTACTTGGGACGCGCACGTCAGAGCGCCCGCGTCTACGCATCTTCTGGCTGGTGGGGGCCTCGTTCTCGTTCCTGGCGGTGGCGACTGGCGCAGTGGTAGGCGGGGTGCACAGGTACGAGTGGGGCTTTTATGTTGCCTACTCCTGGTTGAGCGTGCCCCTGCTGGCGTTCACGTTCGGATCGGTGTTGCTCAGCTTGCGCAAGCTATTCGTCGCCTACCGCGCCACAGCGCAACCAAGGCCGCGGACCCGGCTGAAGTCTCTGGCGGTGGCGTTCTCTGTCGGCTCGGTGGGCATCATCGACAGCCTGGGCGGCTACGGACTGGCTGTATACCCGATCGGCTTCACGGGGATAGCGGGCTTCGTGGGCATATGCGCCTGGACGATATGGAAATATCGGCTAGTTGACATAACTCCAGCACTGGCTGCCAATAAGATACTCGCCGCCATGACTGAGGCGGTGCTCGTCACCGACAACGAAGGGTATGTTCAGGTCGCCAATGAGCCGGTCTGCCGCCTGCTTGGGTTGCCGGCGGACGCAGCTAATGGCAAGCACTTAGGCGCGCTAGAGACCGGGGTTCTCGCGTTGCGGCTGTGTGCGCTCATCGGGGTAGAAAGCGGGAAGGCGGTAGAGGTAAGCACGGGGAGTCCAGACGAGCAGGGGAGCGAACTCGAAGTATCAACTTCTCTACTGCGCGACAATCGTCGGGCGGTCGTGGGTACCGTGTTCATCCTCAGGGACGTGACGGAGAGTCGCCGGGCCGAGCGTGAGATCAGAGCGCTAAACCTGGAATTGGAAGAACGTATAGGCCAGCGCACGGTGCAACTAGAGCGTGAGGTGGAGGAGCGCCGCCGAATCTCCGAGGACCTGCGCCGCTCGCGCGATCAGTTGGACGTTATTTTGAACGGTGTGGCCGATGGCATCGTGGTGCAGGACACCTCAGCTAACGTGATCTTCGCGAACGCCGCCGGGGTACATAGTCTTGGGATCATCTCGCTGGAGGCCTTGCGCCAGACACCCTTTGAGGACGTTCTAGGACAATTCGAGTTCGTGACGGAAGATGGCGAAATGTGCACCCGCGAGCAGTTGCCCATCATGCGTGCGCTTCGGGGCGAGCAGGTGCCGGATGAAGTCTACTGCTTCGTGCACAGCATGACCGGGCGGGAAAGCTGGTATATTCTCAACGCGACCCCGGTATTCGACAGGCGCGGGCAGGTGCAGTTCGCCGTGAGCATCTTCAAAGAGATTAGCGAGCGCAAGCGCGTGGAGCGTGCCCTGGTAGAGCTATCGGTCCGCGACGAACTGACGGGGCTTTACAACCGCCGCGAGCTGAACCGCCTGCTCCATGAAGAGGAAGACCGTTACCGCCGTTACCACCGTCCCGCCTCGCTCGTGTTAGTGGACCTAGATCACTTCAAGCGGGTCAACGACACGTACGGGCACCAGGCGGGCGATGCCGTGCTCAGGCAGGTAGCCCAGGTACTGGAGTCCCACCTGCGTACGACTGACAGAGTGGCCCGCTTCGGCGGAGAAGAGTTCGCGGTGGTGCTGCCGGAGACTACCGCCACGGTCGCGTACAGCGTCGCGGAGCACCTGAGGAATGCGCTGTCGTCTCTCAGGTGCCGGTACCAGTCGAACGAGGGTTCCCACGTCGAAATCGCTATCACGGCGAGCCTCGGGGTGGCCGATCTTTCGATGGAGGCCCATAACGTCGAGGACTGGATCGAAGCCGCTGACGCCGCCCTGTACTTCTCCAAGAGGACTGGGCGCAACAAGACGACTTGCTCCGAGCCTGCGACCTTGGATTCCAGCATCGAAGCCGCTTCCCCCTGGGCTACGCTCGTCTACGACCACGTGCTACCTCTGAGCGCAAGCGGCAGGCACGACTAGCCGCCACTGTATCTCTCCTGTCGGTACGACCTCCTGGCACGCATGCTTCCGCATGCCGCTGGGAGGGAACAGGCGTGGTGTGGTATACTTTTCTCCAAGTACCATGAACCACGCTTGTTGAATATGACTGCCAATCCGAGCCACGACACACCAAAAGACGTTCTCGACCTTACCCACCACCTGTTGTTGCGCACGGGGCTAAGCGTGTCGGTGGCGGAGTCGTGCACAGGCGGCCTGCTGGGCGGGGTGCTGACCGAGCTTTCAGGCTCCTCCGAGTACTTCCTGGGTGGCATCATCGCGTATGCCGACAGCGCCAAGATTGCCCTGTTAGGCGTGGACGAACGGACCATCGTCGTTCATGGTGCGGTAAGCGGGCCTGTGGCACTCGATATGGCGGATGGAGCGAGACGTGCGACCGGCTCCGACGTTGCCATCTCCATCACGGGCATCGCCGGGCCGACCGGAGGCACCGAGCAAAAGCCTGTAGGCACGACCTTCATTGGAGTATCGGGCCTCGGCAATACGCATGTAGAGCAGTTCGTTTGGACCGGCGACAGGGCAGAGAACCGGGCCGCCTCCGTACGCGCCGCCCTGGAGATGCTGGTTGAGCGGATAGATCGCAGCTTGTCCGCAGTGCCCCAGTCTTCACTCCACCAGCCACACGTTGACTGACACGGCACACCTTTCGTAGTAACTAGAGTAGAGAATACCTTGTACCAGCAAACTACGCTTCCCAACGGCCTTCGCATCATCACGTTCCAGATGCCGCACACACGGTCTGCCGCAGTGCAGTTCTTCGTGCGCGTAGGCGCGCGTAACGAGCTTGAAGAGAAGAGCGGCATCAGCCACTTTCTGGAGCATATGGTCTTCAAGGGCACCGAGAACAGGCCGCGCCCGGTCCTCATCTCTGAGGCAATCGAAGGGGTGGGCGGCTCCCTTGACGCCTCCACGGACCACGAGCAGACAAGCTACCGCGCCCTCGTGCCCAGCCCCTATTTCTCGAACGCGGTGGATGTGATTACCGATATGCTCCGTCGCCCCTTGCTCCGCGACGACGAGATAGCCCGCGAGCGCTCGGTCATTATCGAAGAGATCAACTCCATATTCGACTCCCCCGGCGACATCGTTGACTTCGTGTTCGACGAGCTGATGTGGGGCGCGCACCCCCTGGGGCGGGACATCGCGGGCACTAAGGCCACCGTGCGGAGGATAAAGAGGAACGACCTCGCGGGCCACCTCGAAATAGGCTACAGGCCGGACCGCATAGTGGTTAGCGTGGCGGGGAACGTCGAGCATGGGCAAGTAGTGGAGGAGGTGGGGCGGCGCTGGGGCGACCTGGCCCCGGCTACCGACGGACATCTCTTGCCCGACCCTGACGCACCCCATCTAAACGGCTCCGGGCCGAAGGTGTTGCCGTTCAAGAAGCGGACCGAGCAGACCAACTTCATACTTGGCGTGCCCGCGCTGCCCTACACGGACCCCGACCGCTACACCCAGGACGTTTTAGATGCGCTGCTGGGCGGGGGCATGTCGTCGCGCCTTTTCGTGGAGATAAGGGAGAATCGAGGGCTGGCTTACGCCGTATCAAGCTTCGTGCGCAGCTACCGGGATACGGGCGCGTTTGGTGTGCATGCGGCGGTGGACACCGACCGGCTGCTGCCTGCGGTCCAGGGTGTCCTGGAAGAGCTGAGGAGGATGCGCGACACGGCAGTGTCGGAGACAGAACTGCGCAAGGTGAAAGAATATATCAAGGGACATACGCTCTTGAGCCTGGAGCGGAGTGGGTACGTGGCTCACTGGGGCGGGTGGCAGGAACTAATGCTTGGCCGGATTGAGAGCGTGGACGCCGTGCTTGACAAGATCGAGAGCGTCACCCCCGACGACGTGGCGCGGCTGTCGATGCGGCTTTTCAGGGAAGAGCGCCTCAACCTGGCATTCGTCGGCCCGCAAAAGGACGCGGAGGCCCTGCGCTCGGCACTCAGGCTTAATTAGAACCCACATGCGCAGTGTTGCAAAGGCTCCTGGAGAGGGGCCTTTGTGGCTTACTCCGAGGGGTGCTGCTAAAGGTTGTATGATAGGGCGGATATTCATCGTGAACTTTGGTGCCGTAGCCCAGAAGGACCGGTAATAATAGGTGGGGAGTAGAGTGCAATGAAGCCCTTCATGCAAGAGGCAGAGTCGCTTAAGACGTTGCTGGCGGTGGCCCGGGGTGACGCGCCGGCCGACCTGGTGCTGACCGGCGGGCAACTGGTAAACGTGTTCACTGGGGAGATTTACCCAGCGGAAGTAGCCATCGTCGGAGGCCGGGTTGCCGGGGTCTCGCCCACGCCCGGTACTTACACAGGGCAGCAGACGCTCGAGCTGGCGGGCGAATACATCGCACCGGGATTCATGGACGCCCACGTCCACATTGAGAGCAGCATGCTCCTCCCAGCCGAGTACGCGAACGCCGTGCTGCCCCACGGCACTACTGCCGTGGTCACCGACCCCCATGAGATTGCCAATGTGTACGGCCTCGATGGCATACGCTTCATGCTCCAGGCCAGCGAAGGGCTGCCGCTGCACGTCTTCGTAATGCTCTCTTCGTGCGTGCCTGCTACCGACATGGAAACGTCGGGAGCACGCCTTGGAGTGGAAGACCTCTATACGTTGAAAGACGAACCGAGGGTACTCGGCATAGCGGAGATGATGAACTATCCAGGCGTGGCCCACGGCAGTGACGATATGGTGGGCAAGGTACTTCTGGGGCACGGCGAGCGCAAGCGCGTGGACGGCCATGCGCCGCTGGTCGGTGGCACTCTGCTGCAAGCTTATGCCGCCGCCGGGGTGACCTCCGACCACGAGTCGGTCTCGGCTGAAGAAGCCTTGCAGAAGATGCGGGCCGGTATGCAAGTCTTCATCAGGGAGGGTTCCACGGCACGCAACCTCGACGCCCTGCTGCCACTTGTAAACCTGGCTAACTCCCGCTTTTGCTCCTGGGCCACCGACGACAAGCAACCGGACGACCTTGAGACGCAAGGCCATATAGACCACAACATTCGCCGGGCAATAGAGCAGGGTCTCGACCCCGTAGTCGCAATTCAGATGGCGACCATCAACACGGCTCGGCACTACGGCCTGAACGACATGGGAGCGGTCGCGCCGGGCTATATCGCCGACCTGGTGACCTTTGCGGACCTCCGCAACATCCAGGTGTCGCGTACCTTCGCCGGGGGTCGTCTGGTAGCTGAAGCAGGGCGCATGCGCGAGCCGCTGGCGAACAAAGTTGCGCCACGGATGAAGGGTATGCTGCTGCCCGGACTCAGCGAAGACTCCTTCCAAATCCCAGCGGCTGGGAGGCATGCGAGGGTAATAGTCGCGCTGCCGGACCAGATTGTGACGCAGGAGTGTACCGCAGAGGTCAAGGTCGAGGATGGGTGGGCCGTGCCCGACCCGGAGCGTGATATACTCAAGCTGGCGGTTGTGGAGCGGCACGCGGGCACCGGGAACGTGGGCCTCGGCTTCGTGCGGGGCTTACACCTTAAGGCAGGGGCACTGGCCTCGAGCGTGGCGCACGACTCTCACAACGTGGTCGTGGTCGGCACCAACGACCACGACATGTTGCTCGCGGCACAAGCAGTGATCGAGATGGGGGGAGGATTGAGCGCGGCGCGGGGTGGTGAGGTGCTGGACCGGCTGGCGCTACCTGTGGCCGGGCTGATGTCGGACCAGCCCCTCGGTCCCGTGCGTGACGCCTTGTTGGTGTTGCTACAGAGGGCGCGTGAGCTTGGCTGCCCCCTCTCCAATCCCTATATGGCGATGGCGTTCCTGGCTCTCCCGGTGATACCGGCGCTCAAGTTGACCGACAAGGGGCTGGTGGACGTGCACAAGTTCTCGCTCGTCCCGCTGTTTGTGTCCTAATCGCGTTACCCGCTGAGAAAGAAGTCCGCCCATGTCCAGGCTCTCGGCCGACCTGCACAATCCAGCCGTAATTCTCATCCTGCCGGAGGAGGTAGCCTCCAAGATAGCGGCGGGCGAGGTGGTCGAGCGGCCGGCCTCCGTAGTGCGCGAGCTGGTAGACAACGCCATCGACGCGGGGGCGCTCCACGTCCAGGTGGAGATCCGTGGGGGAGGCCGGGAGCTTATCCGCGTCAGCGATGATGGTTGTGGCGTGCGGCCGGAAGACGTGCCCCGGGCCTTCTTGCGTCATGCCACGAGCAAGATCAAGACGGCAGATGACCTGTGGGCGGTGAAGACGCTCGGCTTCCGAGGCGAAGCGCTCTTTTCGATTGCCGCCGTGGGCCGCATGAGCTTCTTGAGCAGGCCGCTTGACGCCGCAGTAGGCTTTGAGATGGTGGTAGAGGGCGGGCGGGTCGTCTCGCATGGACCGAAAGGCGCACCGCTGGGCACGGTGGTGACCGTCCGTGATCTCTTCTTCAACTTGCCGGCTCGGCTCAAGTTCCTCAAAAGCCCGCAGGCTGAGGCGGCCCATATTGCCGCCCTGGTCCAGCAGTATGCCCTCGCGCACCCACGCGTCCGGTTTACCCTGACCAGCGAGGGGCGGCAGACATTCCAGTCGCCCGGCGATGGCGACCTCAGAACGGCCGCTTCGTGCGTCTACGGACCGGAAGTGGCGCGCGCCTTTCTTCCGGTTGGTATCGAGCCGGAAGATGCTGCCGGTGAGTGGGACAGCCTGATTGACTTGGGTGTGTACGGTTACGTGTCACCACCCGCTCATTCTCGCTCGAACCGGCAGGCGATGCTCTTTTTCGTGAACAGGCGCGCCATCCAGAACCGGATGTTGCAGTACGCGGTGGCCGAAGCCTACCACTCTCTGCTCATGGTGGGGCGGCACCCTATATCCATCGTCCACCTGACCATAGCGCCGGGGTTGCTCGATGTAAACGTACACCCGGCCAAAGCTGAGGTAAAGTTTCGCGACGAACGGGTCGTTTTCAGCGCTGTGCAGAAAGCGGTGCGATCCGCCTTACAAGCCCACGTACCCGCGCCCGCGTTCGGTTCTCGCGGCAGCGAAGGCTGGAACTTTGGGAACGGTGGATCGGGCATTGAAGCGGAGTTTTCGACTGCTGCTCCCTATGCGGGTGGCTTCGGGTCGGCGGGCGAGGCCGAGCAAGCCGGGATGTGGGGCCAGACGGGCGCGCCCACCCACTCTCAGCCGGACGATGAACAGATCGAGCCTTTGCCGGAGCCGAAGCAGCGCACGTTGCCGCCTCTGCGGGTAGTCGGACAGGTCGGCGCGACGTATATCATTGCGGAAGGCCCGGACGGTCTCTTCCTGGTGGACCAGCACGCTGCTCATGAGCGGGTGTTATACGAGCAGCTAGGTGCTGCGATGTCGGCCGGTTCGCTCATGGTGCAGCCTCTGCTCACGCCGGTGCCGTTGGAGCTTACGGCTCACCAGAGGTCGATGGTTGAACCTGTGCTTCCCCTGCTGTCGGAACTTGGTTTTGAGATAGAACCTTTTGGGGACTCCGCCTTGCTCGTGAGGGCGGTGCCCGCCGTCTATGCGTCGTCTAATCGTGACACCGGCCGCGCCCTGCTCGAACTCATTGACGAGGTTATGTCGGGCACCGCCCACGACCGCTGGCGGGAAGAGATGGCGATCACGCTCGCGTGCCACAGCGCTATCAGGGCGGGCCAACTTCTGTCGCTAGACGAGATGCGCGCTTTGCTGGGCCAGCTTGAACTGTGTCGCTACCCCCGGTCGTGCGCGCACGGTAGGCCCACGATGCTCCACCTGTCGCAGATGCAGCTTGAACGCGAGTTCGGCCGCCGCGCATAGCGCCTTACTGGAAGAGAACGCCCATTCCACGCGTGAGGCCCGCCGCAAGTAGCACCGCCAGCAACACCGCCGACACACCCAGCGTACCGAAGAAAAAGAGCCAGTCCGCACGTGTCACCTTCATCGTCTTGCGATAGGTGCGGCTAGGATGGGCACCAAAAGCACGGCTGTCCATAGCCACCGCCAATCGTTCCGAGCGCCTTATCGCGCTTGCCAGCAAGGGTACCGCGTCCCGGCGAAGGGAGCGCACGCGCGCAAAGAACCCCTGGCCGCTGCCTATGCCCCGCACCCTGGCCGCCGCCTGGATGTTCGCGTACTCTTCAGCGAAGAGCGGCACGAAGCGATAAGCCACCAGCAGCGCGAAGGCCAATTTGTAGCCAAGCCTGGCCTGCTGTACCAGGCTCAGCACAAACTCCTGCGGCTCTGTCGTGGCGACGAACAGCAGCGAAGTGGAGACCAGGAAGAGCACGCGAAGGCCAATCGACAGCCCAATTTCCAGCCCCTCCCAGCTTACAGTGAGCGGACCAAAGCTGAAAATCGGTGTTTCGCTCGCAAGCGGCCTGTGGAAGATGGTGTTTAGCACCACGATACTCAGCACGATCAGCAGGAAAGGTGTGAGGCTTCTCAGTACCTGGCCGAGGGTAAGCCGTCCCAGCACGACCATCGACAGGATCGTCAGGAGCAAGAATGTCAGGGGTGTCGCCACATCGAAGATGAACGTGATCGCGACTACTACGACGGCTATGGTAAGCAGCTTGATTGAAGGGTTTAGCGCGTGGAGGACGCTGCTGCCCGGCTGATACCGGAACGACTGCATATTTCCTCCACCATCCGATCAACGCTCAGGCACAGCGGAAAGTCGCCTCTAGTTGCCCTCAGTTGCCGGGACACTTCGTACACGGGGGGCAGGTCAAGCCGCGCCTCGCGCAGCAACATATCGTCAGCGAAAAGCCCTGCCACGCTGCCGTTGTATCGCGCACGGCCGGCAATGAGCACCCCGGCGCGGCGGGCGTACTCCCCGACAAGCTTCATGTCGTGCGTGATCATCACGATTGTCACCCCGCCCGCGTTGAGCCTTTGCAACTCGCGCATAATCCGAGTGGCGTTCTCATGGTCCTGGCCGAAGGTGGGTTCATCGAGGATTAAGACTTTAGCTTCAAGCGCGAGCATGGTTGCCACGCTCAAGCGGCGTTTCTGCCCCTGGCTGAGGCTGAAGGGGTTGCTCCGGCTGTGCTCCACCAGCCCGAACTCTTCAACCAGCCTGTCCACCCTGGCTTTTACTTCCGCCTCAGGGAGCTTGAGCGCGCGTAAAGAGTACGCAAGCTCGTCATAGACCGTAAGGGCTACAAATTGGTGTTCGGGGTTCTGGAAGACGTACGCCACCTCTCTGCTCAGCATCGCCGGGGGTAAGCGCGTGAGGTCCTTACCCGCCAATTTTATCGTTCCAGCTTGGGGCCTGATAAGACCGACCAGGTGCTTCGCGAGGGTCGTCTTGCCGGAGCCATTCGGTCCCAGGAGAGCGTAAAAGTCGCCCTCCTGGATGTGAAGGTTAACTTCGCGGAGGGCTTGCTCCCCCTGCGGGTAGCGGTAGGATAGCGACTCTATTGTGAGCAGGTTGGACCTGTCGGGCTGTGGCATGTCCTCGCTAGAGGTCGAGGGGCCGCCGGTATCCACAAGCTGGCTGAGTGCAGCAACTGCCTCACCAATCGTCAACGGGTATGGCTCAACGGCCAAACCCCTGTCGAGCAGTCTGTTGGCTAGGTCACACACCTGCGGTAGCCAGACGCCGAGCTGTTCCAGCAGGTCGCGACCCTCCGCGAGTACCTGCCTTGGCGGCCCATCCAGGGCGATTTTGCCCTCCCAGTCGAGCACCGCGATGCTATCGACCTGCTCGACAAGCTCATCCAGCTTGTGCTCGATGATAAGCACCGAGACACCCTCCGCCTTGAGGTGTGCCAGGAGTTTGAAGAAATCGGATGTGCCGACCGGGTCCAGGTTGGCTGTCGGCTCGTCCAGCACCAGGATTGAAACTCCCATCGCTAGAGTCGAGGCTAGCGCCAGGCGTTGCTTCTGCCCGCCACTGAGGGCGTTGGTGCCGCGTCCCTCCAGCCCCTGCAACCCCGTGCGGTCTAAAGCTGCATGGATACGTCCCGCCATCTCAGCCGGTGGTACGAGCAGGTTTTCCATGCCGAAGGCCACCTCATCGGCTACGGTCAGGGTGGCTAGCTGAGCCTCCGGGTCCTGGAAGAGCATACCGACCTGAGAGGTAAGGGCCGCCAGGGTGGTAACCGTGGTGGGGGTGCCGTTGACCAGCACGCGGCCACGGATGTCGCCCTCCATCTGGTGCGGTATGAGGCCGTTCAGGGTGAGGGCGAGGCTGCTCTTGCCTGCTCCGCTTGGCCCCAAAAGGAGCTTCACCTCCCCACGGCGCAACGTCAGATCGACACCCCTTAGCACCACCCGGCTTTCGTGGGGGTAGCGCAGCCGCAGCCCCTCGACCGCCAGGGGAAGTGCTAAAGGCACATCCAAGTCTAGAACTCCTCTGAGGCGGCGGCCTGGGTCCTGCGGTCGCGGCCAATCTGGAAGCGGTCCAGCACGCCTGTAGCCAGCAACGCGTCGCCCAGCAGTTTGCCGGGGATGACCGCCAACAGCAGCACGCCAATCACGAAGGATAACGCCATTATCGCCAGTAGAGTGGGATCAAGCCCTGGGTAGTAGATGGGCCACTGGTAGACGAACCCGGTTATGGCCGAGGCCGTCCCCGCAAGTGCCAAAGTGGGCCAGTTGTAACGCCGCCAGCCGGTGAGCATGAAAATGACCTCCGCGCCCATGCCCTGCACCAGCCCGGCCACGGCCGAGCCTACGATTCCATAGGGACTACCCGCCAGCACCGCCACTGATGCAGCTAGTGTTTCAGCAAATAGTGCAGCGCCCGGCCTGCGGATAATGTACGGTACCAAGATGGCGGGCAGGAACCAGAAGCCTTGCGCAATGTCATTCCACTGCCTGAGCAAGCCGCTAAGGCCTGCATAGATTGTCTGCCACTGCACAAACAACGGGCCAAAGGCGGCGGCAACCAGCGCGAGCAGCAGGATATCGCGGGTCTGCCAGCTTGTGAAGGCGATGTTACTCGTCCGCACGGCTACGAGCACTACGACAAATACCATGAGCCAGAACAGGGCCGACAGCACACCCCGCACCAGGTTGTCGTCTCCGGGCAGCGTCTGCGCTAGCCAGCCGTATATGAATACCCAGCCCGCGAATAGCGCCAGGAAGGCTACACCCGCAATTACCATCAAGCTTGTCGGGGTCGCGGCAGGTTCGGGTTTGTAGCCGCTACTTTGGTTCGTACTAATCTGTGCCATCTAGTTTCTCCCTTGTACGTCCGGTGCGGACGATAATGACCATGAGTAGACCCTGCTCGTAGAAGACCCTGGGTTGCGGTCCTGTTACTTCATTGCTCACTCCCCTGCCGTGACCCACGAGCAAAGTTTCTGAGTTGAGAGGATAGAGCAGGTCTGAAGTCGTGACACCTGTCGCTTCGCCCCCAACCGGTAAGAGGCTGACGGTATCTCCGGTAGAAGCCGGAAGCTCGTTCCACCGCCCAGGCTTTGCCAGTAACGCGACTTGCCTCCCGTCCACCACCCTCACGTCGTGCTCTATTAGCTGCGGGTGAGTTAGCAACAGCAGGTTAGCCACCGAGTGGTCGAGACGTCCTCCGATGGCGCCAAGCACCAGGATGGTGTCCGGCTGCCACGACAGTGCCGCGAGCAGCGCAAGCTCTGTATCGGTCTCCAGCTTGGTCTCGTGACGGAAGCGGTCAAACTTGACCTGTTCCTCTTCCAACTTTTGCACCAGGTCTGGATCGCTGCTATCGAGGTCACCTATGACGAGGTCGGGGACGAGTCCCAGGCGCGCCGCCAGCGTACTACCGCCATCGGCAGCTATCACGACATCGGGCGCGGGCAGGTCAACCAGCCGCTCTGGTGACGTCCAGACCGGGCTTGCAGCCAGCACCCATACGCAATGAACTTTCCTTGACCCTGCGCTACTCTGGGATTCCACCGATGAGACTCCCTCTCGATTGCAACAAAAAAACCACACCCGGCGGGAGATGTGGTCGTAAACAAGTCAAATCTGCTTTCCCTACGCTGGCATTACCCAGAATCAGGTCACAGGGTCCGCGACGATCCGGTCACGTTCTCAGCCTGGCTTACCCAAGCTCCCCCAGCAATCTATGCGGTTGTTAATTAGTCTACATTGACACTATACAACTAATCGCGACCGCATTTCAACTTCCGAGCGTAGTTACCGCCTGCTTGAGCTATCGCAACCGTGCGACCCGCCTCTGCCGAGCCGCCTCGAACAAGATCACCGCTGTAGCGATTGCGGCGTTCAAGGATTCGGTGCCACCCAACATCGGTATCGAGATTAGCCCACCTCCAGCTCTGGCTAACAGCCGCGCTTCTTCGCCGAGCCCGTGTGCTTCGTTGGCGACGATTAGAGCAGAAGGCGCACTCCACTCAGGCTGGTCGTAGGTCACCGGGGCGTCCGCATCGGCAGCATACACCTTGTGACGACCGATACCGAGGGAGGTCAGGTCTGCCTCAATGTCGCCCCAGGACGCCTCAGGGAAGCAGGGCATGCGGAAGTGCGCTCCCATACCGGCCCGCACCACTTTGGGGCTATACAGGTCGACACAGCGCTCTGTGAGCCATACGGCACTAACACCCGAAGCCTCGGCCGTACGCAAGATGGTGCCAAGGTTGCCTGGGTCCTGGATGTCGTCGCAGATGAGCGCCAGAGCAGGGCTGTCGCCGGGCGACGGACTGGGCCAGGTGGGTATTGGAAACGCCGCAACTACTCCCTGTGAGTGCTGAGTGTCGCCGGCCGCAGCGACCGCGCGGGATGTCGCCTCAAATATTCGACCTTGCTGGGACCGAGACAGAGATGCCAGGCGTTGGGCCAGCTTGCGACCGCGTTCAGTCTTGCCCAGTGCCTCGGGATCGTACAAGACCACCTGAGGGGTGTACCTGGCGTCCAAAGCGTCCACCATCACCCTCACGCCCTCGACCAGGAAGAGTCCTGCCTCGCGGCGTTGTCTCGGGCCGCCCGCGAGCGCACGCAGGGACTTCACAGTTGGGTTGGCTGGGCTATCGATTATCATGCGGGCAATACGCAAAAGGGCGACTGCTCGGAAGAGTGTCGCCCCTGGTGCTCGTTATGTATCGGTTACTAGGCGTCTGTGGCTGCGGTCTCGGTGGTGTCGGCGGTAGTGCCACCGGCGGCAGGCAGAGCTAGCGTTTCGGCCATCTCCTCCGCCTGGGCGATCGCCTGGGTCGCGGCCCGCTGCACCAGCTCAGGCGCTACGGGCCTGCCACCGGCGAGCGCCACCAGCTGTGCGAACGACGCGGCATCCCGCACCGCCAGATCGGCCAGCATCTTGCGGTCGATGGTAACACCGGCGACGGTGAGGCCGCTGATGAACTTGCTGTAAGACAGCCCGCCGAGACGCGAGGCGGCGTTGATGCGAGTGATCCACAGGCGGCGCATGTCGCGCTTGCGCGTGCGGCGGTCGCGGTACTGGTAGGCCCGCGACTTCATTACGATCTGGTTCGCGAACCGGAACAGGCGGCTTCGTGTGCCCCTGAAACCTGAGGCGGCCTTGAGTATCTTTACGTGCCGCCGGTGTCTTGTGACACCTCTCTTTACGCGTGGCATCTCTCTATTTCTCCTTGGGAGTGCTGCTGCCGTAGGCTACCGGCCTGCCAAGCCGGTCATTGGAGGCAATACGGAGCAGTAAGCTGGTAATCTGCTGCCCGTCTACTGGACGCCGTATGGCAGCAGCCTCTTTACGTTACCTTCCTGGCTCGGATCGAGCGGGAACATCCGGTCGAACATGCGCTTCACGCGCGGCGACTTACGGCGGCGGAAGTGGCTTTTCATGTGCTTGGTGCGCATGATCTTGCCCGAACCTGTTATCTTGAACCTGCGGGCCGCACCCTTGTGCGTCTTCATCTTAGGCATGGAGTCGCTTGCTCCTGTAGAATAAATAGACCGAATAAGCAGCATTTTTCGCGACCCGCAATCGCAGGCCACAGACGGCAATTATAGCACATACAGGCGCGGGATGCAAATGGGCCGAGGGCATTTAAGCGCCAATCTGAGGTCCCAGTGGTCTACAACAATCCGGCGTACTTCAGGCCGCTAAGCGATGTAGCTGCCTTGCCCGCATCGACCCCCCTGCCGAGCATCAGCACGTGGAAGCGACCAAGGCCTTCCATCGAAACGAGCGTCTGGAGGCCGCGTCGGTAATTGAGCGCGGCATTTAGCTCGGTGGTGTGGCTCTCGGCTGTTATCGTGGTGCCAAGCCCCAACCCAACCAGGAAGGTGGCCTGCCGGGTCATGCCCAGGACCGAGAAACCGGCGCGTGTTGCCTCGTCCTGCAAGGCGGTGAAATCTACCAGCGCGGTAATGTCCTGGTTGCCTGGGTGGGCCAGGATGTCGGGAGTGACGGCACCGGCGAAGTAGCCGAGCAGTGTGCCCTCACGCCGCTGTTGGGAGTAGCGGCCGGGCTGCACGTCGCCATAGTCGATAATCGTGACGACTCCCCGGTCCAGTACGTGCGAAGCCTGCCGAAACCAACCGGCACTCTCCAGGTTCACCTCAACGACCTCACCAGGGGCCAGTTCGATATTGTAGTGCGTAATGAACTCTGCAAGACGCGGGTCTGATGGCTTGTAATATTCAAGTCTGAACCCACCGTCCTCGTTATTGACCATGAATTGCTCCAGCACCACGCCTTCACGGTTTGCAAGTACGTGGACGGGGAACGCATCAACAAACTCGTTGCCCAGTAGCGCTCCATTTATGCCGGGCGGGATTTCATCGAGGCTTGAAACCCACGAGACCCGGCCTTCATAACGCGGGAGTAGTCGCTCAGTCTGCATGGCTCGAAGGGCGGGACTGATTTCAACCAGCCAGTAATGGCAGCGCTTGAGGAGCACCGGAAAGTCAGCACTCAGCGTGTCGAGCAGGTCCGAGGCGAGGGTACCCCGGCCGGGGCCGCACTCGAGAATGTGGAACTCCGGGGGTTCCCCCAGGAGCGTATCAATCTCGGCGCAATGCCTGGCAAGCAGTTGCCCGAAGGCGGGGGAAGTCTCCGGGCTGGTGAGGAAATCTCCCCTGGGGCCAATATTGGGACCGCGCGAGTAATAGCCGTATTCGGGGTGATATAGAGCCAGTTCGATGAACCGGGCCAGCGTGATGGGGCCGCGCGCCTCGATTTCGTCCCGAACCAAGGAGGCGAGCATTTCTCCATTCAATTGCGGGTGCATATGCCCTATGATATACTCTTTCAATCAGGGAGTGCCAATCTCTCGATGTGAAGGAACCAAGTTTGACTGCTGTGCAAAGTTGTCGTCGCTGTAATTCTGCGCTACAAGCCGGTGACACTGCCTGTCCGCGGTGCGGCCTCCGAGTCGCGCCTGCGGTAGCGCCCGCGCCCCCCACCCCAGCCGCTCCACCCACCCAGAGTAGCATTCAGACTGTTGTTCCACCCTCACCGGAAGTCTTCGCGTCACCTGGTCCAGCTTCGCCCGCTACAACTTCGAGACCACCTATACAGGAAGCTTCCCCGCCTCCGAGCGCGGCGCGACCTGCTGAGACCGGCACTGGGGGTGTTGCGGGTTCCGAGTCCATCCTCGGAGGGAGGCGCAACGGCCCTGAGGAGACGACGTTCCTCAGGGGTACTGGACCGTTAGATGCCGCGAACTTGACGGGGCATATCAGTCCGGGTGAGAACACCCAATACCTCAGTAGCACGTCCGGCACGGGACCCCTTGGCAGTGTGGGCAACACCGGTCCCTTGCTGCACACGGGGCCGCTCCGCACCGGCCCGTTCGACCAGTCCGTGCTCGCGCAGGCTCCGGGCCAGACCCAGACGGGGCCTATAGGGAAACAGACGCCACGCGGGGCGCTGGAACTTCTGCCCCAGGAGAGCGTCGCGTTCCAGCTTGGCGCTCTCTACCTCACCACCAAACGGGTAATTCTGCTGGCGCCCTCGGTGATTCGGTCCGCCTTCATCAGGGACATCGACGCCGTCGGAACTTTTACGGAGCGGGCCTCGGGTTGGTACCTGTTCGGCAGCGTGCTCATGCTGGCAGCCGCCGGGCTGGGTGTGTACCTTTCGTTCGCGTCGCCGGCACAGGGGCTGCAACTACAATATCCCTGGCTGTACGTGATAAACCCGATCTGGTTCTCCGTCCTTCTGTCGGCGGGGGCGGTGCTGACGCTGGTGCGCTACTTCTTCCACGTGAAGCGCACCTTGTTTATCTCCGTAAGAGGTAGGCCGCTCATCACGGTGAGTATAGCGGACTGGAACACCCGCAAGCTCGAAGGCATGGACTCATTCGTGAACGCCTTTTTCCAGATCAAGGACCACCAGACAGGAGAGTTAGACGCACGTCAGGTGGAGGGTAGATAGCGACACCCGGTTTATGAACGGACGCGAGGAGAGGACGGATAACCGTCCTCTCCTTGTTTTGTCAGGGTTGAGCGAAGGGTCAGTCTTCTGAGTTGAGCTTCTGGTGCCCGTTCATCGGGGGGCAGAAGTGGGGCAGTCCTGCTTGGCTCAAGGGAGTTCCGCAGAAAGGGCACTTTGGCCGGCCCGCGGCTACGACCTCAATGGCGTTGAGTTGAAGGGCTTCCATCTGGGCACGGCTGCCGAGACACCGCAGGGTAGGCGGTTCGTCGCTATCTTCGTCGGTCTCGTGTTCGTAAGCTTCGAGCGCGATCAGATCGTAGTCGGGATCGTATCGCAGGCCAAGCGCGACCACGTGAATGTCAACATCCGGGACGGCGGGGAAGTCGAGCGGCCTCGGATTAGAAATCGGTTCGGTGCGGCTGGGAATCGCCAGGCCCTGGCTGTTGTCGATTTCGATCAGCATCCTGCCTATAGCGTCCGCGAGCGCCTGCAATTGCTCCTTTTCGAGCCAAAGGTGCGCGGACAAGGTGTTTCCAAGCGCCATGACCCTGAAGGTGCGCTGGCCCGGCAGCCCCAGGGCCTCCGCCCCTATCCAGCTTACGTTGCCGAGATTGTGCTGCGGTCTGTTCATGCTCATTGCTTCGACTCCCGGATTGTAGGTCGTACGGCAGGACTCTTGCGGGCCAACTTATAACGACACACGGACCAGGCCCGCGGTCTGACTTCACGCCCCCATAATCTTGCTGCTTGTTGAGTGCTGTTCGCTTTTGTATCATAAGATTGCGCTTGACGCAACTCCACTCAACCACTCACCCTCTAACTGGACCCAACGCTAATGTCTCAAGAGAGCTACACACAGGGCGGCGCACGCCGCTATCGCCCTACAAGACGCGTCGCCAACGATGACGAGTCCCAGCCCGGCCTGCTGACGCACGATTTCCAGGGCGTCTCAGCGGCATACGGTGAAGCGCTGCTATTCCTCGGCTACGACGTGGAGGGCAAGATTGAGGTGGTGGTGTATCCCCGCTACCGCTTCGCTTCCGACGACCGGGTACAGGGCTACCTCGGCTACCTGTGGGTCGAGCCTGGTACACCGTGGGAGATAATACTGCGCCACGTAGACCTCATTGTTGAGGCAGCGCAGACCAACTACCGGACGGCTGTCTCACTGCGGTCTCAGGAGATGCAGGCCCAGGGAAGGCGCTTCGAGGCCGCGTACGATGCCATAAGCGCCGTCTTCCGGGAAAGCTGGCACGGGTTCGCACTGCGGTTAGAACGGTACGGAGAGGCCACAAAGGAGGGGGTGAAGTTTTCAGGGCACCCCCCTGGTCCAATCCTGGCAAAGTGGCGGGACGAGACCTACACGGTGCTGGTGTTCGATACCGGTTCCATCTGCATGCTCTCCGGCGACCAGCGTTCCCGCTTCGAGCAGGTGCACGCCGCGCTAGAAGATTAGAACTGTTGCCGGCGCTGTTGTTGGCGGTAGTCGTGCACGGCCTGCTTTAGAGTGCCCAGCGCCAGGGTAGCGCACTTCGGACGGCTCATTACCACCTCGCGTCCAAGCTCCTCGATGATGATGTCTTGTTGCAGGTCCTCAATTGCTTCGAGTGAGGTGCCTTCCATCCGCTCCGACACCAGCTCGGCGGCTGCCTGGCTGATAGTGCAGCCCTCGCCCTCGAACCGAATGGTCTCTATCTTCCCCGCGTCGTCTATCTTCAGGTGCATGGTTATAACGTCGGAGCAGCCGGGATTGCCACCGAGCGCGGATACGGTAGCATCGTCCAGGTGGCCCCTGTGCTCAGGGTTCTCGTAAAGCTCCAGCAGGGTTTCAATTGCTGTTTGTCTGTCCATTCTCTATGCTTCCTCTAGATGGGTTCGTGCAAGCTTACTTTCACAAGTCCGCGCATGTTAAGATTCAAGTATATTATAGCCCATTCTCGAACAACGGACGCAGCCTTCACGACTCAGAAGGGCACGCCGCTTGAATTAAACAACTGAGGCAGAACCACTGAGTGGTTCTGCCTCATGCCTGGCTCCGCGGCCAGGACTCGAACCTGGGACAATCCGATTAACAGTCGGACGCTCTACCAACTGAGCTACCGCGGAACGCTACTCAACCCCCGCTGTTACAGGGTACACGGAAGTATACGGGAAACGCCTGCGTGTGTCAAGGCTAAAACTGTGCTTCTTAGGCACCTGCTACGCGTGTCATCGAATGCTCCGCAACACCTCCGAACTGCTCATTTACCGCCTGCTCCATCGCCTGCCAGTGTAAAGGGAGGGTGGCCGCTATGTGCCTGTCGGCCCAGTGCCAGTTGTGGGTTGCTTCCGGTTCGACAGCGTCAACCGCGTTCTCGATGCCACGCGCGCTGAGCAGTCCTATCACGTGCTGGGCGCGATAGTAGTTCGACTGCCACGGCTCGGCTTCTTCGGGGCCGCTGCGGATAAGCCACTGCACGTCGGCAAGGGAAGACCTCGCCGTGGTGGCTACCAGGTTCGCCGGGCTGTTCGCGGCTACGTGCTCCAGGTCGCGGGGCACGCCGAAGGCAGGGTCGAACATGGCGTTGTTCAGCACGCGGTCGCGCACCCGCACGCCCCGGCCCTGGTTGGTAGCCCACAGGAATGTGCCGTCGAACGCGCCCGCCGAGCAAAACAGCTCCGGGTGCTGAGCCGCAATCTTGATCGACTGGAACCCGCCTAACGAAAAGCCGTCAACGGCACGCGCCCTGCGGTCAGGAATGGTACGGAAGTTGGTGTCAATGTAGGGGACAAGCTCGCGCACGAAGTAGTCCTCGAACTGTCCCGTGCCGACACCGGCCTCGTCGGTGGTGAGAGATGGCTCGCGGAAGTTTACCAGCAGGCCTGGCACTCTGTTGCTGTCGCTGCTGGTGCCCGGAAAGACGAGGATCATCGGGCCGACTTCGCCCTCCTCCAGCAACTCGCGGTAGACGTCAATAACGGTTCTACCGTGCCGAGAATGGTCCTGCTGGCGGTGCACCCACTCGCGCTCGTGCCCCCTAAACAGGTAGAGCGTAGGGTACCTTCGTCCGCTGTGGGTAGTGCTAGAGTAGCCTGGTGGCAGGGCGATGAAGAAGTTCTTTTCTACGCCCAGTACCGCGCTCTCTATGGTGACTCTGCGCGCCCGCGAATCGATGGGGCGTGGATTTGACATACTCCCGCGAGGCTCCTCTGCCTCTTCTTCGGGGGCTTCAACTCTTTCGTGTGGCATGGCCGATATTATACAATAAGCGGGCCAAGCCGGGCGGGACGCTAGACGATGGACGATGGACGATAGTAGACGGAACCGCCAAGACGCCAAGGACGCCAAGAGCGCGCCAAGTTAGTTATGGTTTGGAAGAGTGCCGCTATCTACTCAGTCCTCAGTCCTCAGTCCTCAGTCCTCATCACTCCTATCGTCCATCGTCCCGGCCCACAAATTGCTTTGACAAGGCATGACCCTTGTGATAAGATGGGTCCGCCTATGCGCGGGAACGAGCAATAATTTGCGTGCGTAGTTGGCGCATGTTTGCATCATTCTTTTCATCGACGTTCTAGTTACGAGGAGGTAACGCATGGCTACTTCCACCAAGTCAAAGGTGGATTCGAACAGCCGCCGCTCAAAGTCGAGCGCAACCAGAAGTAAGCACGAAGAACTGGGGCTTGGCAAGGAGCAGTTGCTTGAGATGTATTACTACATGCTCCTGGCGCGCTCCCTGGATGAGCGCATGTGGCTCCTGAACAGGCAGGGTAAAGCACCGTTCGTAATCTCTTGCCAGGGACATGAAGCTATCCAGATCGGGGTGGCATTCGCGATGGAGCGGGGCAAGGACTGGTTCTTACCCTACTACCGCGACCTGGGCGTCTGTCTGGCGCTGGGAGTCACCCCACGGGAGACGATGTTGCAGCACTTCGCCAAGCGTGACGACCCCAGCAGCGGCGGACGACAGATGCCGGGGCACTACGGCTACAAGAAACACAAGATCGTGACCGGGTCGTCGCCTGTGGCTACCCAGTTCTGCCACGCGGTGGGTGTGGCGCTTGCCTCCAAGCTCAAAGGCTCGGACGAGGTGACGATGGTATCGGGTGGCGAAGGTGCCACCTCAAAGGGCGACTGGCACGAGTCGATGAACCTTGCGGGCATACACGACCTGCCCGTTATATTCCTGATTGAGAACAACCAGTATGCCATCTCGGTACCTGTGCCGAAGCAGGTCGCCGGGGGCAGCGTGGCGACCCGTGGGGCGGGCTACGGCATGCCGGGTGTCGAAGTGGATGGCACCGACGTGCTGGCCGTTTACGAGGTGGCAAAGGAAGCCGCCAGGCGGGCGCGAGCCGGTGAAGGGCCAACCCTCATCGAGGCCATTACCTACCGTCTCACCGCTCACTCGTCCGACGACAACGACCGGACGTACCGTGGCCGTGAGGAAATAGAGATATGGCGCGCCAAAGAGCCTCTGCCGAAGTTCCGGCAATACCTGCTTGACAGCGGTGTGGCGACCGAGGAAGAAATACAGGCCATAAAGCAGCGTATTGACGGCGAAGTCAACGACGCTACGGACTGGGCTGAAACGCAGCCCGTCCCATCTGCCGACGACACGCTCAAGCACGTATTCGCAAGTCCGGAGGAGAAAGCGCAATGGCTGTAAAAACGATGATCGAAGCCATACGCGACGGGCTTCGTGAGGAGATGGAGCGCGACGAGCGCGTTTTCGTCATAGGCGAGGACGTGGGGCCGCGGGGTGGCGTGTTCGGCGTGACTGATGGGTTCTTCAAGCAGTTCGGAGAGAACCGGGTGATCGACGCCCCTCTGGCCGAGTCGGTCATAGCAGGTGCGGCCATCGGCGCGGCCATGAACGGTATGCGCCCCGTAGCCGAGATGCAGTTCGCGGACTTCAGCCACCCGGCTATGGACCAGATCATGAACGAGGCGGCTAAGATACGCTACCGTTCCAACGGCGCATTCAATGTGCCCATGGTAGTCCGTATGCCTTATGGTGGAGGCATCCACGGTGCGCTGTATCACTCACAGAGCGTAGAGGCATTGTACGGGCACATTCCTGGCCTCACTGTGGTGATTCCCTCGAACCCGTACGATGCCAAGGGCCTGCTGAAAGCGGCTATTCGCGATCCCGACCCCGTAATCTTCCTCGAGCACAAGGGTGCCTACCGCCTCATCCGGGGCGAGGTGCCTGAGGACGACTATACGGTGCCGCTTGGCAGGGCAGCCGTGGTGCGCGAGGGGCGCGACATGACGGCCATAGCGTACGGTATGATGCTGCACCACTGCCTTAAGGCCGCCGAGGAGATGGCAAACAAGGGCGTCGAGGTAGAAGTGGTGGATGTACGCACCATCAGCCCGCTGGACCGGGACACGATCATCGCATCGGTGAAGAAGACCGGCAAGGCGCTTGTCGTCTACGAGGACAACCGCAGCGGCGGATGGGGCGCGGAGATCAGCGCTTCGATTGCCGAGGCCGCGATTGAGTACCTGGACGGCCCAATCCTCCGCGTTACGGGGCCGGATGTGCCCGCCATGCCCTACAATCACGCCCAAGAAGAGTTCTTCATGCCGAACCCGGAGAAGATTCTGCACGCTATGCAGGAGTTGGCGGCGTATTAGAAGTTAGCGGTCTGCGTTTGCCTGGCACCGGAAGTGCTGGAATGGTCACCAGATCGCGTGCGAACAGAAAAGAAGAAACAAGCAAGGAGATAACCCACATGGCGATTTCCCCGGTTACGATGCCACAGCTTGGTGAGAGTGTTACCGAGGGTACGATAGGCAAGTGGCTCAAGCAGCCTGGCGACGCGGTCGAGAAATACGAGTCGATTGCGGAAGTGATTACCGACAAGGTAAACGCTGAGATTCCGTCGCCCGTATCAGGTGTCATCAAAGAGTTGAAGGTAGCCGAGGGCGCGACTGTGCCGGTCGGTACTGAGATACTCACGATTGACGAAGGTGGCACTGCCTCAGAAGCCCCCACCCCCCAGCCGTCAGCGGAAGCGGCATCAGCACCTGCACCGGCCCCTACGCCTACACCCGCACCTGTTGCCCAACCCGAGGCACCCGCACCTGCACCCGTGGCAACACAGGCCCCTGCCGCCCAGACCCCTGCTGCCCCCGCACCCGCACCCGCAACCGGTGGAAGCGACAATGGACGTGCGGCAGCCCAGGCGCCCGCCGACATGGGTGCCGCCGTAGCCGCGAACGTTCCCGCCTCTGAGACACAGTTTTACTCGAGCCTGAGCGGTGGACCTTCGACCGTGCCCGAGACATCGAGCGACCGCGACGAGTTCCGCAAGCGTTATACCCCCGCCGTGCGCCGCCTTGCTGAAGAGCATGGGGTAGAGCTTGGCGCGGTGAAGGGCACCGGGAGTGCTGGTCGTGTGACCAAGGAGGACGTGCTACAGTACGTCGCCCAACGCACGGCTGCTCCCGCTCCTCAGCCTGCCGCAACGCCCGCCCCTGCTACTCCTGCCCCGGTCGCACCATCCGCGCCCGCCCCGGCAGCCGCCACTTCACCGGCTCCCGTGGCCCCGGCTCAGGTGCCGCCCATGCCGGTGGTTACCGGCGATACGCCTATGGGCCTCACGCCGATGCGCCGCGCCATTGCCGAGCACATGGTAAGGAGCGTGCATACCTCACCTCACGCCTGGACCTCGGTCGAGATCGACATGACGAACGTGGTCAAGTACCGGGATAGCATCAAGAAGAGCTTCGAGCAGCGCGAAGGCATCAGCATCACGTATCTGCCGTTCTTCATCAAGGCGGTGGTGGACGCGGTGAAGCAGGTGCCGCAGGTGAACGCGGTCTGGAACGACGAGCAAGGTGTGGTCCTCAAGCGCGAGATCAACGTCGGCATACCGATCGACATCGGAGAGGGTCTGATCGTGCCGGTGTTACACGGCGCCGACAACCTGAGCGTCACCGGAATCGCCCGCAAGGTGTACGAATTGGCCGAGCGCGCCCGCGCCAACAAGCTCACGCTGGCCGACATCCAGGGTGGTACCGTCACGGTGAACAACACCGGGGCGCTGGGCACCATCATGACCCACTCGATCATCAACCAGCCTCAAGCCTGCCTTGTGACCATGGAAGCGGTGGTAAAGCGGCCCGTCGTGATAGACGATGCGATTGCCATCCGCAGCATGATGTACTCGGTAATCGCGCTCGACCACCGCATTCTCGATGGCGCTGTTGGTGCGCGGTTCCTGCGCCTCATCAAGCAGAGCCTGGAGAGTTTCGACCCGGCTTCCGCAGGTCTGTAGTTAGTAACTCGCCAGGGCGCACGGTCCGTCAGGAGTACGGACCTGCGCCCTGTGTTATAATTTCTCCATACGATACCAACTATCATTTCGACATGGGGTACTAAATAACGTCTTTAAATACGCAGTTGCGCAGGGCGCAGGAGACACATAAGAATGGCAGATACAATGAACAACATAAACGGAGCACCACTGGAGCTTAAGCCTTATAGCCGTCCTGGCGGTCCCGCACGGCCGGTGAGCGCCCAACCGACTACCATCGAGCGCAAACCTGATTGGTTGACCGTCAAATGGAAGCAAGGTGAGAACTATCGCGACCTGAAGGGGTTAATGCGCGAGCACGGCCTGCACACGGTCTGCGAAGAGGCGCATTGCCCGAACATCTCCGAGTGCTGGGAGCACCGCACGGCTACTTTCCTCATCCTGGGTGATACCTGCACCCGCTCCTGCGGCTTTTGCGCGATCAAAACCGGCCGCCCATCCAAGCTGGACCGTAATGAGCCGGAGCGGGTTGCGCGGGCAATCCAATCCCTACAGTTGAAGCACGCAGTGATTACTTCTGTAAACCGTGACGAACTGGACGACGGCGGGGCGGAGATTTTCGCGGAGCTTATTCGCCTGACGAGAGAGTACGTCCCTGGCTGCGGCATCGAGGTACTGATACCTGACTTCAAGGGCGTTTGGTGGGCGTTGCAGCGAGTGATGGACGCCAGGCCCGACATCCTGAACCACAACGTCGAGACGGTTCCACGGCTGTATTACATCGTCCGCCCGCAGGCCAAGTACGAGCGCTCGCTGGAACTGCTTCAGAAGGCGCGCCAGATGGATACTGAGGGGCGCAGCTACACCAAGAGCGGCATCATGATTGGGCTGGGCGAAGAGTGGAACGAGATCGTACAGACGATACGCGACCTGCGCGATCACGAGGTAGACATCCTCACCGTCGGGCAGTACCTCCGGCCCTCGTTCAGGCATCTGCCTGTGCTCAAATATTACACCCCCGCCGAGTTCAAGGAGTTGAAGGAAATCGCGCTCGGCATGGGCTTCAAGCACGTGGAAAGCGGGCCCCTGGTGCGCTCGTCGTACCACGCTCACGAGCAGGTGCAGGCCGCGGGCGCGTAGGAGCGGGAGCAATTTGATGGCTAACACACTGGAGAGGGCAGAGTCTATAACTCGCCCTCTTTCTATTTTGGACCTGGGGTTGATCCACTACCCGGAGTGCTGGGCGCTACAGAAACAGCTTGCAGCCGAGCGCGCGCAAGGATTAATTGGCGACACGCTGCTATTGCTGGAGCACCCACACACGTATACGTGCGGTCGTAGCGGGGGGCGCGACCACATCCTTATAAGTGAGACCGAGCTGCAAGCACATGGCATCGTGGTTCTCGACGTGGACCGCGGTGGAGATGTCACTTACCACGGTCCCGGCCAGCTCGTTGCTTACCCGATATTACAACTCGCCGGCGAAGGTCGAACAGCCGATTTTCGTGCCTACTTACGCTCGTTGGAGCAGGCCCTAATTAACACATTAGCTGATTTTGCAATAAACTCACGACGTTATCCAGGCTACAGCGGCGTCTGGGTGGGTGACGAAGGAGCCGAGGAGAAGCTAGCGGCAGTCGGCGTCAAGGTAGATGGTCGCGGGGTGACGACACACGGTGTCGCGTTGAACGTGAACACCGACCTCCAGTTCTTCGGCTACATAGTGCCATGCGGCATCATTGAAAAAGGTGTAACGTCCATGCAAAGACTGGTAGAACAGCCTGTGGGCATGGACGAGGTAAAGGAGGCCCTCATACGCGCCTTCCGTGGGGTGTTCGGCTTCGACACCCCTCTGTTGTAACACGGCCGAAACCGCACTCACGTTTGACTACAGCATCTCCACGGCGGTACAATATCAGGTAGTGGAAAACAACACCTCACCATCAATCTATGACAGCGAGTCGCCGGCCCCGGAGCTTCAGACCTTGCGTGTTACAGTGTACGGCCGCGTGCAGAATGTGGGTTTCCGCATGTTCGTTTTAGAGGCGGCCCGGGGCATGAACGTAGCCGGATACGTGCGCAACGAATATCACGGCAGTGTATCAGTCGTGGCCGTAGATACGCGAGATACGCTGGAGCGATTGCTGATGGCCCTGAGGCGAGGGCCGGTCCACGCTCTAGTAGATCACGTAGGGGTAGACTGGCAGCCGGGAAACCCACAGGGACTCACCAGAGAGTTCGAGGTAAGGGCCTGATGAGTGTTACCGCCGGGGCGGGGGTGCCAGGTGCGCGCACGCGCGACCGGGGGCGCTACGTCTGGCTGGTGCTGATACTCAGTACGGTTGCGTTCTTTGCCTTGTGCGGCCTTGTTGGTACAAGCCTATTCGGGTTCCTCACGAGTATCACAGAGCCTCAGACAGGCGTCCTTGAGCTTCGCAAGGGCAGTCATCTAACGGTGCAGCGACTCGGGACGACGGCCCCGGTCTACGTAGCCGATAAGGCGGTGATAAACGAGGGAGACCGCACCACGACCGGACCTGACAGCGAAGGGTACGTGGACCTGTTCGAAGGCGATATTACGGTGCGGACCTACTTCAGCACTACCATCAGACTGGATACATTGCGCACCAGCAGGTTCTTCCAGAACCTTCGCCAGATGCGACTCACCCTGGATACGGGGACCGTAGTGGTAGCTACAGGCTCGCCGTCTGATTACGCCGACGAGAACTACGTCGTGGCGACTTTAGACGGAGACGTGCTTGTCCCCAGCCAGTCTCGAGTGCGCGTTAGCAGACAGCCCGGAGAGTCTGGGACCACGGTGGTAGTAGAAGAGGGCACTGCTTCAATATTCTCGAAGGGCAATCGCCTGGAACTTGGGGCAAATAGGATGGTAACCGCCCAGGCTGAAGGTGGATTTAGCGCAGTAAGCACTGCTTTCGAGGAACTCATACGCAACGGCAACTTTATCGACCCCTGGACCAGTGATGCCGAATCAAGAGAGGGTGGCGGTCTGGGGATAGCCGCGTGGCTGCCACTCAGGGAGAACTCTGGCGGGCCTGACGCCCGCTTGAATCGGATCGAAGTGATAACCGAAACGGTTGGATCGAGCACCAATTACTGGGTAGACTTACGCCGTGAGGGACCCACGAATCAGTACGGCACGCTTGGCATCCGGCAGGAGATTAACCGCCCGGTAGACTACCTGGAAAGAATCGAGCTAAAGGCGAGCATACGCGTTGTGCAGCAGCCCGACGTTATAGGTGGACTTACAGGATTCGTCTATCCTCTAACCATAAAGGTAAACTATACTGACGCACAGGGAAGCGCACAGACCTGGATCCGTAGCTTCTACTACGGGCAAGGCACGGACGCGGACCAAACCAGGGATGTAGAAATGCTCGCCCAAAACCGTTGGACCCTGGTCCCAGCGCCGGGCGATAAGTCGGAGCGTTACACTCTGAAGCCGAGCGCGGAACAACCAGAGCCGGACATCATCAATTCCATTGAGATATATGGCTACGGAACCGAATTCAATAGCTCCATAAACTCGGTTTCACTCTCAGGGTACTAAAGGTAGCTTGCCGTGGGGTATGTAATGTCTGCAACGTACGGCACGAAACCCGCGTAGTAGCAGAACGTTTGTAGATGTGGAAGTTGCCGGGCACGGGAAGTCCGGTGGGGGAATCAATTGAGGGAGGACTAATTTGAGAAGGATTGCGGTAATTGGCACAGGCTACGTGGGCCTGGTGACGGGTACTTGCTTTGCCGATCTAGGCAATGACGTTACTTGCGTGGACGTGGTACCCGAGAAGGTGGAGATGCTTCGACAGGGGCGCTCCCCGATCTACGAGCCTGGGCTTGAAGAGATAATCGTGCGCAACCAGAAGGCGGGGAGGCTCCATTTCACCACCTCATATGAAGAGGCTCTCCAGGGCACGCAGTTCGTCTTCATCGCGGTGGGTACGCCGGAGTCCGAAGATGGCTCCGCGGACATGCGATACGTAAAGGCGGCCGCGCGCGAGATCGGGCGGGTAGCACCCGGCCGCGCGGAAGAGCCGATGGCGATCATCAACAAGAGCACCGTGCCCATTGGTACTGGCGACGTTGTAGGCGGTCTGGTGCGCGAGAGCGCCCCGGAAGGTTTCCGGTTCGCGGTCGTCTCAAATCCTGAGTTCCTGCGCGAGGGGCAGGCCGTGCTGGACTTCATGCACCCCGACCGCGTGATCCTCGGCTCAGACGACCGGGCGGTGGCGGAGCGTGTTAGGGAGCTTTACGAGTCGCTGGGCTGCCCCATAATGGTTACGGACATTCGCACCGCCGAGATGATCAAGTACGCCTCGAACGCCATCCTTGCCACTTATATCTCTTTCATCAACGAGATCGCCTTCATCTGCGAGGGCCTGGGCGCCGACGTGAAAGAGGTAGTGCAGGGCATGGGCTACGACAAGCGCATCAACCCGGCTTTCCTGAACGCGGGCGTTGGCTTTGGAGGCAGTTGCTTCCCGAAGGACGTGAAAGCCCTCGCGCACATGGCGGAGATCAGCAACAATGCCAAGCCGCAGTTGCTCAACGCAGTGCTTGACATAAACCAGGAAGCTCGCCGGGCATTCATCGAAAAGGTCGTGAACGCGCTCGGTAACGATGTTGCGGGCAAGCGTATTGGCGTGCTGGGGCTGTCGTTCAAGCCGGACACCGACGACATGAGGGAAAGTCCCTCGATTGACATCGTGAACGGCCTGATTGAGCTGGGCGCGGAGGTGCAGGCTTACGACCCCATCGCCAACGAGGTCGCCCGCAAGCACCTCGATAAGCGAGTCCGGTTCTGTACTGACGCGTATTCAACTGCAGCCGGTGCCGATGCGCTGCTCCTGATAACGTCATGGAACGAGTTCAAGGCGCTCGATATGGACAAGGTCAAGGAAAGCATGCGCAAACCCGTGCTGCTTGACGGCCGCAATGTTTACGATCCCGTTGAAATGCGGGAGCTTGGCTTCACCTATGCGGGCGTCGGACGCCGCTAACCTGGGCATGGCCGACGCATTCACCAGCCCCAGCTCCCTGGCAGGTCTTTCAACGCTGGCGGCTGGGGCCGGGCTGTCGGTGGCAGATGCTATGGACGGCCGACTCCAGTGTGGCGTGGACCTGATCGAGATAAGCCGCATCGAAGACGCCCTGCAACGCTGGGGCCAGCGATTCCTGCACCGCGTCTGGACCGAGCGTGAGATCGCCGCATGCAGAGGCAGACACCGGGAGCTTGCCGCCCGGTTTGCAGCCAAGGAAGCGGCCTCCAAGGCTCTCGGCACGGGCATCGTGGGTGTGGTGTGGCGGGAACTTGAGGTGCTCTCCGACGGGCGTGGTAAGCCGCTGCTCTTCTTGCACGGGCGTGCCAGGGCCAGGGCCGAGGAACTGGGGCTGAATACGTGGGCTGTGAGCCTTACCCACAGCCGTGATATGGCCTGCGCCTTCGTTGTAGCATACGCCCAACCCGCTACGTAAAGACATGCCCCTACTCGTCAGCGCGGCCGAGATGCGAGCTATCGAAACGGACGCCGTGGAGCACGGTGAGACGTGGAGAGGGCTGATGGAGCAGGCGGGCACGGCGGTGGCGCTACATATCCTCAGCTGGCTCGGTCCGCACACAGACCAACGCGTACTAGTGCTGGTGGGGCCGGGCAACAATGGCGGCGATGGGCTGGTAGTCGCCCGGCACCTTCAGGAGCACGGCTGGCAGGTGCGCTGCTTGACCTGGGCGCGCAAGATGCGACCGGACGACAATTTGCTGGTCCCGCTCGTCGCCCTCAGTGTCGCTGTAACGCCGATAGTGCCGGGTGATTTCACCCTTCAACTTCAGGAGGCGTTGTCCTGGTCCACGGCAGTAGTTGATGGGATATTGGGTACGGGCCTGCAACGCGACATTGAACCCCCGTTGGCTGATATAATCAAGCAGGTGGCTGCATCGAACGTGCCGGTGCTGGCGATTGACGTGCCCACCGGGCTTGACAGCGACACCGGGCAGGTCCGTGGCACCGTCCTTCCCGCCAGCTTGACGGTGGCGACCGGCTTGTTGAAGTACGGACATGCGCTGGAGCCGGGCAAGAGCCTGGCCGGGCAAATAATCATAGGAGATATAAGAGTGAGTCAGGCAACGAGCCGCGAGACGGCAAAAGGAACTCTACTTACAGATAGCGACATAAGCAAGATGCTGCCGGAACGAGCGAACGACGCCAACAAGGGCACCTTCGGCAAGGCAATGGTGGTATCCGGCTCTGTCAACTACATCGGGGCGGCGGCCCTGGCCACCGAGGGGGCCATGCGCTCCGGGGCCGGGCTGGTCACGCTCGCGTGCGCGGGCGACCTGTTGCCGATACTGGCCGTGAAGCTGACCGAGTGTACATTCCTGCCGCTGCCGTCCGACCTGGGAGCGATCGCGCAGCCCGCCGCCGACAAGCTGCTGGCCGAGACCAGGGGCTACTCTGCCGTACTGATCGGGTGCGGTCTCGGCAAGGAAAAGGAGACCGCCGCGTTCCTGCGCAGCCTCCTCTCCAGGCCGGAGGAGATCACCCACCCCGGTATGCGGCCCATCGGCTTCGCGGCACGCCGGGTCGAGGCGACGAGCAAAGAGCAGGAGAAGCACGAACTGCCTCCCCTGGTGCTCGACGGAGATGCACTAAACCTGCTTGCCGACTGGTCTGAGTGGGCCGACCACGTGCCCGCCAACTCGGTGCTTACCCCGCACCCCGGCGAGATGGCACGCCTGACCGGCCTCCCGGTTGATGAGGTCCAGGCGGACCGGGTGGGCGCAGCGACGGAATACGCCGCAAAGTGGAAGCAGGTAGTGGTGCTGAAGGGCGCGGCCACGGTGGTTGCCGAGCCGGGGGGTAAGGTTTACGTTAGCCCCTTCTCCAACCCGGCCCTGGCTACCGCTGGCACTGGCGACGTTCTTGCCGGGACTATCGTGGGCTTACTGGCTCAGGGCCTGGACCCACTGAGCGCCGCCTGCGCGGGTGTTTACCTGCACGGCATGGCGGGCAAGATGCTGCTGGCAGAGTATGGACCTGCGGGTGGGCTGGCCGGAGATCTCGTCAGATACATGCCGCGAGCGCAGAAGACACTGCGCGAGGGAAGCGATGGTTAGCCTTGGTGTGCAAGCCCAGGTTGGCTCATCGTTCGAGACGCCGGGCCGCCCACTGGCTGCCGAGATAGACCTTTCCGCTATTGCGGGGAACGTGCGCGCGATCAAGAGCCTTATTGGGCCTCGCTGTCGCGTGCTCGCTGTTGTAAAGGCCGACGGCTACGGTCTGGGCGCGCAGTGGGTAGCGTTGGCCGCACTCGAAGGCGGTGCGTCGTGGCTGGGTGTGGCCTGCGTGGACGAGGGGGTACAGTTGCGCCGAGCCGGGTATACCGGCCCGCTGCTCGTCATGAGCTACACGCCCCCGGAAGAAGCGGAAGTCGCTGTACGCAACCGCCTCACGTTGGTCGTGCACCGGGAGCACACGGCGCTCGCCCTCGAAGGAGCAGCTCGAGACCTCGGCCTGCCCCCTTGCGAGGTAGCCGTCCACGTGAAGGTGGATACGGGGTTGGGCCGCTATGGGTGTATGCCGGAAGAACTCCTGCCACTGGCACGCGCCGTTCGGCAGCTACCGCACCTGCGGTTGGAAGGTCTCCTGACCCACTTCGCCGATGCTGACAACCCTGACCAAACATTCGCGAGGCGCCAGCTGGCTGTGTTCAACGGCCTGAAAGCGCGCGCCGCCGAGGAGGGGATCGAGTTTGAGATTGTGCACGCCGCCAATTCCGCGGCTACTCTCTGTCTTCCTGAGGCCAGGCTCGATATGGTGCGCTGTGGCATCATGCTCAGCGGCCACGTGCCTGCCCCTCACCTGGCAGGGATGGTGGAGCTAAAGCAGGCGGTAACGCTCCGCTCGAAGCTGGCTAGGGTCTTCCAAGCACCTGAAGGTTCGACCGTCGGTTACGGGCGCACGTGGACCGCTAAGAAGCCTGCGCTAATCGGCCTTGTCCCGGTGGGGTACGCGGATGGCTACCGGCGTGTGCTCGCAGGCCGGGCCGAGGTGTTGGTTCGGGGCAGGCGCGTCCCGGTGGTGGGACGTGTGAGTATGGACCAGATTGGCCTCGACCTTATGGGGGTGCCGGAGGCGCGCGAGGGAGATGAAGTAGTGCTCGTAGGCACGCAGGGACGCGCCTCGGTCACAGTGGACGATGTCGCGGGCTGGGCGGACACAATCTCCTACGAAATTCTGTGCGGCCTGTCCGAGCGCGTACCGAGGCGCTATATGCACTCCGGGCAGCCGCTGGAAGTCTGTAACTTGCTCGGGTGCAGCCCGGCGAGGGAAAGGACCAGGGCGCGTAAGGAGCTTAGCCGATGAGAGCGGTTGACCTGATTGCCGCCAAGCGCGACGGGCGCGAACTCACTCGCGAGGAGCTTTCCTGGCTGTTGCGGGCGTACCTGCGCAAGGAAGTGCCCGATTACCAGATAAGCGCGTGGCTCATGTCGGTCTATTTTCGCGGGATGACGGCCCGTGAGACCGCCGACCTCACGATGGCGATGGTAGAGTCGGGCACTCGCCTGGACCTGTCGTCGCTTGGCGAGTTCGTGGGTGACAAGCATTCAACGGGCGGGGTGGGCGACAAGACAACCCTGGTGGTGGCTCCCCTCGTGGCTGCCGCCGGGGTGCCGGTTGCCAAGATGTCGGGACGCGGGCTTGGCTTCTCCGGCGGCACGATTGACAAGCTGGAGTCGATAAAGGGTTTCC
The DNA here is from genome assembly GCA_036386675.1 of Chloroflexia bacterium. Taxonomy (GTDB): domain Bacteria; phylum Chloroflexota; class Chloroflexia; order QHBQ01; family JADMIH01; genus JADMIH01. The sequence goes on along the minus strand of DASVVE010000063.1, from coordinate 94,781 downwards.
GCACGCAGCTAGGTACAGACGAGTTCATTGATACAGCCAGGCGCACGCGGCTGGTGGTGGTCGCCCAGTCGCCCGACCTGGCCCCCGCCGATGGCCTCCTCTATGCTCTGCGTGACGTTACGGCCACAATAGAGAGCATTCCACTGATCGCCAGCAGCATCATGTCCAAGAAGATCGCGGCGGGCGCTACAGGGGTCGTGCTTGACGTGAAGGTAGGAGCCGGGGCCTTCATGAAGACCATGGAGTCCACCAGGGAACTCGCGACCACCATGCGCGACATTGGCCGGAACGTAGGCTTGCAGGTAAGGGCGGTGATCTCCGGCATGGACCAGCCCCTCGGTTGGGCCGTGGGCAACGCGCTCGAAGTGAGAGAAGCCGTACAGACACTCAGGGGCGAAGGCCCCGACGACCTGCTGGAAGTTTCCACAACCCTGGGCGCGCACCTGCTGCACATGGCGGGCAAAGCCGGTTCGGTCGAGGAAGGGATGGCGCAACTAAGGGAGGTGCTTGCCTCCGGCCGCGCCCTTGCAAAGTTCAGGGAGTTCGTCGAGGGTCAGGGAGGCGATTCCAGCTTCATTGACGACCCGACACTCCTACCCCAGGCGCTGTTGCGGGCCGAAGTTCCCGCCACCGGAGAGGGCTACGTTACCGCGATAGACGCTGAGGGTATTGGTAAGGCATCAGTCGAAATCGGCGCGGGCAGAGCGGTCAAGAGCGACTCCATTGACCATTCGGTGGGTTTTGTACTGCACAAGAAGATAGGCGACACCGTGACAGCGGGTGAAAGTCTCGCGACCGTGCATGCCGCTTCGCAAGCCGGGCTAGAGGTGGCTTCGCGTTCAGTCTTCGGTGCCTTCCGCATCGGCCCGCAGAGGGTGGAGCCTCTTCCCACAGTGCTGGAAGTCATCCAGTAGGCAAGTTTGCTTTTGTAGCGGTTGATAAAGTAAGGGGTGGTCCGAGCGGACCACCCCTTTTTGTCACCCTCTGCTCTATTGTTTTCTGCTCTGGCGCGACGTAGATTGAGCGTAATGCACGGTCTTGCGCGTCATGGCGTCAAAACCTCCCTCGGCCACCATGCTCTCCTGTTCCAGCGCTTGCACCTCTGCCATGGCGGCGGGTGAAGCCGGGGCAATATTCTGCAAGTAGGCGGCGGCGCTGCGCAGCCTACCGGCGCTTCCCGCGTAATCGCCTGCCGCGTCCATCTTGAGGGCTTCCTCTCTCGCGGCGGCCACTTCGAGCAAGGCGGCGTCCTCTACCACCGAGGTATCCGGTTGCTCGTTGTTTACCTCTGCCTGGGGAGCAAATGTGATTGTCGCCTCCGTGCTGTTCAGGCTTGTTGTTGCACCGGTCTCCACGTCCCGGTACGAGAGTTTAGTATCGAAAGTCAGCAAGCTGCCGACACCCTGTGTGGTGAGCGCCAATTTTAGCACCACGTTGCGAGTCTCACCCGATATCAGGTCGTCTAGGCGGACCGTCAGCAGGCCGTGAGAGCGTGAGGACTCGAAGCTGTTGAGGAGTCGCGCTTCTACCAGGTCCGGTAGACGTATTTCCAGCTTTACCTCGCGGGCGACCGTTGCAAGTACTTCGCCTAGCTCCCGGTGGAGGAAATCCGGGATCTGCCTGGCGTGCTCGATGAAGTAGAAGTGCCCGCCACTCTTGATGGCGATCCGCTCCATCAATTCTTCGTTGAAGTCGGCTCCAATGCCCATTGTCGTGGTGCTCACGCCACGCTCGCGTAGTTCGGAGGCGTGGTGCGCAAGCTCCACCGTATCAACGATGCCAACGTTCGCCAGCCCATCGCTCAGAAGAATGGCGCGGTTCAGGTAGCCGGCTTCGTGCATGTGGCCGGCTACCTCCTGGGCACCCGTAAGCCACCCGCCGCCGAGGTTGGTGCTACCACCGGGCTGTATAGCCTGGATGTCCTTGACCAACCGCGCTTTGGCCTCAGGCGACAACTGACTGCTCGGTGAGACCACGCGCACCTCATCGTCGTAGGCCACCACGGCCACGCGGTCCGACGCAGTGAGGTTGCGAACGCAGAAAATGGCGGCCTCCTTGGCCTTTTCCAATTTGCTGCCTGACATCGAGCCGCTGCGGTCGATCACCAGGGCCAGGTTGAGGGGCAGCCGCGAGCGCATGGCGCGTTCAGGGGCGATCACTCGGACGCGCAGGTAACGTTCAGAGGCGGAACCAGCGGGGGCGAAGCGCCTGTCAAGACTTACAACTAGCTTCATTTCTGTTCTTCCGTGCCTTTCTCCGGGTGCGGGCCCAGAATTGCCCTGGCAGCTTCAATAATCTTGCGGATTGCGTGCCTGCGCTCCTGTGACGTAAATCCTTCGTAGTGCAGTTCCACTCCGGGAGCGAGGGTGACGCGCTGCCAGCTACGTTCCTCGCTCGTATACGGGTTGGCTTGTTCTGACGTTTCGGTAATGCGCTCTCCGTCCCGCTTCGATTCTGAAGGCGCGACATCATGGGGCGTTGCGGCGCTACTCACTCCCTCAGCAGCAATGGTCCTACGATGGCTGGCCGGCATAGCAGGGGGAGCCGATGGCGCTGGAGCGGGAGGCAGGGCTTGTTCTTTCAACTGCGAGCGCAGGGCACCCCTGTTCAGCACCTGTGAAATGTAGTCTGCTGCCGAACTCTGCGGCTCGCGATTGTGCTGCTGCGCCCCGGAACCACCAAGAAACTCCTCCACCTGTTCCGGTGCAAGGCGTTGGAGCATGTCTCGGATCTCTTCCAGCGGGAGATATTGCTCCTTCAAGCGGCGAATCAGGTCAAGGAGCCTGAGGTGCTCGGCGGTGTACTCGGCGGGGCGCCCACGTTCGGGCGGCGGCAACACGCCCTGCTCGACGTAGTAGCGGATTGTCCTGGTGGTGACACTTGCGCGGTCGGCAAGGTCTTGTATTGTCATGGTACCTCCTTGTTACGTAACACTGGCACTATAACAGTAATACGTCATACTGTCAACAGGTAAGTTCTGGCACTTGCTCAGGCTGACTCCGCATCGTTTCGGTATAATACAACGGTTAACAATCCAAGTTTTGGGAGTTGCAAAGTGCTGATAGACCCACGTATAGCGCGCATGGCAAAAGTGCTGGTTGAGTATTCCTTGGGTGTGCAGCCGGGGTGGATGGTGACGATAGATGCGACCACGACCGCCTTGCCCCTGGTCCAGGCAGCCTACCTGGAGGTATTGAGGGCGGGCGGCCACCCCTATGTATTGCTTGAGCCGCAAGGGCTTAAGACGACGCTACTGCTACACGGCTCGGACGAGCAACTACTGCGTGAGAACCCATACAAGCGGCTGATGCTGGAACAATCCGACGCCGTGCTGACCATACTGGGCGAGGAGAACACGCGCCAATTCAACAATCTTGACGCTGGTCGGCAGTCCCTCCTCAGCACGGGCCAACGGGAGTTGGGAGCCCTCCGCATGCAGCGCATCCTTGAGGGGAGGCCCGGCTGCTTGACGCTGTTCCCCACCCAGGCATATGCCCAAGACGCCGAGATGAGCCTTGACGAGTTCCAGGACTTTGTGTTCCACGCCTGCCTGCTGGACGGCGAAGAGGACCCTGCCGAGCGTTGGCGTGCGGTCTCGCGGTACCAACAGCGCATTGTGGACTGGCTCGCTGGAAAGCGGGAGGTCCACGTACAAGCGCCAGGTACAGACCTGACAATGCTCATCGAAGGGCGTACTTTTATCAACTCGGATGGCAAGCGCAACTTCCCAAGCGGTGAGGTGTTTACGTCTCCGGTGGAGGAGAGTGTCCAGGGCACAATTACCTTCACCTACCCGACCTCGTACAGCGGCCGGAGCGTACAGGGTGTGAGGCTGAGGTTCGAGCAAGGCAGGGTGGTGGAGCACAGCGCCGAGACCGGTGGAGAGTTCTTGTCCGCGATGCTCAAAGTGGACGAGGGTGCCTCAAGGTTGGGTGAATTCGCCATCGGCACAAACCCTGGTGTGACCCGCATCACCCGCAACGTGCTATTCGATGAGAAGATCGCGGGTACTATTCACTGCGCTCTGGGTAACGCCTACCCCAACGCAGGTGGCACGAACAAGTCGGCAATCCACTGGGATATAGTTACCGACATGCGACAGGGACGTATCACTGTGGACGGGGAGTTGCTCTATGAAAACGGTGAGTTTGTGATCTAGACACAGTTCGGCTATAGTAGGCGCGAAAAAGGCACCTTGCAGGGCAGGGTGCCTTTTCAGTCCGGTGTGCTTGGCCTCCAAGATGGTCCTTAGACCTTCCTGGAGGCTTTATCTATCCACCTGAAACCGAACTCCTAGTACATGAGTTTTGACGCTGGTCATAACAACCTCCTTCTCACTCACGACTTTCCGAAAGTTGGACACAGGTCGATGCTTTCGCCACCGACACGGCGAGTCTAGCAGACCTCTCTCGTGCTGTCAAGTCACTTTTCCACTCATCCAATGGTTCTCTCAGGGAAGCCAAAACCACTCCGTCTCTAATCTTGACGTAAACGTCAGAGTTAGATATAATTCTAACATGGTTGCTCCACACGTTGGCGACAAAGTAGGGCTGGAGGCGAAAAGCGAAGGCGTTTCCGAACGGTACTTCCTGATAGGGGAGGCCGCCGAGCGCACCGGCTTGACGCAGCGCACCATCCGCTACTATGAGGAACTTGGCCTCCTTTCCCCTCCCAGCCGCACGCAGGGTGACTTCCGCCTGTTCTCCGAGGGCGATCTGGATAGGCTCAAAGAGATTGGCAGGCTAAAACACTTGCTCGGTTTCTCGCTGGCGGAGATCAGGAAGATTGTGGAGGGCGAGGAGGTCCTGGGGCAGCTACGCAGTGAGTACCGGGCTACCGGCGATACCGCACGCAGGCTTGCGCTCCTGGATAACGCCACGAAGCTGACGGACTCCCAACTTGAGCTTATCGAGGCTAAGGTGTCGCAGATGGAGGAACTAAGGACCGAGCTTGTGGCGCGCCGATTGCGATATGCTGAGAAACGAAAAGAGTTGGAACAAGCCCTCGTTACAGCACCAAACCAGACAGAAACTACGACCTAGCACAGGTGCACTAACTTATGACGATGCAAATTACCTCCGAGAGAGCAACTATTGAGCGCAAGCAAGTCGACGCCCTCTCCCGCGAAACTGTCGATCAAGAGCTATCCAGCCTCGCAGCCGCCGATCCAGCGGTCGCCGAAAACCCCCAGGCCAATGTGACCCCGCAGCCGTGGGTGCCGATATTTGGTTGGAACGTGCGTCTGCCGATGGGGATGCGCGCGCTACGGCACCGCAACTTCAGGCTCTTCTGGACCGGGCAGCTGGTATCGCTGGTCGGTACCTGGATGCAGATGGTGGCGCGTGGCTGGCTCGTGCTGGAGCTAACTCATTCACCCTTCTGGCTCGGCATGGTCGGGTTCGCCAACTCGGTGCCGGTGCTGCTGTTCTCGCTGTGGGCAGGCGCCATCGCCGACAATGTGTCGAAGCGCAAGCTGGTGATCGCCACGCAGATCATCTCGATGGTTATGGCTTTCGTACTGGCCGCGCTGACGTTCACAAGCACCGTTGAGGTGTGGCACATCCTCGCGGTGTCAGTGGTGCTTGGCACGGCGTTCGCGTTTGACGGCCCTACCCGGCAGGCGTTCACCGTGGAGATGGTGAACGGCAAGGAAGACCTGATGAACGCGGTCGCCTTGAATTCGGCTATCTTCAATGGGGCGCGTGTGCTAGGTCCGGCCATTGGAGCCGTGGCGCTGGCGGTGCAAGGCCCCGGACTGGCTTTCCTGCTGAACGGTCTCAGCTACCTGGCGGTGCTCTACGGCCTGTTCAAGATGGACGTGAAAGAGCCGAAGAAAAAGTCAGACTCGAAGTCGGGCGGCCAGATACTCGAGGGCCTGCGTTTCGTAGCGCGGGATAAGATAATCGGCCCCTTGATGATAATCGTGTCGGTGGTGAGTGTGTTTGCCTTCCCCTACGTAGTGCTGTTGCCGATTTTCGCGGACACGGTGCTCCACGTGGGTGAGGCGGGCTACGGGACGCTGATGGCATTCTCAGGTATCGGTTCTTTGATCGGCGCGGTGGGGCTTGCCTTCCAGAGCGGACGCTCCACGGTGAAGCGTGGCAGACTGGTGCTGATTGGCTCGATCTGCCTGCCCATCTTCCTCGCGATCTTCTCCCTGTCGCCGGTCTACCTGCTTTCCCTGGCGACCCTTGTAGGTGTCGGCTGGACCATGATCGCCATCAACGCAACCATAAACACCGTGGTCCAGACGAACGTGCCCGACGAGCTACGTGGGCGCGTCAACGGGGTATTCGCCTTCCTCTTCATCGGCATGGCACCGTTCGGAAATCTCCAGGCGGGTCTAATCGCGGACCACTTTGGAGCACCGATGGCGATCTTCGTAGGCGCTGTGACGTGTCTGGTGGTGGTTGCCCTGGTCCTGCTGAAGAACCGGCAAATCTTGTCAATCGCTTGATGATAAAGCGTCTACCTGAGCCTGTCGCACACTATATGGCAGGCTCTTTTGCTTACCTGGCACCCAGTGCCCCCTCAATTTCGGTTGCACGCTCGATCACGCGGTTCGCTCGCTCCGAATCTCCCGCATCGCTGTAGAGCCGAGCTAACCGCCTGTAGGCGCGTGCGTACTGCATCGAATTTATGCGGGCGAATTCATCCATCGGTACCTGGCTGCCCAGGATGCCCCTGAGAGCGTAACTCGGCTCAGGTGGTAAGTCTGTGGCAGTCTGGCCTCTCTGCAACAGGCGCGTAGCCAGGCCGTGTGCTTGCCTGGTGTAAGAGGGCGCGATGCCGTTAGTCTCGCACCCAGCGGGTGCGGGGACACCGTCGCAGGGCGGTAGCATCAGCAGGAAGGCGGCGTGGGTGTCGGCGTTCCTGTCCACGAACGAGGTCAGCAGGTCCACGTAGAGTCGGTCCAGGAGTGCCGGGTCGAACCGCTCGCCGTTAACCCACTTGCGCTGTTCGGCCGCGAACTGTTCCACCAAGTCGCGTGAGTTGTCGATCAGGAACGGGTGCCGCCGTTCAAGCTGTCCCACGTACCAGGGGTAGCGCAGTAGCGACTTGTCCACGATGGCAATGTCCGGGCGCAGGCCGCGCACGTGTTGGAGGTAGTAGGTCGGAGCGTAGAAGTCCCAGTAGTCGGTGATGAGCACGCTGTTCTGCGGAAGCTCGGCAAAGACGTTTTCCACGAACTGCTCGGCCAGGCGGTCGTCGCGGTGGTTCTGCCTTGGGTACTGAACGACGATGCAGACCGCCACCAGCGCCGCTATTGTTGCAGCGCCGGCTACCAGCCACTGCCTGCGCCCTCCGGCTACTTCGTGCGGGTGAGTCTGCCGGCTGTCGATTGCCGTGCCCGCGAACCACGCTAAAGCCCCGCCCCCGAGCCAGACGGTGAGCATGATGTAAAAGGGCACCATGTAAGGCTCGATCTCCGATATACCATAGGCGAGCGCGAACAGAAAGGTCATAAGGGCGGTGATAGCGGTCGCCGCGAAGATCGTGCGGGAGGCACGAGCCAGGACGTAAGCCCCAGCCGCCGCCGCAAGTAATGCAAGCGGAGTAAGCAACCACCACTGTTGTGAGGCGTAGGTCACCACGCGACTCAGGTTGTCACCCACCGTGCCAAAGAGGTATACGCGGTACTGCCAACCCGTAATGTGCCGGTAGAAGTCGTCCCAGGTAGTGGGCGCTCCCCAGTTCATGATGGGCGACTGTGAAGAGCGCACCGGCAGATAAAGGTAGAGCAACAAGGGCATGACAGCGGCGGGCACTGCGACGAACCAATTCTTCAACAATGCGCTGAGGCGCGACCGCCAGTCGCTCCCGGCTAGTAAAACTACCAGAAGACCGGGCACCAGGAGAATGGTCATCAGGTGGTTGGTAAGTGAGAGGCCACCTGCCAGCGCGGTAACCAGCAGCCAGCGCCGGGTGCCCGCCGAGTCGCCGCGCTCGAACGCCGCCCTGTACTTCAGCGCCGACAGGTACAAGAAAACGACGAAGAAGTAGTGCAACGTGTACATCTTTGCCTGCGCCGTGCGGCTCCAGAAGCTGCTAGAAGCGGCGAAGAGTGAAGCCACCGAGGCTGCCAACATGAGTTCCGGCCAGGGTGAGCGTGTCCCGTCAGTAGCTCTCTGTGTTGCGTCTCCGGCTCTCGCCCCCTCCTTCCTCTGCCGCTTGCTGGTTCTTCCCTGGTGCTCCTGGGCGCGAGCAAGGACGGACCGCTTCGCGAACGCCGCGACTTCCAGCAGCAGAAGGAATAGCACCAGTACGGCCATTGCTCCCCAGAAAGCGGAGAAGGCATTTACCCGCCAGGCTACCTCGCCGGGCAGCAGGTGTGATGCTACATATCCCAAAAGCACATAAAGAGGGTAGCCGGGTGGGTGCGCGATCCCTGGTTCATACAGGGCGGTGATTAGCTCGCCGCTGTCGATGAAGTTGACCGTCGGTGAGGTTGTGGACAGATAGATAACGAGCCACCCCAGGAAGAGGGTAGTCGCTCCCAGTAAAGTGGGCCAGCCCTCTACTGCCCGAACGCGTGCCAGCATGAGGTCTCCAGTCGTTGAGAGGCTGCACCTATGTTACCATGTGCGGGGCCGGACCGACCACCAGGAAAATTGAAGGTGCGTGGAGCATGTGTTATAGTCCTACATATGTCGAATTCACGTACCTCGAGCACCTTCAGCGCAGGGCGCTTTGTCGCCGCCTGCTGGTTTGTACCCGTCGCAATAGCCTGTACGATCTTGCTCGGGGCGTGCAACCTGTCAGTAAACGAGGACGGGCCCCGGAGGAGCCTCTTTACTCCGACGCCGCTGGGTACCCTGCCGCCCGGCTTCGAGGAGGAGGAACTGCCGGAACTCAACGACACGGTTGGCCCCGGTACTCCCGTCAACACGAGGGTACCTCGCCCGTCGAGCACTCCGATTCCAACCTCAACGCCTACCCCGTTGCCGACCAACACGCCTACCGTTACAAATACGCCGGGAACGCCGTCGCCAACGGCCACGCCGACGAACACTCTTACTCCATTCGCTACTCCTACGCCTTTCGCTACTTTCACACCGCTACCTATAATTCCAACCGTTACGCCGCGACCGTTCTGGTCTCCTACTCCAAGGCCAACCAGCACACCTACAGGCGTGCCTTCGGCTACACCCACCCCCACCGACTCGCCCACCCCGGAAGTAGTCCCGCCCCCGGAGGTAACGGCTACACCGGTGCCCTCCGACACGCCGGTTGAGACACCTACCACAGAGCCGACGCCTATCCCGACTGATACGCCTGCGCCGCCACTTGGCGAGCTTCTGACGCCTGTGACACCTTGATACTAGGACGACCGAACATTACCGAGGTAGAGTAGCATGAGCACAAAGGTGGGTGTAGTTGGACTGGGCGCGATGGGTCTGCCGATGTCCAGGCGGCTGTTGGAGAACGGGTACGACCTTTCAGTTGTGCCTCACCGTAACAGCGCACCGGCCGAGGAGTTGGCGCGGTTAGGCGCGACCGTATTAGAGCGACCTTCTGAGCTGGCGCAGGCATGTGAGGTAGTCATTACCTCCGTTCCGGACGTGCCCCAGGTGCAAGAGGTGCTTTTTGGGGAGGAGGGCCTCAGCACGGGTGCGCAAGATGGGCTGTTGTACATCGATATGAGCACCATTACGCCCACGGCGGCCCAGGAACACTATGTGAGGCTGAAGGAGCAGGGAGTGGCGGCGCTGGATGCCCCGGTTAGCGGAGGGCCGGCACGGGCCGCCGATGGCACGCTCACGATCATGGTGGGTGGGGATTCGGAGGCGTTCGAGCGCGGTCTGCCGGTATTGCGAGTGCTGGGCAAGAACATCAAGCATGTAGGGCCTTCGGGCAGCGGGCAGGCGGTCAAGCTGGTCAACCAACTGCTGATCTCTACTATAATGGTCGCCAACGCAGAGGCGCTGACCCTCGGTGCAAAGGCAGGGGTGCCCCTCAAGACGATGCTGGAAGTTATCGGAACGTCAAGCGGCTCGAATTATCTAATGCAAAACTGGATGACTCGCACGCTCTTCAGTGACGACCTGAATAGCGGCTTCGCGCTCGACCTGCTCATGAAGGACCTGCGTGCGGCGCTTAGTTGGGCGGGCGAACTGGGTCTGCCTACCTTTGGTGGGGCCATGTCGCAGCAACTTTACAAACTGGTGCGTACTCAGGAGACCTCCCGCCTCGACTATTCCGTGGTGGCTTCCCTCTACGAAGAAGCGGCCGGCGTGCGGCTGCGTCTCCAGGCCGACGAGGACAGGTAGGCTATTGGTGAGGCAGACGCCTTGTGCTATAATCATTGCGTGCCGGCAGCCTGGCAGACGGGCAGGTGTGTAGGATGCGGGCCGAAATTGTGTCTATTGGCACGGAACTGCTGTTAGGCACCATCACAGATACGAATGCTTCATACCTTGCCCGGCGGCTTGCCCTGCTGGGCATTGATTGTTTCTACATCTCCCAGGTCGGTGATAACCCCAAGCGGCTCCAGGAGGTCCTGGCGAGGGCCTGGAGGCGAAGCGACCTCACCGTAACCACCGGCGGTTTAGGCCCCACCGTGGACGACCTCACGCGAGAAGCCATCGCTGAGATGCTAGGCGAGACGCTCTACGTTGACGAGGCGCTGGCGGAACACGTTCGGCAGTTTTTCGCCAGGCGTGGCACTCAGATGCCGGAAGCCAACCTGAAGCAGGCTGCCCTCATACCGTCCGCGACCCCGATAGAAAACCCGGTCGGCACGGCTCCCGGTTGGTGGGTAAGCCGCGACGTCGAGACCGGCCCGCGCATCATGGTCAGCATGCCTGGAGTGCCGTTCGAGATGAAGCGTATGTGGGAGCACGAGGTGGAACCTCACCTGAGGAAGCTAAGCCCCACTCAGATCGTCTCGCGGACATTGAAGGTGCTAGGCATGGGAGAATCGGCGGTGGAAGCGGTGGTGGTGGACCTTATGTCGGGCGCGAACCCGACGCTGGCACCTTACGCCAAGCAGGACGGCATTCATCTTCGCATCACCGCCAAGGCCGAGAGCGAGCACGTGGCTCGCGAAATGATTGCGGGATTGGAAGCGCAAGTTCACGCGCGGTTGGGCAGCGCCGTCTATGGTGTCGATGACGAGACCCCTGCGGGCGCTGTGCTGGAACTGCTCGAACGGACTGGTTCTAAGCTCACGGTGCTGGAGATTGGCCCGGAAGCAACCGGCTGCGTGTCGCCACAACTTGTAGCTTCCGAGCGGGTTGTCTCTACAATTTCTGCCAGAAACCTGGAGCAGGCAGCAGAAAAGGTGGGACTGTCCAGCGGGCAGACGGACGCGGCCAGCCTGGTTGAAGTTGCGCGAACCGCTGCAAGCGATGGTGACAGTCTCGTCCTGGCGGTAGCGGGCCGGGTAACTGATAACGCCGAACACCAAGGCGCAGTGGAGGCTGAGTGCGAGATAGTGGTGATGCTCCCCGATGCACACGGGCAACAGGATGAGGTCACGCGTTATCGGTGGCGAACCGCGCGCTCTGAGGTGTCGCGCTTGTTTGGCCTCATGTCACTTAACCAGTTGCGACTCTATCTGCTTTCGCAGAATCGCTAGCAAGATTTCCAGATGATAGTACCCGCCAACAAAACTGAATGTGCTACTGCTTCAGCAGAACCTCGGCGCTTGAAGTCTTCGCTTTGGGTGTTCGGGGCTTTGTTTGCATTTTTGCTGGTGTTGGTGTGGTCTACCTCTACCGGCGCAGGTTATGCCTATGCAGATGAGAGCTCGGACGCAGGCGCGGTGCTCACGGTGCTCGCGGGCAGTGCCACTCCAGAGCAGACGGCCCTCGCTGAAAGTACGCAGGCAGATAGCGCGAACGAAGCCCCTATGCCCACCGAGGTTTCAGGGGGCACAGCCACGCCGCAATCAACGAGCCTGCGGCCCACAGAGACCCGCACCGAAGTCCCCGGCGCGATGTCTCCGACACCGCGAGCCTCGTCCTCAACTATTACGCCGACCCACCAGGCAGAACCGCGCTCCGTCCGCTGGGAGGCCACCACTCTCCGGGACTTCGGTGAGACGGTGGGCTGGCCCCCCGTGGTCATGGCCGATCCCAACGGCCGACTCAGCGTCCGCAAGATCACCTCCACGGGTGAGGAGTGGTCCGCCTCGATACGGGCCTTCGACTTCAGGGCCGGGGCCGAAGCCGCATTTTCCGCCGAGCAGGAGGATGCACGGCTCGCCGGGTATCAGCTTTCACAGGACACTTTCTACACGTATCCGGCTTATGAAACGCACCTCGCCGGGCAGAATGGCACGGTTGTAGAGCGCCGCTACAGGTGGTTGGTAGATTCGTGGGTGCTTGGGATAGAGGTCCGCCAAAGCGATGCTCCTCAGGCAGCGGTCGAGGCACTGGCAAGGCAACTCCTGGTACTGGCAGCCCATAATGGCTTACCTGTGCCGCCCGGCGTATTGGATTCAGCGACACCCTCACCTCAGCCGCAGGACGCGCGAACGCCGGAAGGATGCTCGGTGCGCTTCGTTGACGTGCCGGAGGGGATGTGGGCCTATGGCTACATTACGGAGTTAGCCTGCACCGGGGCCGTATCCGGGTACCGCGATGGCACTTTCAGGCCGCAGAACCCCACCACTCGCGCGCAACTTGTCAAGATGGTAGTCTTGCTCGAAGGGGTCGCTCTCCTCTCGCCCGCAGTCCCTACGTTCACGGACATGCCCAGCTCGCATGCCTTCTACAGATACGTCGAAACAGCCGCAAGCCTGGGGTTGATCGGCGGGTACGAAGACGGCAGCTTCAAGCCGGACGCACACGTGAGCCGAGCACAGGTCGCCAAGATTGTTGTGAAGGCACGCGGTTGGGATTTACTCCTACCTGCCGCGACTGCCAGCCTCTGCGACGTTCCCGCCTCGCATTGGGCATACTCCTACATCCAGGTCGCGATTGCCCACGGTATATTTACCGGCTATGGAGATGGGTGCTTCCGTCCCGATGACTTTGCAACGCGCGCCCAGCTTGCCAAGGTACTCGTGCTTTCCCACCGCTAGCCCTCGCCGTACTCCCCGCAAACTGCCTCCTTCCGAGTTCGTAATTCGCTCCTCTCCGGCCCTTGACACCACCTTTGGCCGTTGGTATAGTGGCATCAAACACGTTTGGCTGTACTAAACAGGAGATGCTGATGACGCTTGGCGAAAGGCTGAAGCAAGCGAGACTGGCGCGGAATATGAGCCTGACAGCATTGGCTCGCGCCAGCGGGTTGAGCAAGGGCTTCCTCAGCCAGGTAGAAAGTGGTGCGACCAATCCGTCGCTCGGAAGCTTGCAGCGTCTTGCCCAGGCCCTTTCCCTCACTGTGTCTGACCTGGTAGCCACCGGGGCACTCCCCCTTGACGCAACCGTGACACACAAGCCCCAATTGGTCCGCAGGGTTCACCCGGAGCGCGATAGGTCGAGCTTGCTTCAGCTTGGGTCAAGTGCGCAGGGTGCTGTTTACGTCGCACATTTACTTCCAGGTGCCACGCTTGAGTCGCCGGCGCCCTCGGGTACGGCGGACGCTTACTTGACGGTGCTGTCCGGCGAGGTCGAGTTTAGCCAGCAGGGAACGACGCTCAAGCTGGTGGAGGGCGACTCGCTGAGCTACTCGCTCGAACCTGGCTACGTAGTGACGGCGCACAACCGCTTCCGGTCGTCGCTCCTGCTGATGCTTCCGTCGGTCGCCTACCTGCCCCGCCTTTTAGAGATACAGTTCAGGGAGAGGGTCGTCGCGTCGCAAGAAGCCAACGTCACCCGGACAGAGTTCAACGGACCGTTACGCCTGGTGGCGATGAGGGCCGCTAGAACGGCGGACAGGGGGCGTTAACTATGATCGTGAGGCCGTTCGGGGGCGGACCTTTCGATACGACTGCCTATCTGGTGTACGACCGGCAGGGAGGCACTGGGGCAATCATCGACGCGCCGCTTGGGAGCACCCGAAAGATCGTGCAGATCGCACGAGAGGCGCGGGTGCAGATCCCCTTCGTGGTAAATACACATGGGCACTGGGACAACATCGCGGACAATGTAGCGATGTGCGAGGCGACAGGGGCACAGCTTTGCGCCCATTTTTGGGATGCGGTTCGGCTGGCGAACCCCGGCCTCACCTCGAACGAGGAACTGGCATCGAAGATCAAGCCGAGCAGGCCGGACTGGCAAGTTGGTGATGGGGACGTACTGGAAGTTGGAGACCTCAAGCTCGAAGTATGGCACACACCAGGGCATACCCCTGGGAGTATTTGTCTCTATTTGCCCGAGCACGGCACGATCTTCACAGGCGATACGCTGCTGAGGCTGCACATCGGAACCACGGACGGTCCCGGCGGGAACAAGATCGCAATGCAAAAGTCGATCGAAAGGATAGCCCAATTGCCGAACGAGACAAAGGTCTATCCCGGCCACGGTCTTGCTACCACGATCAAGGCGGAACGCTGGCTACTGGATATCGCTACCGCCGAGGGCTAATGCAAGCAGCGGCATTCGGAATACTCACATCCTAGACGGAGGAACACCACATGGCCGACGAACGAATGCGACTCATGGCGCTTGTGCGGTCGGAGAGCAGCGTAGGGCACGCGGAGCGGAGTGCCGCGCCCTATAACCTGAACACGGGCGATAACGAATGGTTCCTGGCGAACATTTCCTGCCAGTATGCTTGCCCCGCCTACACGGACGTGGCCCGCTACATCGCCCATATAGCCACGGAGGACTACGAATCGTCCTACCAGGTCAACCTGGAAGACAACGTGATCCCTGGTATCCTGGGCCGCGTGTGCGCCCGCCCCTGCGAGCCTGCCTGCCGTCGCGGTCGACTCGATGAGCCGATAGCGATCTGCTGGCTCAAGCGCGTGGCGGCCGATTATCGCGGCCCCTGGACTCCACCGCCACCGGCCCCCCGCACCAGCGACAAGACTGTTGCAGTCATAGGCGCCGGGCCTACCGGCATCGCGGCCGCCCGCGACCTTGCGAAGCTCGGCTATGGTGTGACCGTGTACGAGGCGTTGCCCGTGGCCGGTGGTATGCTCACAGCGGGTATCCCTGAGTGGCGCTTGCCTCGCGATCTCTGCCGCCGCGAGATAGACGAGTATCTGACTGCGCTCGGCGTGGAGATCAGGCTCAACACTCCCATCGGGTTCGGTACTTACCCCGGCGCGGAGCCTGCCAACGAGAACGCTATTCCGTTGGACGAACTGATGACGATGCACGACGCAGTGCTCATTGCCGCAGGCACCCAGAACCCGCAGGAGATGGAGATCGAGGGTGAGGACTACGCGTCGCTCACCGGCCTCTTCCCCGGCCTGTGGTTCATGGAGCGAGTCAATCTGCATCAGAAGGTGGATGTGGGCAAGCGGGTGGCCGTCATCGGTGGTGGCTTCACCGCGATGGACTGCTCACGCTCGTCGCTACGTATGGGCGCGGAGAAGGTGTACGTCCTGTACCGCCGCAGCCGCAACGAGATGCTGGTGTACGAGGAAGAGGCACGAGAGGCAGAGATAGAGGGCGTCGATTTTCGCTTCCTGGTGTCGCCGCTGGAGATACTGCAAGAGAACGGCAAGGTAGTCGGCCTCAAGTGTATCAGGAACCGTCTCGGTGACCCGGACGCCAGCGGCCGCCGCTCCCCGGTGCCGATACCCGGTTCCGAGTTTGTGCTGGAGCTTGATAGCGTAATCGCCGCCACGGGCCAGAACAGCGAGACCTCGTGGGTGCCGGAAAGCCTCGGCATGAAAGTTAACAGACGCGGCCGCCCCGAGACTGACAAGTTGAACTGGAGCACCAGCGTGCCCGGCCTCTTTGCCGCCGGCGACTTTGTGGAGGGTGCCCGCACAATCATTGCGTGTGTAGCTGACGGCCAGAAGGCAGCCATAGCGATAGACCAGTTCCTGAAGGGTGTCGACACGAAGACGGACAAGGTGCAGTTGCAGGCCGACTTCGCATTGGTGCCGTATCTCGACTACGTGTCGGACTACCACCTGGACGTAACCAGGGAGATCATGGAGTGGGCCGAGGCGGAGACGGTACGCGAAGAGACGGCACCCGAAGCTACGGTACGAATGTCTTGGCAGCCGATTTCCCTGTGGACCGCCGACACAATGCAGCGCAGACTTATAGATGGCGACGACTACGACGCGGTGCCCCGGCAGCACATGCCTATGTTGCCGATAAACCAGCGCTTCAACCTGGAAACGGAAGTCGAACTGGGCTTCCACAAGCATGAGGCCTTCCAGGAGGCCAAGCGGTGCCTGCAATGCCAGTTGAACATCTTCCTCGACGGCGACAACTGCATCCTGTGCAACGCCTGCGTGGAAGTCTGCCCGACCAACGTGATCCACATGGCCGACCTGGGCCTTATCGACAGTGTAAACGGCAGCGAGGAGGAGCCACGCCTGGTGGAAGCCCGTAGTTGGAAGCACGGCGCAGCCATGATTATGGACGAGTACCTGTGCATCCGGTGCGGCCTCTGCTCGCAAATCTGCCCCACGAACTGCATCACCATGCAGCACTACGAGCCGAAGCTAGTCCACGGCGAACTGTTGGTGCCGTAGGAGGACGATGGACGATGGACGATGGTAGAACACGGAAACGCCAAGACGCAAAGACGCCAAGGACGCGCAGAGATTAGATTGTTTGGTACTGCCCGACCACTAACCACTAACCACTTTTCTATCGTCCATCGTCCATCGTCCATCGTCCATCGTCCATCGTCCATCGTCTATCGTCCATCGTCTATCGTCCATCGTCTATCGTCCCTGCAATGGCCCAGGTTGTGATATAATCCCACGTCGGTGGTCAAGCACATCTACCAGGAGGAAGCGTTGTGTCACTAATGCGGCACGCCCGGCGTAAGTTTACCGTTTTACTTGCACTTCTGGCGCTGGGGGGTGGGGTGCTGGCGGGTTGCGCCGGACCCACGACGATCAGCGAAGGCGGTAGCACCGGCAAGTACGATATAAAGGTCAGGCTCGACCCGGTGCATCTTAACCCCCCCGCGCTGGGTACCCTCTCCTTCGAGGTGAGCGACCAGACGACCAAAAAGCCCGTCACGGCGTTCGCGCCGGTGTTTGACATCAGCGACCTGATGCACACAATTACCATCCACAAGGACGCTACCTTCTTCCGGCACAGCTTCACCGACCGCCTAGTGGTTGGGGCCGCCAGCGTTCCCGTTGGCTTCCCTGAGATGGGCACCTACTACACCTGGACCTACTTTAAGCCCGACGGGGCCGAATTGCAGGTCTTCAAGACGAAGGTGCAGACGGGCACTGAGCCTGTAGTGCAAGCGCAGGACGAAGACCTGAGGCCCAAGGTTTCCTATGGCCTGAGAGTTGAACTCCTGCATGGTGAAGAGGCGTGGCACGCCGGAGAGCCGGTGCAACTAGCCTTCCGCATGACCCAGCGGGGCTACCCGGTGCGCGACTTACAGGCATACTTCGGCGCGCCCGGCCACCTCTGGATACTGGAGTTGCCGCACGAGGGCGATGCGGAACATGCGGTTGAAGATGACGCGGTGCCGGAGCTTGACCATGAGATGGGCAGCGCCCCGTTCTATCGTGCGCCGCAAGCCACCCCCGAAGAGGGACAAGCCGAAGCGGGCGAGGGCGACGAGGGACAGAGCGAGCAGACCGATTCCGGCTTCCCGAACAGCGGCAACCTTGTTGGCAGCGACAACATCGGCGGCGGCAGGGCACCCACTCCCCCGGCGCCCACTTTCCAGCCGGGTGTCGGGACGGCCATTGCGACCCTCACCGCGCAGCCGGTGTCCACGATGCTGCCGGTGCAGCAGACGGCACAGTCTTCGGTCATTGGCACGCCTGTCGTGCAGCCCGGCGTAGCTTATGGCCCGGAGGTTGCTTTCACCCATATCTTCCCACGCGCTGGTCTGTACAAGGTGTGGCTGGAGATACTACACGGCCGCGAGGTAATCCTTACCGACTTCGTAGTACACATCGAGGAATAGAAAGCCAAAGGAGTTTGATGCAGCCCGCACACCAAGATTCCGACGTAGCCTCGGTTGCAATGACAGCCTTAAGTGGCATCCAGCTAACGGTCAACGGCAAGGCTTATAGCGTCCAGGTGTCAGCCAGGCGCACTCTGCTCGACCTGCTGCGCGACCAGCTTGCGCTCACAGGCACCAAGAAAGTGTGCGATATGGGCCACTGCGGGGCCTGTACGGTCCTGCGCGATGGCACGGCGGTACTCTCATGCCTGACCCTGGCCGCTGCATGCGATGGGGCCGACATAGTCACTGTAGAGGGGTTGGCTGCCGCTGACGGCACACTGTCGCCCCTCCAGCAGGCTTTTATCGACTGCGATGCCTTCCAGTGTGGCTTTTGCACGCCCGGCCAACTCATCTCCGCCACCGCGCTGCTAGCCGAAAACCCTGCCCCCAATAGAGAAGAGATACAAGCTTACATGGCCGGCAATCTCTGTCGCTGTGGAGCATACAGCGGAATTGTCGATGCTATCGAGCAGGCCTCGAAGCAGGGTTAGGGCCACAGTAATTTCTTACCTTTCCGGAACTAGTCAGGAGCTACCATGACGCGCGTCGTCAAGACCAAGATCGAAATAGAAGGTCGTGTCCACGAAGAAACGGTCGTGGTGGAGCGCAACGAGCCGGAGGCGTGGGAGGCGGGCCGAGAGTTCTCGCAGGTAGGGAAGTCCGCCAACCGGGTCGACGGTCGTGAGCGAGTGACGGGTGCCGCCCGCTACACTTACGACATGCACCCGCCCGGCTTGTTGTACGCTACGGTCCTGCGATGCCCGCACCCGCACGCTCGTATTCTCTCACTGGATACATCAGCAGCCGAGCGCCTGCCGGGGGTCCGGGCTGTATTGTCGAAGAACAACGCCCCCGACATATCCTGGTATGCGGGCGCGAGTAAGCTGTTCGATGAAGAACTGCGCTTCGCCGGTGAAGAGGTGGCGGTGGTTGCGGCGGACGATCTGGACATCGCTCATGATGCCCTGAAGCTTATCAAGGTCGAGTATGAGGTGCTCCCCGCCGCGCTTGACATGGATAAGGCCGCGTCTCCAGATGCTCCTGTGATTCACCCTAAGGGCAATGTTTTACTCGACAACGACGGTAACCGCGGCGAGACCTACAGCCGGGGCAACGTTGAGAAGGGGTTCAAGTCAGCCGACTTCATAGTTGAGGGCACTTACCGCACCCCGACGGCGCTGCACAACTCCTTTGAGACTCATGGCTGCGTGGCCTCGTGGGAGGGCGACGAGGTCACGATCTGGGAGTCCACGCAGTACATATTTGGCGTGCGGGGCCGGGTAGCCAGCGCCTTGAAGCTGCCCGTAAGCAGCGTTCGCGTCATTTCCGAGTACATGGGAGGTGGCTTCGGTAGCAAGGGCCAGACCCTGAAGCACAGCGTCATCGCTCCGCTACTGTCCCGTATGTCGGGCAGGCCGGTCAAGTACATGCTGGATAGGCACGAAGAGAACCTGCTGTCGGGAAACCGGGGCGAAACGGTGCAGAAGCTGCGCATCGGGGCCACGAAGAAGGGTAAACTGGTCGCTATGGAGCTTGAGACCCTTTGCAATATCGGCGCCTACGGCACCTGGGCCGCGTCGGTTGCAGGTCCGGCACAGGAGCTTTATGCCTGCCCCAACGTCCGCACCTATACGCTCGGTGTCCGTACGAACCTCGGAAGCCACGCCGCTTTTAGAGCCCCCGGACACGTGGAGGGCACCTTCGCTCTTGAGTCGGCGATTGACGAGCTATGCAGGCAGTTGGACATGGACCCTGTGGAGTTCCGCAAGAAGAACTATGCGGAAGGCGACCAGGTGTCGGGCAAAGGTTATACTTCCAAGTACCTACTCGAATCGTATGATATGGCCTCCAGGTTGCACTCCGAGGCCGGCGAACCTTCTCTCACAAAGCTTCCACCGGGCAACTGGAAGGTCGGTACGGGCATGGGCAGCCAGGTTTGGAGCGGGGGAGGTGGGCCGCCCGCGCACGCGCTTGTGCGCCTCAACTCCGATGGCACCGTGGAAGTGATGACCGGTACCCAGGACATCGGCACGGGCATCAAGACCGCTCTGAGCCAGGTCGCCGCCGAGGAACTAGGAGTGCCCCTTGAGTCGGTGCGGTTTCGGCTGGGTGATACGCAGAAGGGGCCGTTCGCACCGGCTAGTTGGGGCAGCATCACCGTGCCATCGGTAGGGCCTGCGGTGCGCGGTGCTGCCGAGGACGCGAAGCAGCAGCTACTGGAGATAGCCTCCTATTTCTTTGAGGTGCCCGCCAAGCGGCTGCAAATCAAAGACGGCTATGTCACAGTTGAGGGCCGCGACGAGGGCAAGCGCAGCATAGGCGACGTGCTCTCGGAAGTTGGAGATTACATGATCGTGGGTAAAGGTTTCCGGGGTCCGAACCCTGCAGAACCACTCCGCACCTGGGGCGCTCAGATTGCCGACGTTGCGGTGGATATTGACACTGGGCGCGTGCGAGTGCTGCGTGTGGTGGCGGTGCACGACGTCGGGCGGGTGCTGAACCCAAAAGGGTTGGCGAGCCAGTTCTATGGAGGCATCTTGCAGGGTGTCGGACTGGCGCTAATGGAAGACCGCGTCGTGGACGAGCGTACCGGGCTGGTGGTGAACGCGAACCTGCAAGACTACAAGATCCCCACCATGTCTGACGCCCCTGAGATGATCGTACGCGCCGTAGACATCCCGGACACAGCCGCCAACCACATCGGCTCCAAGGGCGCGGGCGAGCCGCCGATCATTCCCACGCCCGCAGCTATAGCCAACGCTATCTACGATGCGGTTGGAGTGCGGGTGCGCAATCTGCCGGTCACGCCCAGACAGTTGCTGGACACGCTGGAAGCAACTGGCGTGGAAGCGCGGCAGCCGCGAGAAAGAAGTTCCTGATGCACAACTTCGAGTACGTCAAGGCCGACTCCGTGGCCTTTGCGGCGGCGGCGTTACAGGCGGGCGACGGCAGCGCTCTCCTGGCGGGAGGCACCGATCTGGTGCCACTTATGAAGGACGAACTCGCTACGCCGCGATCAGTCATCGACATATCGGGGCTGAAAGAGTTGAACTACGTAGAGGAGCGGGACGGAAAGCTGCACATCGGCGCGACGACTTCGCTGAGCGACCTGGCAGCGCATCCCATCGTGGCCGCCCGTTACGTCGCCCTCGCTCAAGCTTGTCGTTTGGCGGCCACACCCCAACTGCGCAACATGAGCACTATTGCCGGCAACCTCCTACAGCAGCCGAGGTGTTGGTACTACCGGGGCGAGCATAATTGCTGGCTGAAGGGGGGCGAAACGTGTTACGCCCGGAACGGCGAGAACGAGCTACATGCCATCTTCTTGAACTCGCCTACCCAGAGCCGCTGCGTCAGCGTACATCCATCCGACCCCGCGGTCGCCCTCCTATTGTTCGACGCGGTTGTACGACTCCGCACGGCAGACGGGGAATCGGAGGTGCCCCTACGCGAGCTATATGTGAGGCCCACTCCTGAGATCCGCAACAGCGTAGCCTTACCGGCGGGCGCTGTTATCACGGAGATCGTGCTGGGGGCGTCCGGGAGCGGGAGGTCAACCTACCTCAAAGCCATGCCTCGGGCCAGTTGGGCATTCGCGCTGGTCTCTATAGGACTCTACTTCCGAGTGGCTGAAGGTCGCATTGAAGATGCTCGATTGAGCCTGGGAGGGGTGGCACCTGTGCCTCTACGCATCCCAACGGTAGAAGCCTTGCTGGGCGGGCAAGCTGTCTCTCAACTTGATGCAGAGTCCGTTGCAGATGCAATTCTGGCCGAAGCCACGCCGCTCTCCAAGAATGGCTACAAGGTGCCGCTCCTGAGAGGTCTTTTCAAGCAGGCACTGTCTGAGCTAATGGCTTAGCACGAACCGGAGATCTGACGAACGGGGCGTGGGCCGGGCTTGCTCAGCGGTGGCAGGGCTGCAACAGTACGCATAAAGACTGATGCAGAGCGACCGCTGTTCTCGGTACAATATACTTTGCAGGGACAGTCTGTCTTCCCCGGCTGTAGGGGGACAGACACCTTTGTTTGCGGAGATGATTATGACTGACTTGCTGGTGAACGTACATAGCATCCTCAGGTGGGTGGTCTTGTTGACCGCACTGCTGGCTATTGCAGTGGCTGTCACGTCGGCCTCAGGCGCACGCCGCTGGGGAGTCCTGGGCGACCGGTCGAGTCTATACTTCACAATTGCGATGGATGTCCAGTTCCTCCTCGGAGTGCTCGTGTGGGTGCTAGGCCGCCGCTGGGAAGGTGAGGCCGCCCTCGGCTGGTTCCACCCCCTGGCGATGCTTGTGGCCGTGGCCCTTGCGCACGTGGGACGTGCCCGCGCGGACCGCGACCGCAACGCGACCTCTACCGAAAAGGGGCGGCAGGCGGCCATGTTCTTCACAGCGAGCCTGGTGGTTGTGCTCATAGCGATTCCACTCGCGTCGTGGCCTATTTAGAATGCAAGAATTGAGTGGTGAGCAACTGAATACTGAAGTAGTCGGTGACGACCGGCAGCCCGGCCCGAGGCGGTTCTCATTTGTACATACCCTGCGCGGGCAGTTGATCCTGCGTACCCTGTTGCCCCTCACGCTGCTTGTGGTGGCTTTCGCGATGGTGGGCCAGGTGGGATATACCCAGGTCAGCGAGTCGCTCGCCAAGAGCCGGGACGCAGACCTGGCGGGCCTGGAAGCGCAGCGGGTGGGGGACCACCTGTCGCTTGCCGTTCAGACTCTGCAACAACTGGCTAGTTCGGCTGTGCTGCTGAACACCGACGAGGCGCAGGTCTTCTACGAACTAAAGAAAGAAACGATCATCCGGCAGTTCGACATGGTGCAGGTAACCGGCCCTGACGGTAAGTTAAAGGCTTCCAACCTGGCCGCGAGCGCGGGGGACGTGCTGAACACGCGCGCTTTTGAAAGTCTGCGTGAGGGCGTCGGGCCGGCGCTGGAGATCGTCCCCATCACGATGAAGGATGGCAGGTCTGCGCTTGTTGTCTCCATCCCCTACATTGACACGAGGGGTGGGTTCGGGGGCATGGTAGAGGGCGTCATCTATTTTGGCAGCCCGAAGCTCGGCAGGCCGTTTGGCATCCAGAGTGTTGACGACCTCGACACAGGTACAAGGCACAGCGTCTCTTACCTGGTGGCCTCGGATGGGCGTATACTGTGGCACCCGGACCAGGAGCTTGTAGGCACTGTGCTCCCGCCTGTTACCCTCAACGGGCTGAACACGACCGAGCCAAGCGCGAATATCACCTCCCTCAACGGCGAGCAGAGCATCATCGGGTACGCACCCCTCAACCTCGCCCTCCTCTTTCCGCGAGCTTCCCTGGACACGAATTGGCTGCGCTGGTACGTTGTCACACAGGAGCGCTGGGCCGACATAGTAGCGCCTCTGAACTCGCTCCTGTCGGGGTTGCTGGTACTGGCACTCGTGACGATGCTCCTGGCTGTGTTGCTCGTGACACGCAGCGCGGGAGCGTTGACGCGGCCTGTGGCGAAGCTGGTGGCCGCCTCACAGGCGCTGAGCGCGGGGAGATTGCGGCACAGGCTACAGGTGAGCGGCCCCATCGAGATCGAGGAGTTGGCGCGCCAGTTCAACCTGATGGCCCGGCAGCTTCAGGCCTCGTACTCCGAGCTGGAGGGTAAGGTAGATGAGCGTACGGCAGAGTTGGCTTCCGCCAACGCCGAATTGCAGCGCCGCCTGGCTGAAAGCGTCACCATGCAGCGCGTTACCACCGACCTTGCCGGTACCGCCGGACTCGCCGACATTCTCCAGACTATAGCTGTGTCAGTAAGCGAGATGCTGGGCACGGAGTCGTGCCTTGTGTTCCTCCCGAACGACAACCATCCGGGCGAACTCCAGGCCGCAATTGAGTGGAACGTGCCGGCGCTCAGAAGCTCGGACCGGGTACCGGTAAATCAGTCACTCTCCGGGCTGGCATACACAACCGGGCAGGTGCAGATTAGCAACAATGCGGCGACCGACAACCGGGTGAACCATACGCTGCGCCAGGAGATGGCCGCTCACTCCGTGCTGGCAGCGCCGATGGTGTCGCGGGGGCACACCATCGGCGTGGTTACTGCGGTGAACAAGCGGCAGGGTGACTTCACCCAGGACGACCTGCGCTTGATGTCGGTGCTTGCCAACCAGGCGGCGGTGGCGGTGGAACGGGCGCGGCTGTACTCTCGCACGCAGCAGCAACTCATGACCCTCACCACCATCAACGAGCTTTCACTGTCGGTGACGTTGAGCCGCAGCTTGGAAGAGACGCTCGTGAACGGCATGGAGCACATCGGCAAGCTCATGGGAGCCTCCAGCGCGCTGGTCTTCCTGTACGACCAGAAAAGCAACACGCTCAACTACACGGCGCACTACAATATGACGCCTGAGCACCTCCGGCTGGTGGTGGAAGGCAACCCTCACGTACCGGTGGGGACGCGCCCTAACCAGCGGGTAGCCTTCCAGGAGGCCTTCGTAACGCAGCAGCCTTGCTTCATCGAAGACACGCACGAGCCGGGTTACCTTGCGGAATGGTGGGAGCTTGCCTCTCACGAGCTTGGAGATGAAGACCTGGTGCGGGAGGTCACGGACCAGGTAGGTGCGCTTATCGCACTGCCCTTGAGCGTGCGAGATACCCGCCTGGGCACGATGACGGTGTACTTCTCCGATCCGCGCCGCTTCTCGTCTCAAGAACTTCAGCTTTTCTCCAGCTTCGCGAAGATACTGGCGCTTGCGGTATACAACACGCAGTTACTGTCCCAATCCAATAAGCTGGCGACTGTGGAGGAGCGCGCTCGGTTGGCCCGAGAGCTGCACGACTCGGTCACGCAGTCGCTATTCAGCCTTAACCTGACGCTGCGGGCGGCCAGACGAGTGCTAACTACTGACGGCGAACAGGCGCTCAGCCTGATGGATAACGTACAGGAACTGGCGCAGGGATCTCTTGCGGAGATGCGGGCGCTCATTTTCGAGTTGCGGCCCCAGGCGCTACAGAACGAAGGCCTGGCCTCGGCCTTGCAGAAGCATGCCGACGCTGTAAAGGCGCGCAACGGGTTGGTGGTCCATCTTGACCTGGCCGGTGACCGTCGCCTGCCCATCGAGCATGAGGAGGCGCTCTACCAGATCGCCCGCGAGGCTCTGCATAATGTCGTCAAACACGCGCACGCGAGCGAAGCCTGGGTCTGCCTGGACACCAGCAGCGACCACGTGACTCTCTCCATCCGTGACAACGGACGGGGCTTCGAGACGACCAAGCTGGTCTCAGGTGGCGGCAGCCACATCGGGACGAGTACGATGCGAGAACGCGCACAGGCCATCGGAGGCACGATCAGCATTGGGAGCAAGCCTGGCGAGGGTACTGAAGTGCTCGTGAGCGTGAATATTGATCCGGCTGATCCGGGAAGTATCGCGAAGACGAACGGCTTGACGGCTAACATCAACGCGACCGCCACGGCAGGCGGGCGTGCATTCGACGCGACAAACGTTTAGACTGGCATATTGAAGCGCAGGGTTTACAGAAGGGAGCGATAAGATGGACGAACCAATCAGGGTGATGCTTGTGGACGACCACGCGGTAGTGCGGCAGGGGCTGAAGGCGTTCCTTGCCACCGAGGAAGGGATAGAGGTAGTGGGCGAGGCCTCGAACGGCAAGGAGGCAGTGGCCCTTGCGGCTCAACTGCACCCGGACGTCGTATTGATGGATCTCGTGATGCCGGAGCTGGATGGCATCGGCGCGACGGAGGCGATCAAGCAAGGCTCATCCGACATCGACGTGATTGCCATGACCTCGTTCATCGAGGACGAGAAGGTCTTCGGGGCGATGCGCGCCGGTGCTACGGGTTATGTGCTGAAGGATGCCGACCCGGACGAGGTAGTGCACGCAATAAGGAGCGCCGTGCTGGGTGAGGTGCATCTCGACCCGCGAGTGGCGCGCCGGTTGATGGAGGAGCTTAACCCGAATCGGCCCAAGCACGTAACGGTGCAGGAGGCACTCAGCGAGCGTGAGGTTGAGGTGCTGAAGCTGGTGGCGAGGGGCTTTAGCAACCAGCGCATCGCGGATGAGTTGATTATCAGCCCGAAGACCGCCAAGACTCACGTGAGCAACATCCTCAGCAAGCTTGGTCTGGCGAGCCGCACCCAGGCCGCCGTGTACGCGCTGAAGGAAAAGCTGGTGACCGCTGCCGAGGCGAGTTTTAGTTAGGGGACGCTGAACGATGGAGGATGGACGATAGCAGACGCAAGAATCGCTGAGCCTTCGTTAGCCTGTCTTGACTTGATCTCCGATTTTGCGCTCTGTGCCTTTTGTCAGGCGCTCGATGTTGTCCCTGTGTGCGAGGATTATGAAGACGCATATGGAGATGAATAGGAGCGACAACTCGTCCATCCAGCCCAGAAGCACCAGCAGAATAATCGCGAGTCCTGCGGCGGCGGTCCCGAGGATGGAGCCAAGGGAAACGTAGCGGGAGATAAGAATGGTAGGGATGCCCACGGCGAGCGCGGCAAGGACGATTAGGGGATTGACTACAAGCGCCGCGCCCATGGCCGTCGCGACACCCCGACCACCACGCCATCTGCCCTGTAGCAGCCGCAGGTAGATCGACCACACGTGTCCCGCTACGGCTGCAATAACCGCCAGCAGGCTTGCCAGTGTCAGCACCTGCACCTGGAAGCCGAGTATGTCAACACGGCCAGGCGAATCCACGAACGCACTTACCAGCAGCCTCGCCACGAGCACGGCGAGACTTCCCTTCAGGAAATCCCCGACCAGCACCAGGGCTGCCGCCCGCCTGCCGACCGTCCGAAGCACGTTCGTTGTGCCCATTTTACCGCTTCCCTGCGAATGTATGTCCACCTTGTTGGCGTCGGCCACGAGCACGCCCATCGGTATGCCGCCGATGAGGTAGGCGGCTACGACAATCAGGGCGAGGTAAAACAGCATCTATGCCTCCGTGCCATTTGAGAACGAATCATGCTCTGCGGTATGCCGTAGTGTACAACGCTCCTCGGAAGTTCGCCACCTGTGTAAAGTAGGCAGCACTCTCTCCCGGTTGCCGGCCAATCGACACGTTGAAAGTGCAAGAGCCGTGCCTTGTATCGGTCTGTAGGAGTAGGGTAGATGGGTGTCGGGCCTGATGTCTGCTGTGGCGCAAGGTGTTAGGATGCAGGCGAGGCAGGTCACACGTAACCTGCCTTTGGTGACGTTTAGAGGAGCGAGATAGAGCCATGACCCTGGACGTAAGACACGAAACTCTTTCCCCTGGTACAACGGCTTCTGCCCCAGACGAAGCAAAGGAACGACCTATGATAACTCTCCCGCAGGCGGTCCAGAATCCGGCCGGTGCGGCTGGCAGCAGGCGAGCTTCTATCAGCACCGAGAACCTGACGCGACACTACAAGGTGAAGGCTGACAAGAAGAAGGGTGAAGCCGCCAAGACGCTGGTGGCGCTCGACAACGTCAGCCTCGAAGTGTATGAGGGTGAGTTGTTTGGCTTGTTGGGGCCTAATGGCGCGGGCAAGACCACCCTTATCAAAATACTCACCACCTTGCTTGCTCCGACCGGCGGCATAGCCTACGTTGATGGCCTCGACGTGGTGAAGCAAGCGAATACGGTGCGCCAGCGCATCAATATGGTGAGCGGTGGCGAGACCAGCGGCTACGGCGTCCTCAAGGTGCGAGAGAACCTATGGATGTTCAGCCAGTTCTACGGAGTTACCTGGAAGGACGCGAACGCGCGCATTGAGGAGATGCTCAAGATCGTGGAGCTTGAGGATAAAGCTAACGCCCTGGTCAGCACCCTCAGCACGGGGCAGCGCCAGAGGATGAACTTCTGTCGTGGCTTCATCACCGACCCCAAAGTCATCTTCCTGGACGAGCCGACGCTGGGCCTCGACGTACATGCCGCTCGCATCGTGCGGGACTTCACGAAGGGCTGGTTGCAGAAGCACCCGGACCGCACGTTGCTGCTCACCACGCATTACATGGCCGAAGCCGACGAGTTATGCGATCGCATTGCTATTATCGACCACGGCAAGGTGCTCGCCTGCGACACGCCATCGAACCTGAAGCGCATGCTCCAGAGCCAGCCCATCTTCGAGATCGGGGTTTCCGGCATTACGGAGCGCACCATACCTATCCTGGGTGAAGCGGCAGGCGTGGAGCATGTCACCGGAGAGCCGGACGCCAGCGGCTCCACTTACAAGCTGAAGTTTATCGTGCGGGACGAGTCCGCAATTAGCTCGGTTGTGCAGGCGCTAACCGCACAGGAAGCGAGCATACTCAACTTGCAGAAGCACGAGCCGACTTTGGAGGACGTGTTCATCAAGCTGGTGGGCCGCAGCCTGACAGCCGAGGACAAGAACGGCAAGTAAGGGAAGCGGTTTAGGAGGAGTGCGTCGTGAGAAAAAGCACCGGTGTGGAGTTGTTCTTGCGTGCGGCGTTTGGCCGGGGCTACCCACGCGTAATCGGGGCCCAGAGAGAGCTTAGCTGGCTCTTCTTTGACATTGTCATACCCATGATTACCATGTCGGCCTCTGTCTTCCTTTACAAAGCGCTACAGGCCGATCCGGCGTACGTCGGCTTTGTGGTGCTGGGGGCGGCCCTGGCTACGTACTGGCTGAACGTGCTCTGGATGATGGCCTCGCAGCTTTACTGGGACAAGCAGGCCGGGTTGCTCGAAATCTACATAATGTCACCCGCCTCCATGATGGCGATTTTGCTCGGCATGGGTGTGGGGGGCTTGTATATGAGCACTTTACGCGCCGGTTCTATAGCCATTGTGGGGACGTTGCTGTTCAACGTCCAGATCGATGTTTCTCAGTGGGGAGCGGCGGCCCTCGTCTTCTTCGTTACGATGGTCGCGCTGTACGGACTGGGCATGGTACTTAGCTCGGTCTTCCTGATGTGGGGGCGCGAGGCGTGGCAGGTCTCGCTGGCTCTCCAGGAGCCTGTGTTCTTTATGTCGGGCATGAACTTCCCCCTGAACCAGCTTTTCAACAGCATCCAGGCGCTCACCACCGTCATCTCCGCGATTATCCCGGTCGGCCTCGGACTTGACGCTCTGAGGCAGTTGCTCTTCCCCGGCAAGATCGAGGGTGTGCTGCCGTGGGGTCTGGAGCTTGGAGCGCTGGCTGCCATGGGCGTGGTGTTCGTGACAGTGGCTTACCTGATGCTCAAGCGCATGGAATGGCTGGCGAAGGTCGAGGCACGGTTAAGCTTGCGGTGGCAGTAAGGAGTAACAGATGCTAGAGGCACAGACGACCGAGCGGGATGAAGCTCGCCCCATGTCGGAGGCCCGCCAGAACCTGCGGACCTTCAGGATTGCGGCGTGGCTCGGCTGGCAGGTGGAAGGGAACTGGGCCGATCCGCTGGTGTTTTTCATTTTCACGATCCTGCGCCCGATGGCTTCGGCCCTCATCCTCTACGTCATGTACGAGGTGATCCGAGGCGGCCAGCGGGACAACTTCTTCGATTACCTGTACGTGAGCAACGCGTTCTTCATGGTGGTGTTGCAGGCGCTGTCGGGTATGGCGTGGGCGGTGCTGGACGATCGTGAGAACTACCGGATGCTCAAGTACATTTACACGTCTCCGGCTCGCCACCTGTCCTACCTGTTGGGTAGGGCGGTAGCAAAGATGTTGATCGGGCTGGTGACCACCGTAATCCTGCTCGTAACGGGAGTGCTCTTCCTGGGGCTGCATCTCGACCTGGCACAAATCGCCTGGGGCTGGCTCCTAGTCTACTTCATACTCGGCCTGGTGATCCTGCTGTCGCTGGGCATCATAATGGCGGGCGTGGCACTGGTGGTCGCCAGAAACGGGGCGGCGATAGGTGAGGTGGTGGGCGGCAGCCTCTTGTTGTTCAGCGGCGCCTATTTCGCGGTTGACATCCTGCCGACGCCATTGAAGGAGATCAGCCTGGGCGTGCCAATCACGTATTGGCTGGAGGGCATGCGCCGCGCGATGGAAGGCGGCATTCTTACTGTGACGGTCCAGTCTGAGAACGGGCAGGCGGTAACCCAGGCGGTCAGCCCGGTGCTGGCCCAGTTCGATAACTGGCAGTTGCTCGGCATCCTCACGTTTTCAGCCGTGGTCTGCATGGTCGCATCGTACCTGTTCTACAACTGGGTGGAGAACGCGGCTAAAGAGCGCGGAATGATTGATAGGCTAACAGGCTACTGATATTGAGCTATTGAGCGCCGGTTCATAGGTAGCAGCTACGTTACAAATGCGCAGTCGCTAAGGTTGCGCATTTGTACGTCAAAAAAGGCGCGGCCCGCTTGGTTTACATATCCCCTAAAGCTACACTAAGGCCACATGACCAATCAGGGCACAAATGTTATAATGCCGAGAAGTATCGACGCTGGTCGAGCAGTACAACCAGGAGGAAGCTAAACAATGGCACTAGCTGAAAGACGAGCTAACGCGGTGTGGGAGGGCAACCTGACCGAAGGGCAGGGCAGGGTACAGGTAGGTAGCGGTGCCCTGGAGGAGTTTCCCGTTACATGGGCCTCGCGCACGGAAAGCTCCAACGGAAAGACCAGTCCCGAAGAATTGATGGCTGCGGCGGAGGCAGCCTGTTTCTCTATGGCTCTATCTAACGACCTTGCGAAGCAAGGGAACACACCTGAGCGGGTGTCGGTAGCCGCTACCTGCACCCTGGACCGGGTTGACGGGAAGCTGAAGGTCACCACGATGGACCTGGAGGTAACGGGCCGCGTGCCGGGAATCGACCAGGAAGCCTTCCAGGCAGCCGCCGAGAACACCGCGCGCAACTGCCCCGTCTCCGGGGCCATCGCGGGCAACGTGGACATTCGCGTTCAGGCGACTCTCGAAGCCGGTTAGATCTGGTTACGAAATGACACCCTCACATGGGAGAGGCAGCTTCGCCGCTTCTCCCATTTGCGTTAAGATGGTGGCGAGGAATCGTAATGATGAAGCACTGGCCGAAAGGGCGCGTGGTCTTGCTCTTTGCTATGCTGTGGGTCGGCGCCCTGCTTGGCCCCGCCTCAGCCCACGCCCACGCCCGCCTGCTCGGCAGCAATCCCGCTCCCGGCACCTCACTCGAAGCCTCCCCCGAGCACATAGAGATCAGCCTTAGTGAGGCTGTGTCTCTCGATTTCAGCTCTATAGTCCTCTTCGACCGCAGCCGCAGGGAGTTGCCGCTCGGTCGCATTGGGTACAGCGCGCCTGGCGAGAGTAGCATAAGTGCCGCCCTAGACAGTAGCTTGCCGCCTGGGACTTACGGCGTCGTGTGGCGCGTGGTGTCAGCTATTGACGGCCACTTTACAACCGGGAGCTTTGTGTTCCGGGTGCTAAGTGCCGGTGAAAGCCCTCAGACGCCGCCTGAAGCGGTCCTCGGCGCCACCGGAGGCATGGAGACAGAACTCGGAACGGCAGCGCAGAATCCAAGCCCGGTGCATTGGCTCGTGCGTGCCCTCGTGCTTGCGTGCATCACCTTCTGCCTCGGTGGAGCTATATTCCTGGTCCTGGTGGTCGAGCCTGCGGCGGCGGAGCTACGGCTGGCCTGGAAAGACCTGTGGCCGGCGCTGGGCTTGGGGTTTGCGCAAACAGGGGCGATTGCGGCCGCCGCATTGGTGCCTCTGCTGGCACTCGACTTCTGGGCGCAGGTAGCGGCCATTTCCCAGACGGATATGCTCGGCGCACTTGGCAATCCCGATCTGGGTAGCCTGCTTCTCGCATCCACACGTTACGGCTTCGCGTGGACCATGAAGATGTTGGGTGCGGTGGTGTTGTTCTGCCTGTTCACGTTCATATGGGTTCGCCGGAGGGCCGGTGGGGGGCTGTGGGAGATAGGCATCGCGGCGGGGTCTCTCTTCCTGCTTGCGGAGTCGCTGAGCAGTCACCCGGCGGCGGTGCAGGGCGAAAACGTGGCGGGGTTGCCGCTACCCGTTATCAGTGACTGGGTACACCTTGTAACTGCCTCGACCTGGATTGGTGGCCTGCTCTTCTTTGCGGTCGTGTTGTTCCCGGCATACCGGCACCAGAGCATCGACCCGGATGAACGCAGGGTGTTCCTGATGGCTGCGGTGCCGAGGTTTTCCAGGCTCGCCCTGGTGAGCGTGCTGGCGCTTGGCGTATCAGGCACCTACAACCTGGCAATACAGACTACCGACCTCCCGGCCATCGCCTCCAGTCTTTACGGACAAGTAGTAGGCCTGAAGGTACTCCTATTTGGTGCCCTCATCCTCATTGGTGCCATAAACCTGGCGTATCTCACTCCTCGCCTGCGACTCGCACGTTTAGGAGAAAGTGACAGCCCCGTCTCGAGCTTCAAGCGCAATGTGAGGCTGGAGATTGCTATTATGTCCGTCGTCCTGCTGTGTGCCGGAGGTCTAACCCTCCTACCGCCGCCGAGCGCCGTCATAATCGCTTCCACCGATGCCGACCAACGTGGCCTGACCCTGCCGACGGCAGCGGTAGCGAGCACCAGCCCCACTGTCGCCGCTACGATGTTGCCGGTAGAGGCAGCAACTTCCGTTGCGGGCACGTCGTTCGTGCTCCGTGTATCGCAGGCAGACGCTGGTGAAGTTTTCACCCTGACACTTGCTTCCGGAGCAACCGGCCAGGACCTGGCAACGGACGTAACAAGGCTGCTACTTACTGTAAGTCCGCAGGACGTAGAGGCGGGGAGCACGGTACTTGAGGCAGAACTCGCTCCCCAGGAGACCGGAAATGGGCAGGCATGGGTCGCCAGGGCACCGGTGCTCGCATTCCAGGGGGATTACCTTGTAACAGCAGTCGCTCGGAGGAACACCAGCCGCGACCTGAAGGCCGCCTTTTGGCTGACACTAACAGAATCGGGGCAAATAACCGTACGTGCAATCGAATACCTTGAGGCGCGGTTTACCACCATGCCAGAGCCTGCGATTGTGGGCCGTGACGTCCTAGCGGTTGAGATGTACGGTGCGGAAGGTCAGCTGGTGAGTGGCGTTGACGTGAACCTGAACGCATTAGGTCCAGCGGGTCGTAAACTAGCTGAACAGCCAATACCGATGAGGGAGAGTTCCGAAGCGGGGCAATATACCACCGAGGCAGAATTCCCGGTAGCAGGGGCGTGGGTTCTGCAAGCGACGGCAGGGAGCGCTGGTCAACCTGAACTTAGATTCACCGCAAGCATCGAAGTTCTAGACTCCGTTACCCCATAGTCCCCCTTAACAGAAGAATGTGGTTGACATATCCCAAATAACTACATCCCTAAACCTAACAATAACAACAATGGTATGTCATTTGCTAACCTGGAAACACGAAGAAAACCCCATTACCGGTAACCAAGAAGGAGCAGGCTATGACCCACGACACGCAAGACAACCGCCAAAGCATCGAGGAAGACAACTCAAGTACCATTCCACAGCCTGAAGGTCAGGACCCTATAGAAGACGTAAGGCCCAGCCAGGCTGAAGGGGACCGCGATACCGTTGAAGCCGATCTGCGGGACAACGAGCAGACGCAAGCCTGAAGTCCCATCGCGGCGCGTTGGCCGGTCAAGGCAAGTGTGCTTCCAGACAGGCTACCCCCTCAGGCCCGACTTGCGCATCGTGCCGCACGCCCCTGGGCAGGTCTAGGCGGTCTCCCGCGGCCAGCGAAACACTCTCGCCCAGCTTCGGTAACCCGAAGGTAATCGAGCCGCGTACGACGTATATGACCTTGTCATACGAGTGGCTGTGCGCGGCGTAGGTGTCGTTTGGGCCATTCTGCCATGCATAAGCCGACAGGCCTTCTGCCCTGAGGAGGCCCTGGATCGCGGCTTCAGTAACGGGCTGCGTTCCCCGCCAACCGGTGACCTTTACTTCGCTCATGATCTATCCTGTCTAACCGGGGATTCGCCGTCGACTTCCTCGTCCTCGGCACTCCAGGCTGGGTCTACGATACACAAGAAGACCAGATCGTCACGACCGCCGTTCTCCAGGAACTGCGTGGCTCCTGGGGGCACGTAGACCACGTGACCGGCTCGGACCTCGCTAGATTCGTCGTCTATACAAATTCTTCCGCGGCCCTGCAAGATATAGTATACCTCCGATCCTACCAGACGGTGTGGCAGGGAGCGCCCTCCGGGCCGTAGCAGCGCTTGGGCTATGCTGTAACGGAGGGGCGCGCCGTTCACTGACGGGTGTAGTACCTCTCTGAGTAGCGTCTCGTCGCCCGCGACAAACTCGGGGCAGTCATTTACGTCCACGATAAGCATGGTTGAGGCCTTTCAACTACACGGGCATATGATTCCTGTGATTGCGCTTCGGCACGCTCTATTCTACCCTCGGAAGTCTTACTTTGCACCACGGCTGCGCAGGTATTGTCACTTGGCTACTGGCACACCCCTTGCTTGCTTGGTCTGAACAGTAGACAAACTCACCACTCGTCGGGAGCCGGCGGCCAGATTGACCGGTGTTGCGACTGGCGAGGTGCGTGCGAAAGGAGCCTCATGATGGTAAAGAAAGGACAAGAGCAGGTGAGCCGCATGGACTCGCCGCGACAGGGCGAGGACCGCAACCCGAAAGAGGGCAAGATCAAGCACAAGGGTGGTTCGGAGAGCCAGCGCAGGGCCAGCCCGCCGAGCGAGGGTAGCTCAAAAGGCTAGTAAGGCCAGTAAGGCAAGCTCACCAACTACCGGAGGTACTTGAGGTTATGGCAAAGCAGGGACAGCACAATAACGACTCTGACGACAAGGACCAGTCCAAGGGTCCTAACAATCCGTCGAAGAGCGTAGACGTTACTACCGGGACTCCGAAGAAGCAGGAGACCTACGCTCGCCAGGCGGCCGAGGGGCAGGACACCGACAGGCCACCGGCGCAACAACGCAACGAGTGGAACGAGGACACCCGCGACAAACCCTCAATCGAAGACAGCGTAAGGGCGCGGGACTCGGATATCGGCAGTGGACGCAGTGGCAGCGACTCGAATGCTGGCCCAAGCACACAGGGAGGCTGAGATGGGCGCGACTGGTGGTGGAGGTGGTGGTTCGGCAAGCTTCAGCGAGGAGGACAGGTACTGGGACCAGGACCTGCGACCGGACGACAACGCCGGGCAAAATGAGGGCGTGCAGGGACTGCACCCGGAGAAGGCGGACGGCGTGAGGACCGCCTACGACATTAAGGACCTGCACAATAGCCTGGAAGGGTTCACCGACGACGAGCTTAAGCAGCTCACGGTCCTACCGGTGGGCAGCAGGCTGGAGCAGAACGCTACCTATATCGACCTGCGCTCGGAGGCCCCAGAGGAGCTTACCGCGTGGGGCGATATGGAGGCAGGGCCGGAGAATTGGTACGTGCCGAAGACCGAAGTAGATTACCAGCTCTGGAACCGGCTACTTGGGGTCGAGAACCCCGAACGTACTGGGGAAGCTGACGACTGACGGCTTGCCCGTCGGATTCTTCAGAATAGACCCCTATAGCAGCGGGTCTATTCTGTGTCTGCGTCGTTAGGGGCAGGTGTGACGGGTACGCTAAGCAACTCGGCTGCTTTGCGCTTGGCCGCCTCTCCACGCCTGTCGTAGCGCGCCGTTGTGGTGACATTGGCGTGCCCGGCCAGCCGCTGCACCGTAGAGATATCGGCCCCAGCGTCGAGCAAGTCGCCAATCATGCTACGGCGCAGGTCGTGGGGAGAGAAGTGCTCAACTCCGGCTTCTTTGGCTCGCTTAAGCAGCATCTTGCGTACAGCCTGGTCGGTGAGCCTGCGGAAGGTAATTTTCCCCGCCTTGTTCACCGGGCAGAATAGCGGTCCCGCTGCCTTGCCACGAGCCTTGAGCCAGGCTTCCAGAGCGTTGCGCACGCCGCCCGTGGCGTAGTTGGTGCGCGCCTTGTTCCCCTTGCCCGACCTTACATGCAACGCGCCGTCCTTGGTCACGTAGTCGCTCACGTCCAGCGCCACAAGCTCGCTACGCCGCAGCCCGCAGCCATACAGCACTGCAAGCATAGCGGCGTCCCTAAGCCCCGCAGGCGACTTGTCGAGGGCGCAGCGGGCGAATAGCTGCCCCAATTCGTCTCCATCCAGTGCGCGGCCTCTGGGAGGCGTTGTGCCTCGCACCGAAGGCAAGTCGGCGGCGCGGTGGTAGTCCTCGGCGCTCATCTGCCCTAGCCGCCACGCCTCCCTAAGAACCCCCCGCAACGCGGCCAGCATCTTGTTGGCGGTAGTGGGTGCGTACAGGTCGGCCAGCACCGAGCGAACGGCGGCAGTGTGCTGGTAGCGTAAGGCGCTCCAATCGAGGCTTTGCATGTCGTAGCGGTTCGTGGTGAGTATGCTTGCCACTACATTCAGGGCTTCGGACATGGTGCGCCGAGAGCCAGGGGCCAGCCTTGCAAGGTAAACCGTGGCGGGGTGTTGGTCAGCGCTAGGTTGATGTCGCAGGGCAAGTGTAGTCACATGAGTTCCAGCACGAGCCAGCACTATGGCGGAGTCTCGACCTGCAACGTCCTCATTTCCGAGGCCAGCCTCTCTGTACCTATCGTCAACAATGCGCATGGTGCATGTAGATTAGCACATGCACCACATGTCTGCTGTGTTATTCGCCTTCGAGTCATGAACAGAAATCCGCGCTCTTTCTGGCTCCATGTCCGCCTAATCTATTGGTACAAAGTGCTAGAAGTACCAACCCAAGGGCGTTCCAATTACGTAAACGACCTGCATGCCGACGCAATAAGCTAGATAACAAGCGCCAACGAGCCAACGAGCACCCATATTTTGCTGCCGACGCTGGCTTATGAGCCATGCCAGCAGAACTAAATGCGTCACAAAGTAGCCGGGTAATGTTGTTGCATACAGCAATATTTTGTTTGGGTTGCCCAAAGCTAAACTAATGATCAGCATGGCTAGATTACCTGCTGCGAAAGCATAACGGTGGGGTTCCGATGCAAATGGCACGAGACCAATTACAATTAGGCTGACCATCGGTATCAAGATAGCTGTTGAGAACCGAATTTGATTGCGCAAATCATCTACGAGGAACGCATTGAGCCATTGCTCAAAGAATCCCCGCAGATCTACAGGACCGGAATAGGGGCTAAAAGCTAGGCGAGCTTCCCAGTAGGCTCCAGGATGCCCTGTCTGCCAATCAACGATCCAGATCCAGATAAGCCAGCCCCCAAGTAACGCGGCCATCCCTAGCAGTGAATGTTTCCACAGCTTCAGGTTCCTTGTTGCCACTGCGAAAAGGAAATATATGAACAATACAGCCACCATGTACAGAGCATTTGGCTTTGTCAGGATAGCTGCCGCGGCGGACACTACGGTCAGCCACCACTTCTCCCAAGCGAGGACTGAAAGCAGTAGTAAAGTTGAGAAAAACAATGTAGGAATTTCAGCATTACCCGTGGCTAGAGACAGCCCACCGGGTGCCACTAGGCACAAGGGGATCATTTTCGGCTGTACGCTACTATTCCCAGTCAGAATAACTGTCAACCGAAAAATAAGTGGCAAACAAGCCGCCGCAAACACTAAGCTAATAAGCCAGAACCAGCTATTCTTTGGCAGCCAACCTGGCAGTACTTGTAAGAAACTAGACAGCAGGGGGTGGAACCAAAGACTAAGTGGGTCGCGGGTGCTCCATGCATAACCCAGCTCGGCATTACGAATATAAAATAGGCCGTCAATGGGGCCTGTGATTGGAGGCAATATAGCTGCCGGAAATAAGTTGGGCTGGGCGAGTGTTCCCCAAAGCGGGTTGAGAACTAATACTCCAATAACCAGACCTATTACTAAGGTCAGCAAGGAAAAAAGCCCAGAACTTACCTTGTGCCCAAGGGCAGGATTATCTACCAACTTACGGCACCAGTGTTGCATCCGGCTCGCCAGGGAATGTACCATCGCCGTAATAGCCATATCCATAGTAAGCGGCATTCTGCACGATAGAATGCAATGACGCCGCCGTAGGTACATTTATATGCCTGCCGTTAAATGCTTCAGCGTAGCTGTTGAGGATCTGTTTGCGGCTCGCGTCTATCTCTCCAATACTGATAATAATCACCTCCAAATTGTCCTTGACCTCCTTTGCACGCCTTTCCAATATTCCGCCACCCGTTGGATCGCAAAGCGGATCGGTTCCAGAAGTTACGACCAGCATCTGAATGTGATTGTTTTCGTTCGCAAGATCTGTGTAAATAGCCTCTAGCACCGCCCCTGTCAAAGAGCCATTGCCCCTGGGCTGTAACCTTGCAAGCACACTATCTATGCGTGCACTGAAGTTGTCATAAGTCTGAAGGGGCAATAGTTGCTCCGTGTCCTGGCAGTTTGGAATATTGTCAGCGCTTCCACCATAGGTTCGAAGTCCAATCTTAAAAGTGCGGGGAACGAGACTGGTTGATAATTGGACCTCGCGACGCACATCATTGAAGATTGGCTGCATTTTAGCAGTAGTATCAATTACGAAGTACAGAACTGGCGTCCTACGGGTTATCACGCTGAGCAAAATAATAACTAGCAACGCAACTCCAACAAAGATCAGAAGTGACCAGTATGTGTTTTGGTTGAGGAACCAAGTGAATTTCCCACCCTGCGCCCGTACTCCCAGGACGACACCGATTACAATTAGCGCAATAATAGCTACCAAGTTCCAGGGTAAAAAGGCGTCCTGCAGAATAGCAGGTTCAAGCCAACTAGCCAACAAATTGCCCAGAATACCAAGTCCCAAACCTACAAAACCTCCAGCAAATGGAGCAACAGAGGTGTTGTTGCGTCCGTCAGGTATCGTCTTATCTGTTGGATTGGACCTGCGTCTGGACGAGTTAGGCTTTGACATCACGCGTTTCCCCATGAGCCTTTGACTCAGAAACTACTAAGTGAGCATAGCCAACAGTGTGAGCTTCGAGACAGATTATACTATATCCCGGAACTCGCTTTAGAAAATGGGTCCCGACCCCCTACATAGGTTCTGAGAAGAGTCATTCTCATTACTAATTATTCCGCTATTTACATACACCCAAAGGGGTGGTAGTATAGCATCGCAGCACCACCTATAAGAGGGGGTGCCATAACCATATACGTCGTGCGCCATAAGGATAGGCGACGTTACCACCTGAACAGACTGAGGAGCTCCACACCGCCTCGCACATTGAGCATCAAGTGACCATGGAACGGCATGGAAAGTGAGCAGTGTTCTAGAGTAGAGTGAGCACCAACAATCCTCGAAGGGGGGTCTCTGATGCACGCAGTTATTATCAGGTTGACGGCGGCTCCGGGCAGGTTCGATGATGTCAAGGCCCTGGCGGCCGATCTTGTGATGCCCGCATACGTGGAACGCACGGCCCGTGGAGCCTACATACTGACGAACTGTGAGCGAGCCGAAGTGTTGGTCCTCGTGCTCTACGCTACCCAAGCCGAGGCTGACAGCATAGAGTCGGGTGAGGTGTTGCGTTCGCTACGGAAGAATTGCCTGGACCTGCTCGCCTGTGGACCTACCACCGAAGCCTTTGAGGTGCTGGTCGGCACGATGTCCAGCGCACCCGGCTCTTCCTTGAATGGCGACCTTCTTGCTTTCCTCTCGGAAATCAGCCGGACCTTATAAAGTGGTCGAAGTCGCTCAACAGAGATACCAGCCCGCTGGCCTCATTGATGCCGTCGAACTCGCGGACTGCCTGCGCGCCAACCTGACTGCCGGGTGGGAAGTCCCCCTCAGTGGCGATTATCTCCTGCACCCTGGGTATGAAGACAAACTGTAGCCAGTGGACGAACGGCATGGTGTCCATCGCGAATGCCACTCGAAAGTTCAAGGCTTCAGGTGGTGGCGGCTGGGCGCTCCACATACCGATGCGTTTCATCTCGGCCTCTATGGCCCCGATCTTCAGGCGTGCCGTCTCGTAGTCGGGCATCAGCTTACTACCTGCCTGCCGGCGCTACCCGTGAAGCTAGCCAGCGCTGGTACCACCTGGCGCTGTCCTTCCATATGCGGTCCTGTGTCTTGTAGTCCACATAGATGAGGCCGAACCGCCGGGAGTATCCGAACGCCCACTCAAAGTTGTCGAGCAGCGACCAGACGAAGTAGCCCTTCAGCGGCACTCCAGCGCTAATTGCCATTCGGGCAGCCTCAAAGTGGCTCTCCAGGTACGCTTGCCGTCGGGTGTCACGAACGGTGCCTTCCGCCGTGACTGTGTCGGGGAACGCAGCGCCGTTCTCGGTGATGTAGTACGCCTCTGCCGGGTAGTCCCGGTGCAGTCGCTCAAGCAGCTCCCGTAACCCGTCGGGATAGACCTCCCAACCCATATCGGTGTACTCCCGGCCATCGGGCTTGGTCGTCTCGAAGGGCAGCTTGCCGTCCTTGAACCACTGGCTGCGGTCCCGGTGCCGCACCACGCTGCGTGTATAGTAGTTGACGCCCAGGAAATCCACAGGCTGCTGGATGGTAGCGAAGTCGCCTTCCTCTATGGGAGGGCCGGCATCACCTAGAAGCTGTGATATGTCGTCCGGGTAGCGCCCATTGAAGATCGGGTCTAGAAACCAGCGGTTATGAAAGGCGTCTGCTAGCCGCGCAGCCTCGTCATCTTCCGAGCTGTCGCCATGGGGATGCACCGCATGCAGGTTGAGGGTGATTCCGGCCTTGCCGGCCGGCACCGCAGCTCTTATCGCCTGCATAGCCATACCGTGCGCCCGCAGGGTGTTGTGCGCCGCCGCGAACGAGAGCCGGAGGGAGCGCATGCCGGGCGCATGTTCGCCCCACAGGTGCCCCACAAAGGCCGTCACCCACGGTTCGTTGAGGGTGATCCAGTGCTTGACCCGGTCGCCCAATCTCTCGGCCACAGCGGTTGTGTAGGCGGCGAAGTAGGGCGCAATGTCGCGGGCACCCCAACCGCCCCTGTCCTGCAATGCCTGGGGCAGGTCCCAATGGTAGAGGGTGACGAACGGCACAATGCCGGCCTCCAACAATGCGTCGGTGAGGCGGTCGTAGAAGTCAAGCCCCGCCGCGTTGACTTTGCCACGGCCTTCCGGCAGCACCCTGGGCCACGAGATTGAGAAGCGATAAGCGTCCAGGCCCAGCTCCTTCATCAGCGCCACGTCTTCCCGCCACAGCCTGTAATGGTCGCAGGCCACGTCGCCGGTGTCACCATTCGCAATCGTGCCGTGCATGCGGCAGAAGCGGTCCCAGATGCTCTCGCCCTTGCCATCTGCCCTCGGGCCGCCCTCAATCTGGTAGGCCGCTGTGGCCGCTCCCCAAACGAAGTTACGGGGAAAAGTTGAACTGTTTGTGGGTTGCGAATCCAAGAAGCTTCCTCCAGTTATACGTTGGTCCTTGCTGTGCGGGTTCCGGCGCTGTGAGCGGCAAGAAGAGTGCCACCTAACGGGGCTTTTGCAGTTCCACAATGAACAGGCGCTCAACTATTAAGTCACGTATAGCCATGCGCCGTACGCTCCAGCCGCCATCGCTGAAAATCCTGAGCACTGAAGAGAGGTCGGTGCTGTCGGCCAGCACGAGCAGGCACCTGCCTCCAGGCATGAGGTAATCAGCCGCGGACTGTGAGAAGCGCCGCAGCCACTGGAAGTCGTCACCGGCCATGTAGGCTAAGGTCCCTCGGGAGGAAGGTTCGCCTCTCAAGTACGGGGGGTTGCACACGACCACCTCGAAGCACTCTCCCGCCACAGGATCGAACATGTCTCCATGCACCACGTTGACCTTGCCTGCGAGGCCGTACAGCGAAACGTTCATACGCGCGGCCAGCACCGCCGCCGGGTTCAAATCGACGGCTGTCACCTGCCTGGCACCCGCCAGCGCGGCGCTGATTGCAAGTAGCCCGCTGCCCGTGCCCATGTCCAGTACCCGGTTGGTGCTGCCTATCACGCCTTCACGCCGCAGGTACCTCGCGAGGAAT
This sequence comes from Chloroflexia bacterium, assembly GCA_036386675.1. Classification (GTDB taxonomy): domain Bacteria; phylum Chloroflexota; class Chloroflexia; order QHBQ01; family JADMIH01; genus JADMIH01. The sequence goes on along the minus strand of DASVVE010000063.1, from coordinate 52,977 downwards.
TCGCTCGTAAAGTGCAGGTTCGGGTTGAAGACGGTCGGCTCTAGTATCAGGCTCAGCCCCGCCACTTTCACGTAACGGGACGTGACTGCATCAGGGGAGAAGCTACGGTACCTCCAGGAGAGCCACAACTTCCCCGCGCGGCGAACGACCCTCCTGAAAGGCGACCGCTTGGCTCCTACAAGCCTCTGAAGTCTCAATTTATACGTACCAAGGTTGTTAGCCAAGAACAAGATAGGGAGGAATTGTATTCTAGTTGGCTATTTACGCAATTTCCCAGCGCAAATATCACTTCGGAAGTCATTGAGTTCTCATGCTGCCGTGAAGTAGGAACACCATTCATTTAGGCTTACGCTCCATTTCCAGAATAACATGATCGCCGAGAGCATTGAAGGGCCAGCGGTGCCCCAGCCTAAGTTCTGCCCTGGCAAGTCGCCGGAACAAGCGGGCCCTGCCCTTTACCAGCCGTTCTAAATAAGGTGGCGGTATGGCCCATGTAAGTGCCGTGCGGCGGGTCGTCACGAAGTGCTGTGAGAACAAGTGCTCCACCGCGCCTGGAGTCCAGTAATACACCGGGATCCTCTGGTCGCCCCATTGGGCGCGCACTGTAGCCTCTGCATACCCTCCCCAGCGTCTGAAGGCAGTCTGTGGCTGCAACTTCACCAGGTGCCAGAGGGTCTCCCACGCGCAGTAGCGGTTGAGCAGCGAAATTACTACCTTGCCCCTCGGCTGTACGAGGTCAGCCAGAGCGGACACGACCGGCCGTAGGTCCGGCTCGCAATTCAGCGGCCCAAAGCTTGAATACGCGCCCGCGAATGATGCTCGGCCATATTCTGTCAAGAGACGTGCTATCTCGTGGGCAGCAAGAACTTGTGGGGTTACCGCTCCTCTGCTTTTCCCATCCCACGTAGGGACCGCCACCTTCGCACGGACGACTTCGATCATACCTTCAGCGGGGTCCGTGGCAAGCACTTCCACACCCCTGGCAGCCAGGTACAGGGCCTCCTCTCCGGTGCCGCAGCCGATCTCCAGAACCCTCTCGCCGGGTCCAAATGTGCCGCGCAGCACGTGCAGGTTTCTTGCCCTGGTCCAACGGGCGATAACATTGCCGTGTTGCTCCGCGTCATAATACGGCGCGTACTGAGAGAAGGCTTTCGAAGTGACTTCAGTCCCGCTTCGCTCCCCACCAATGCTGCCCTGCCTTGCTTGCCGCACGACTTCCACAAGAGGCAGTATATCAGATGGAACGTGACGCAGGTATTAGGACTTACCCCCTCTCCCCTGCCCCGCAGCCACGTGTGAGCCACGCGTACCACATGACATAAGTACAAATTGCCTATTGTGCGTGCGTGCCTACTTCGGTTACTATCGTTCTGATACGGCAGCGCCATACCCTTGGTGCGCCCTTTTCTCAATGACAGCACTTCACATCGCGACCCTACCACACTGCTCAACAATGGAGGGCCAATGCTCTTCTTGCGACGATTCCTGGCAAACAAGACTGCACGTGTCGCACTCGCTCTTTGCTTTTTGACCGGAGCCGCGCTCCAGGCGATCCCTCTCAACCTGTTTCCATCATTGCCCGCGGTGGCGGAAAGTAGCACCCCTCGAGGGGGTTCTCCTGCCGTGGAAGGCTGGGTGAAAGACAAGGCCGGTTCAGCGCCCATCGTGGGTGCACAGGTGGTCTTGAACGGCTCGGCATCTACCACCACCGACGCTGAAGGTTACTTCTCGTTTGCCACGGCTTTGCTGCAACAAGACAGCACCTCCGCCTCTGAATCTGTCGAGCGTGGATTGCCGGTGTCGGTGCAGGTCAGCGCCCACGGCCACGGAAGCTGGTCTATCTCCAACGCCCGGTACTTTAGCGGTGCCGCTTTACGCCTGCACGCCAAGCTGCCCGCCCCCGGCGAGTCGCCCGCCATGCACATGGCTGCCTCGCCCTCTAGTGAGAGCTTGGAGACGCAGATTGCGCAGGGTTTCTCCGTACCCGGGCCTGACGCGACTTCGCCGGATCAGATGGCACTCGCCAGGGCCTTCGCACAGGTAGACGCACTTGCCGCCAACTCGGCTCTGGTGCCGCCCGCCACCATCAGGGTCTACCGCACCGCCACCGGACAGGTCGAGGTGGTGCCCTTCCGCGAGTATGTAAAGCACGTGCTTCCTTCCGAGTGGATACCGACCTGGAAGATGTCCTCGCTGCAAGCCGGAGCGATGGCTGTAAAAACTTACGCCTGGTACTGGGTGGCGCGTGGAGGCAAGCAAGTCGCCCTGGGCGCGGATGTGAAGGACAATACCGAGGACCAGGTCTATGACCCCAACCTCAGCTATTCAACTACCGATGAGGCCGTTGACACTACTTTCAACTATGCCATGACCCGTGGGGGTGCCCTGTTCCAGGCGCAGTACTGCGCAGGCTCCTATGACGCGGACCCCACTGGCGAGTGCCCCTGGCCCGGCCCCTATATGACCCAATGGGGCAGCGCCTGGCACGCCGACCAGGGACGCACTTGGGGCTGGCTCATCCAGTTCTACTATTCCGACGCGGTCGTGACTCCTGCCCCTCCAGGTGGCGGCTATGAAGGTCCGCCCGTAGCCCCCGCACCTCCCGCACCTCCCGCTGCCAAACAACCGGCGCCAACCGCGGTACCTGCCAGTTTTGAGGTAGGACAAGGCTCGGATTACCCACAGGTATTTCGTGACGCATTCGAGCGCAACGGTGGCATGGCGGCACTGGGCAGGCCAGCAGGCCCGGTGCGTTGGTGGCTGCCCTACGTTTCGGAGCATAACGTCATAGCCCAGCCCTTCAGCGGGGCAGATGGCAAAGGTAATAGCTGGCTCGTGTTCGACGTGCTCAAGGTGCCGAATATGGGCGTGAGTCGCGCACACCTCCTAGCTGGATCGCTCGCCACCGCGTACGCCACTCATCAGCCCCCAGGCCCCGAATGGCTCGGTGCTCCCACGTCCGACCCCTACACGGTTGATGGTGGGGCCTCGACCCGCCAGGGCTTCGCGAGAGGTTCGCTGCAATTGAAGGGCGACAAGATAGAGGCCGCTCCCTGGCCGCAGAGCTTCCCTAATTGGAAAGCCGAGTACTTTGCCGGTCACCAGACCCCTTCGCCCCAACTGGCTCCAACCCGCGACCTTCCTGGTTATGCTGCCTCAGTGCAGGACGTGTCGTCACCCAGCTTTGCCTGGTCCGCGGACCAGCAGAAGCCGTATGCCGTGGGTGCCGGTAAGGGAGATTGGTCGGCACAGTTTACAAGGCAGGAAGAAACGGGCGGTGGCAGCTATGAGTTCACCGTGAGCGCCGACAGTGGCATCCGGCTCTGGATCGACAATATGCTGGCGGTGAACGGCTGGCACTGGACGACTCCGCAGCAGGAGCGTTATACGGCCGACCTGTCTCCCGGCGCTCACCAGATTCGCGTGCAGTACTATAACCTGGACGCTTCCGCGCAGCTTGGCTTTGAAATGAAGAAGGTTGGCGCGCCGACACCACCCGCCGCCACGTCAGCGCCCGCCGCTTCCCCACAGGCACCGCCCGCGCAGCAGCCGGCACAGTTGCGCGTACGGGTACAGTGGCTGGGCCGGGGTGCGCCGCCGAACGATAGCTGGGTGCAGCCCCTGACACTTCAGCTTAGCACCCCTGGTAACGCGGCAGTTGTGGCCTCCTTCAAGGGCGCGACAGACCGTAACGGTGTCGCGCAGTACACAGGGCTACCGGCGGGCATATATAACGTCCACGTAAAGGGGCAGCACAGCCTCCAGAGCGCCCGCGCTAGTATCTCCCTCACACCCGGCGCGAGCCTGGAACTGGACATGAAGATGCAGGTCGAGGGTGACGTCAACGGTGATAACTGTGTCACGGTAGATGACTATTCGCATGTGCAGGCCCGCTTGGGCACGCACCGCGGCATGGAAGGCTTCGATGCTGCTGCCGACCTGAACAACGACGGCGAGGTCAGCATGTCGGACGTGAGCCTGTTACGCTCCGGCTTCGACCGCTGTGGAGATGTCTCGGCTGACACACAGTTCACAGTCCAGAGCGCAAGTGCGGCCCCATCTCTTTCCCAGGTCCTGGCTCCCTGGCTGCGGCCGGACACGCTGGCGCGCAACCTCGGCCTTTCGATCTGGACGTCTGCCGACCAGGTACAAGTGGGTGACTACCTTGATGTTGCGGTACTCGCTGAGACTGGGACGCAGCCCATCGATGGGGCCGCGTTCGTGATGAAGTTCGACCCGGCTGTGTTGACGCCCGTGAGCGCCAGTGGTGGGGCCATCGCCGGCATGGAGCCTGGGGTGGCGCTTCCCTCCGTCCTGGGCAACTGGGTCGACGGCAATGGTGGTGCCGCCGGGTTCTCAGCTGGCATGTTGCAAGGAGAGGCTCCTTCCGGCCAGGTGGTGCTGGCGAAGCTGCGGTTCCGGGTCGTGGCAGCCCCGCCCGGTGGCACGACCGCCCTCAGTTTCCACTCCGGCCCATCTAGCCTTATGCAACTCACCAACGGCGGCCAGAACCTCCTGGCTACCGTGACAGGTGCCCAGGTGAGCGTAACTCCGTAGCGCCGAGAGCCGGGGGACATCAGCAAAGCATCGCAGTAAAAAGAAGGCCAGGGTACCAAACGGTGTACCCTGGCCTTCTTTTTATGGAATCATTACCTAAGGTTCGGCGCGTTCTTCGCGTCCCGGGTCACTGGTGTTTCATCCAATGTAAACGAGACTAACGGGTGGCGGTGCCTACCTGGTTGTAGCGCCAGTCGTAGTAGTGTCTCCCCACGTTCCCCATCTCGACCTGCCAACCTGGAGGATTGTCGGCCACATAGGTGAGCACACGCCGCTGGAAGGCTTGCACCAGCACCCACTTGCTCGTGCCCCCTATCCTCACGTTGGTCCAGTATGGCTCCGTGATCGGGTAGCCGAGGTCCACTTCCCAGTCGAGAATTGTCTCGTCAGCCATCGGGATTGTCTGCATGAGGACGCTGGAGCCGCTACCTTCCGCAGCTTCGCTGCCTTCGCTGCCCTCTCCTTCCTCACCTGCACTGGTGGCCCCTCCGAGGCTTGAGAGTTGCACGGGGCCTTTTTGGTTAATGAAGTTCCAGAAGACATCGGGAATGTTGTGCCCCAGCACAGGCTCGTACCTTACGATGCGAATACTACCCGCACGGGCCGGGTCATCTCTGATGGTACCGCTCCTATCCAACACGGCCGTTACTTGCTGGCCGGTCCTGTCGGCGGCCCGTTTATCGCCGTTCAGAGAGGCCACCGGGACGAGCGAGGCGTACGTCAGTGCTTCCGGGCTGTCGGCGTCGCCAGCCACCGGAATCTGCGCGGGTGACCGGGCCGCCTCGAACTCGTTGTTCCCCGTCTGGACCCTGCCGCTTAGCAGTTCAACGACCAGCAGGCCGTTTGTGACGAAGAATCTGCTGGTTGGGTCTCCGGCAGGATTGTTTATCTCCATGCGGGCCTTGTCGAAGTACTGGACGTCCCTCAGGCCGCGGCGGCCCTGTGCGTAAGGCTCGCTGGCGGCGGCGAAGCTTACGGGCCCCCATACCCACGGGCGGCTTGCCACGGCGAGTAAGACAGGGCGGTCGGTGCGTTGCCACTTGCGCAGGAAGGCCTCGTCAAAGAAGCCCGTTAGGGGCTGTGGTGACGGCACTGCAACAGGCGCGGGCCGCGTCGGCACCGGGGCTGGTCCCTCAGGACCTTCCGTAGCCCCAAACGCGGCGAAGTAGATGTCCTGGTCGCCGTTGCGCAAATCGACCCAGGCTGCGTAAACCCTGGAGCCGTCCGGGGAGGTATCTATCGCTATATAGTCGCCGATGAGGGTGCCCTGGAAGCCTATTGTAGGGTCGCTTGGGGTGCGGCTCAACGGCTCCTGTGTGAAGGTCGCGCCGCCGTCGGTGGAGGTCCCATAGTAAGGCAGATAGACCTTGTTGGCTGGGTCGTCGCGGCGGTCCAGCCACAGGAGGTGCACGGCGCTGTCTCTGCCCACAATCACGGCAGGGAAGAACTGGTCCTTTCGGGGCTGTGCTGGGTCGTTGTTCACGCGTTGCGCCGCAGTCCAGCTTACACCTCCATCGGTGGAGCGCGATAGCATCACGTCGCTGTCGTCATTACGATAGTCGTTCCAGGTGGCATAGAGCGACCCGTTGGTGGGGTCCACGGCTAAGGCCGGGAGCACGAAGATGCGGAATTCGCTGCCAGGGAGCGGACTGGGTGGTCTCAAAACGTTGCTTATCCTGGTAGCTTGAGAGAAGGTAACGCCGCCATCGGTAGACCTGGCAATGTAGAGTCCGCGTCCGGGGTTCCCGGTTGAGGCAGGGCTATCGCTGAAGTAGAGCACGTACAACTCGCCGTTCGGGCCTGTCGCGGGAAACGACCCCTGTGTCTCGTCCTGCGCGGGCAGACTCACCCTCACGGGCGGGGAGAAGGTCTGGCCCCCGTTGATGGACCTGGAGACGACAATGTCCCCTCTTTCGCTGCGAGGGTTCACGCTGGAGAAGAGGGTCCAGCTAACGTAGATGGTGCCGCGTGTAGCCGGGTTGTTGCTCCGGTCTACTGTGATCCACTCTTTGTCGTGGAAATTTACGGCGTTGTGACCCGCCACCAGCTTCGGTTGCTCCCACGATTCCCCGCCGTTGGTGGAGCGCGCGACGTAGATACCGCCGACGGTCAGGTCGTTCTGGTTGTAGCCGATGAAGGAGATATAGGCGGTACCATCGGCAGCGAAGGCAAGCACGGGGTCGCTGGCGTTAGGTAGCTCGCTCGCGCCTGTGCCCACGTGGCCGTCTGCCCAGGTGCGCCCGCCGTCTGTGGAGCGATAGTACCAGACCTGCTTCGGCCCCGTCCGCCAGTCCTTCGCGGCCACCAGCACATTGTTGGGGTTCGTCGGGTCCACGGCCAGCGTAGGCTCGTGCTGGTCAGCGGTAGTGACCTGGTTGGCACGCACGTCCATCACGTCATCAGGTGCCGCGCTGGAGTATCGTGGAGCGCTCCAGTACGCCCACAACAGGCCTAGCACTGCGACGAGAAGTGCGACCACCACCCTACCATGTGACCGAAGGGTCACAACGTTAATCGATTGCGTGTTCGACATCGATGAGTTCCTAACTAGGAGGGGCAATTTAGGGGTCGTCCTCATGAGTCTATTTTGCTGAGCCTGTCTCTGTCAAGTGGTTAGTACTAGCTTGGAGTTGTGCTTTATGGGATATGTAGCTCTGACGGAGGCTCAGGATGGACTGTTATGCGGTAAATGCCGGGCAGGGCATCTCGAACTGCCTGCTCTATCTGTGCAGTCTTGGAGTGTGCTGCTGCGATTGGTAGGTTGTCCGGCATGTAGTAATGGAGGGTCACCACAAGTCCCTGATCCGAGTTCAAAACCTCGATATCGTGCACGCCGTCAATCTCGCGTGTAATCCGCGCGATCTGTGCCTCTACGATACGGCTCTCGTCGTCCTTCCAGAGGCGGTATAGTTCTTCATGCCGTGGTTCTATGTGGACCTGCACCTCGGCGCTTTGTAGTTCCGAGGTTAGGGCCGCTTCCAGGCGGTCCGCCTGCTCATGCGCCTCCCGCAACGATAGCGAGGCGGGTACTTCCATGTGCATGTCCAACCGAAGGCCCGAAGGCGTCTCGAAGGCCCGTACATGGTGAACGCCAAGCCCCAGGCGTGCTGCTGTCACGGTGGCGGCCTCCACCGCACTCTCGGACTGAGAGGCTACAGGTTGGGTATGCACCACGACATCCGCATGAGGAAGTATCTTCTGCACCCGCGAGACAACCTCGTCGGAGACCTCTCGCGAGCGTTCCAGCGAGAGGCCACGCGCCACGTTTATCAACACATCGGCGTAGGGTCGGTCCCCGAGAAACCGCACGCGGGCCGAGGGCTTGCCGATCATGTTGGGTGTGCCCTCGGCCGCCGCCACCACTTCACTGACGAGGCCAGGCGGTACCCGGTCGGTCAAGGCGTGGACGGCACGCACTGCCAGTTGGCCCGCCACCCCCAGTATGATGAGCGCCACCAAAGCCCCGGCCGAGGCGTCTACCAGCCCCAGCACCTGCGAGGGCCAACCCAGGAACGTTCCGAGCGTCACAATCAGCAGGCCCAGCAGGACGGCCAGGGAACCAAGCAGGTCCGTGGCGAAGTGGGCGGCATCCGCGGCGAGCGCCGGGCTGCCATGCTCGTCCGCCACCCGCCTCAAGTAGCGCGAGCGTGAATAGTCAACCGCCACCGCCACAACCAGCACGGCGATGCCCAGCCAGTTCTGCTGGGGCACAACGTGGCTGCCGGCAATCCGCTCGAAAGCTTCCCGCAAGATGCCGAGCGCGGTAATCGACAGTATGCCAACGGCCACCAGCGCCGATAGGCTCTCAACCTTGGCGTGGCCGTAGGGGTGAGTGGCATCAGCCGGTCTGCTGGAGATGCGCACCGCGGCGTAGCTGAGTACGGTGCCCACCAGGTCCATAGCCGAGTGCAACGCCTCAGACAGCAGGCCGAGGCTGCCGGAGATGAGGCCCGCGACAAGCTTGGCTGCCGTCAGGAGCACCGCCACCAGCATAGATGACAGCGCGGCCCAGTTCTTCTCGCGGCTGCGTTGGTCCTCGCTCTTTGCTTCTAGTCTGTGTGTATGCATGCACTCCTCGGTAGCCCGGCCAGGCCTTCGAAACGTATTATCTCACATGCCGTCCCGCCTGGCACTGGGTAAAACGCTTGACACCCCCCGGTGCCCCTCTTATAATTCCGGGATAGAACCGCGCAGCCGCTCGGACGTTAATAATGCATACTAGACTTTTCACGCCTGAGTCCTCATATTGTTAGCAAGAGCACGTCAGTCAATCCTCTACCGCGATCTGCTGTACAACCTGGTTGTACGGGACCTCAAGGTCCGTTACAAACACTCCTTCCTCGGCTTCTTCTGGTCCCTCTTGAACCCGCTGCTGCTCATGGCGGTGTTCACCTTCGTCTTTTCCACGCTCCTGGGCGCCAGTAACGCGGTCCCCATGTATCACATCTTCTTCCTGTGCGCGCTTCTGCCCTGGAACTGGTGCGCTAGCTCGACTGTGGGGACGCTCGGCAGCATCGTCAACAACGGGCACCTCATAAAGAAAGTCTATTTCCCCCGCGAGTTCCTACCTTTTTCGGTAGTCGCCTCGAACATGATCAACTACCTGCTGTCGCTGCCCGCGCTGCTGATTTTCATGCTGACGTTCCGCTCACCGGAGGCGGGCGATGCGTTCAGCGCAAGTTGTAAGCACGCATGTATCAACGGCCATCTGCTGTGGCTGCCCCTGCTGATACTGACACAGGCCGTGTTTCTCGTGGGCCTTGGATTCTTCCTCTCAGCCCTCAACGTCTTTTTCCGCGACACGAGTGTGCTCGTCGAGGTCGGTTTGAACGCGTGGTTCTTTCTTACGCCGATTATCTATGACGCCAGGAGCCTCACGGCGTTTCCTACGCTCATGTATTACCTCAATCCAATGGCATCAATCATCACCAACTACCGCGACATCTTCTACCACAACCAGGCGGGCAGCCCCGATCTCCTCTTCATGCTGCGCACCCTGGCCGAGTGCACGATCATCTTGATTGCAGGCTACCTCTTCTTCATGCGCACCAGCCGCAGCTTCGGCGAGGAGATATAACCATGTCGAGCGCCGTGGGAAAGCCCGAACAGCAGAGTATTTTAGGTCCCGACCCAGGGAACGGCCAGAACGGCGCTTCAAACGGCCACAAGGACTCTGCCCCGGCCACGCAGCCGGTGGCGCACTCAAGGGCGTCTAACGTAAGCGAGCGGCCGCTCAAGGTCATCAAGTTCAGCAAGGTAAGCAAGAGGTTCATCTTGCGCCACGAGCGGCCACGCTCGTTCCAGGACATGCTCGTAAGCCTGTTCGGGCTGCGCACCCTTTCCAGGCGCGGAGTCGCCATGCCCAGGCCCGCCAACGAGGAGTTCTGGGCGTTGCGAGATGTGAACTTCAGCATCTACGCCGGTGAAGCCGTCGGCATCATTGGTGAGAACGGGTCTGGTAAGTCCACCACCCTGAAGCTAGTCTCGCGCATACTGGAGCCTACTTCGGGCAGCGTCTCGGTGCGCGGCAAAGTGTCAGCCCTCCTGGAGCTTGGCACCGGCTTTCACCCGGAGCTGACCGGCCGCGAGAACATCTTCCTCAACGGTTCGCTGCTGGGACTCTCCCGGAAGGAGATGGCGGCCCGCTACGATAAGATCGTGGACTTCTCGGAGATCGGCGAGTTCATAGACACACCTATCAAACACTACTCGTCGGGCATGGTCATGCGCCTTGGGTTCGCCGTAGCGATCAACGTAGACCCCGACATATTGCTCACAGACGAGGTGCTTGCGGTAGGTGACGAGGCGTTCCAGCGCAAATGCCTCGACTATATCTCCATGCTACGCAGGCGCGGCGTCACCATAGTGTTTGTGTCGCACGCACTTGACGCGGTGCGCTCGCTGTGCAGCCGGGCCATCTGGCTGGACCACGGGCGCATGATAGCCGACGGGCCAGCGGGTAGCGTCGTAGACCGCTACCTGGCCTATGAGAACGAAAAGCACACCGAGCGGCTGAAGGCTGAGCAGGATAACCGCCCGGTAAATATGCCCGCTGCCCCCACTGTCCCGGAAGCGATGGAGACGGTGGAGGACGACGAGGAAATGCTGCCCCAGGAGGCTGCCACCGAACCCAGCCAGGCAGGTCCGCCGCCCCACGCTCCGCGCGCTGACGTGAAAATCACCGGCATCACTTTCGTCGACGGCAGTGGAGCCTCCTCCCAGGTCTTCCGCACTGATGAGCCTCTCACCATACGTTTGCACTTCCATGCCCACGACCGGGTGGAAGACCCCATATTTGGAGTCGCCATCTACACAGAGGGCGGCACCCACGTCAACGGGCCGAACACTCGCTTCGCCGGGCTGCCCATTCCCGCCATTGAGGGCACAGGGCACGTCGATTACCATATTGAGCGTCTGCCCCTGCTGGCGGGCCGCTACTTTGTCACGGTAGCCGTCACGGGAAGCGAGATGACCGACATACTGGACCACCAGTTCCACGCGGGCAGCTTCGTTGTACAGCCCACACCAAGCGTAGCCGAGCGCATGGGCCTCGTCCTCATACCGGCGCAGTGGAGCGTGCACCCAGACACAGAGGCTTAGACAAAGCATAAAAGAGTCGCCGGGCAAACACGCCCGGCGACTCTTTTAGTTTACAGGAGTCGAAGTACAGCGTGTCTATTCGAGGTCGCTACTCGCGAGTTCTATAAGAGTACGGATCATCACGCCTGTGGCTCCCTTCATCTGCCAGCTAACGTCCTTCTCTGTGTAAGCAGTGCCCGCCACGTCCAGGTGCACCCAGGGCGTGTCGCCGACGAATTGTTGGAGGAACGCCGCCGCCGTGAGGGCACCACCAAAACGACCGCCCGTGTTCATCAGGTCCGCGATGTTACTCTTTAGCTTCTCAGTGTACTCCGGGTATAGGGGCATCGGCCAGAGCGGTTCTCCCGTCGCTTTGGCGGCGGCAAGCACCTGGTTGGTCCAGTCCTCGTTGTTGCCCATCGCGCCCGTGGCTACGTCACCAAGCGCAACCTTTATAGCACCCGTGAGTGTCGCCACGTCCACGAGCCGTTCTGCGCCGCGCGTACGGGCCAGGTCCAGCGCGTCAGCCAGCACGAGACGGCCCTCAGCATCGGTGTTGATGATCTCGATTGTCTTGCCGTTCGCGGCCCTCACGACATCGCCAGGCCGGGTGGCGGTGCCACTTGGCATGTTCTCGACTAGTCCGGCCACGGCGATGACATTCGCTTTCAGGCCAAGCCGTGCGATACCGCCGATCGCCGCAATAACAGCCGCAGCGCCACACATGTCGTACTTCATGTAATGCATGTCAGCCGCGGGCTTGATTGAGATGCCGCCGGTATCGAACGTAACTCCTTTGCCCACCAGCCCGAGCATCGGACCGCCGCCGCCATTGTAGGCGAGCACCACGACCTGTGGAGGGAGTTTGCTGCCGGTTGCTACGCTCAGCAGCGAGCCCATGCCCGCTTCGCGCAGTTCATCTTCACCCAGCACCTGGCACTCCAGGCCACACTCGGCAGCCCAGCGCTGGGCTTCCTCAGCGGCCCGCACCGGGGTCATTATGTTCGCGGGTTCGTCACCGAGCCAGCGCCCAAAGTTGACGGCTTCCGCTATCTTGCGGCCCCGCTCGAGAGCTTCGGACGCGCCGCCACCGGCCTCCGCCACCACTATGTGCAAGGTCTGTATCTCGCCCCTGTTCTCCACATCCTTGTAGAGATCAGACCCTGCCAGCCCTGTTAGCGCACCGTCGGCGACTGCCTGGACCAGCAGGTTAGAGTCGACCCGCCCCCCGGCAGGCAGAGCGATCGTGACGCGAGCCGCTCTTTTGGCGCGGGCTTGCCTCAAGGCAATTGCCGCCGAGCGCCTCACCACACGCACATCGTAGGCCGACACTTTTCCCGTGCCTATTAGCAGCGCTCTGCGCGCCTTTCCAGGTGCCGGGTAGATCCACTCCAGCTCGTAGGCCTTGCCTTTGAACGCGCCATCCTCGCGGACCCTGCCAATGAGGCCCTCCCATTCCGAGTCGAGCGCCTGGGCCGCCGGGGAGAGCGACTCGTCCTGCGCGATCCCCACAACCAGCAGGTCGGTGTCCAGAGCCGCTAACGGCTGAGATGTCACTTCTAAGTTCACTACGTGTCCTCTCATGCCTACATCTTCTCGCTGCTGTGGCCTGGGAAGATGCTCGCCTTGGGGTCGATATAGTTCTTGGCGACGTTCACAGCCATTGCCGCCTGACCGTAACCGGTCGCAATCAGGTTCATCTTCACCTCTTCGGCCGCAATATCCCCGGCGGCGTAAATACCGGGCAGGTTGGTCTCCATTCGGTAGTTGACCACGATGCCGCGCTTGTCCAGGGTCAGCCCCCACTCGCGTATCGGGCCGATGTCTGCTTTGAAGCCGATGTTCACCAGTATGGCGTCGACATCCAGCGTCTGCTCGTCGTTCGATTTGTTGTTGTAAATAGTCACCCGCTCCAGCCGACCATCGCCCGCCACCTCCTTCACTTCATAGGGTGTCAGCACAGTGGCCTTTGAGTTCATCATCTCCGCGACCGAGCTTTCGTGTGCCCGGAACTCGCTACGGCGGTGGACGACGGTAATCGACCTGGCGACGTCCTGCAAGTTCAAAGCCCAGTCTACAGCCGAGTCTCCACCCCCCACGATAAGCAGGTCTTTGCCCTGGAAGGCAGCCTTCTCCTTGACGAAGTAATAGACCGCCTGCCCCTCAAGCTCGTTCACGCCGGGTGCGTTCAATTTGTTGGGTGCAAAAGCGCCGACACCGGCGGCGATCACAATAGCCTTCGAGAGGTGGGTAGCTTTATCGGTCGTAAGTACCCAGTGACCTTCCTGGGCCTGCTCAAGCCTGAGCACGCGCTCTCCTAGCACCATGCTCGGGTTCCACTGCATACACTGCTCGACCAGGTTCTTCACCAGGTCCTTGGCTACGATCCGTGGGAACCCTGGAGCGTCGTAGATGTATTTCTCCGGGTAGAGCGCCATCAGCTGGCCGCCAGGCTCCGGCAGGGCGTCGATGATCTTCGTCTTCATGGTGCGCATGCCCGCGTAGAAGGCGGCAAAGAGGCCAGTTGGCCCGGCACCGATGATGGTTATGTCGTGAATGTCCGCACCGGCACTGCCATCGCTTGTAGTGCCGCCTTGTCGCAAGTCGGGTAGTCCGTCCGGCGCTGTGGCTCCGTTGCCAGTTCGCTCCGTCGAGTCCATGCATTCCTCCATCTCGCGTATCTCACGTCGTAATCGCTTTTCGAGGCCAGCGCATTATAACGTACCAGGAATGCATTAACAACCGGACCGACCGGCCCCACCAGAGAAAAGGCCCTCCTGCTCAGGTGTCAGGAGGGCCTTTTCTTCGCAACGCCGCGCTATTTCCTGGCGGGTTCTGCCGTCATGGGTGAAGCTACGGCCACCGGCTGTCCGTCCGGTTTGCTGCGAGGTAGCCAGGGCTGCGTAGCGATTGTCAAAACCTTCGACACCTGCGCGCGGGACATACCGACCTGCGGCCGGAAGGTACCGTCAGAGTATCCGTTGATAATGCCCTGGCGATAAGCCGATTCGACGTAGCCGAAGGCCCAATGACCGCTCGGTATGTCGGCGAACGTTGCCACGGGCGGATACGCTTGCCCCCAGTTGGCAGCTATGGTAATCATCTTAACAGCCTGGCCGCGGGTCACCGACTCGTTAGGTCGGAAATTGCCATCGGAGTAACCGCCGACGATACCCGCCCTGGCCGCTGTTTCCACAAAGGCCGAGTACGTGCTGCCCAGGGGTACGTCAGCAAAGGTAGCCTGACTCGGCGTCTGCCCCGCCATGTTGAAGCTCAGCACCAGCATCTTTGTGAACTGGCCCCGTGTGATGTCCGCGTTAGGGCGGAAGGTCCCGTCGGAGAAGCCGGAGACGACGTTGCGGCAGTACAGGTTGCTGATGTAGGAGTAAGCCCAGCTGGTATCGGGCAGGTCGTAGAAGCGCATGTTGCAGGGTCCGGGGGTCCAGGTTGGCACAGGGGTAGCGGTTCTGGTGGGCACACGGGTGTTTGTCGCTGTCGCGGGCGGCCTGTAGGGGGTGGTGGTCGCCGCGGGCGGCGGAGGTGCCGTGCCGTCGGTGGGAATCCACATCATGGCGTCGTACCAGACGTTGCGGCCGCTCTCGCCCGTGTCGTCGCCCAGGTAGACCCTGGCTTCAGAGCCCGCGTTAAAGTGGAACTTGCCGAGGTGCGCCCAGCCTCCCACGCCCCGGTCTGTGATCGCCTTCTGGCTCACGGCGGCCACCCTGGTACCGTCGGATGCGTATACGGTGTACCGGGCGTTCTCGGTGTCAGGCGTGTTGTTGTCCACGTAGGGAACGAAGGCGTAGAGGTCGTAATTCCCGGTGTTCGGTAGGTACGTGGTCCAGGTGCCGGAATTCTCCGACGATTGCTGGCTTGTCACCGATCTGGTGGACAACGTGCTCGATCCGTTGTAACCGTTGGAGTACGTCCACCAGGCGTGGTCAGCATCCAGCTGTGAGGGCGATGCTGAGAAGCCGCTATCGGTGTTATCTACCAACCCGGCTCGCCGCGAGTCACCGCGTACCAGGCCCATGTAGTAGTCCCAGTCCCACTTGGGGCCGGGGTCCTGGTGGGTAGCGCCCGGCACCTCCGAGTGGGCGATGACACGGGTACGGTCCTTCTTGATCCCGTACCTGTCGGACATCGTCGCGACTAGCTTGGCCGATGCCTGGTACATCGCCTCTGTATACCAACCGCTCTGGCTCATGTAACCTTCGTGCTCTATGCCTATCGAACAGATGTTGTACTTCCAGCTACCGGCGTGGTGGCCGGTGTCGGCGTTGCGCACCATCTGCGTCATGTGGCCGTCGGACGAGCGAATTACGTAGTGGGCGCTGACACCGGAGCCTGAGTTCTGAAACCAGTTGATCGCGGAGTTATAGCTCCCCTCTGTATCGTGGATAACAAAATATTTGATAGAGCTGCATAGCCCGCTCGACTGCGACCACGGCCTCCCCGTTGTGTAATTGTTACTATGCGCGGGCACCCAGTTGGCCTCCGAGTAGTCCTCGCTGTTGGGCGTATGGACAGTCCCATTGCGAGCGGGCGCTTCTACCCCGCCGGCAGGCGACAGGCTCAGTGTCTCACCCGAAGTCAACTTTACGGAGGCACCGCCCCCGAGGACGCGAAACACCTCGCGAGCATATTCGTCCCGCACCCACGGGTCGTTAGCCCCGGAGTAGGTGGCGGCAACCTCAAACCAGCTAGCCCACTTGTTTGCAGACTTGATGGTGGTTTCTGGCTTTTGGGATATGTAACTCAGAAGCGCGGCACCACCCTCGATGTTCGACCGAGCGTCAGCCTTGAGTCGGTCGACCGTGATGCCGGTAAGTTCAGCAGCCTTCTGTAGGGTACCCGCTTCGCCTTCGCCGTCCACCAGGTGCATGATCCCGTAGCCGCCGTCAATGGACGGCTCGCCCCCGCGCTGCTCCCAGTGCGACTCAACGTAGCCCACCGACATGAGCAACTCTACAGGCACACCCCAGCGCAAAGCAGCTGAGTCGAAGGCGTCTTGTAGCTCGGCAGCGCGAACCGATGTAGCGTTAGCCACGACCTGGGACGTGGGCTGCGGCTGCGGCTGTGGCACGGCGGCTTCGGACGCAGAGCCAAACAAGAAGGGCACAGCGAACAGCCAGGCCAGTACTGACCACGTTCTGAACATGAGGGCACGCTTTTCGACCGCGCGGAAGGATTGTTTGTATAGGCGGCTGTTCATATGCTACCTCGTTACGCTTCTTGTCGGTAGGTATGCTCGACCCTGCCTCCCGTCGAGAGGGATGGTCCGGGTCGACGGAATGACACAGATATACTGATACGACGCACAATAGGCTCTCAGGTTGCGCTCGTGTGCTATGTCAATTCTAAGGTTGCTTACGAGAAATCTCAATACGACATTCGTACCATGTTTGCTGCTGATTTTCATCGTGGTGTTCTGTAGGGATATGTAGCACGGTTGTGCGCCGTGTCCGGAGTCTTGACAGGCACGCGCTCCAGAGTATAATGATGCCTGAAGCTACGCAATTTTCCCTGGCCTGGTATGGGCAAAACTCAGAGGAGGATCCGAGCCACATGACCTACGTAATCACCGAGCCGTGCATCAACGTCAAGGACGCCGCCTGCGTCGACGTTTGCCCGGTCGACTGCATCCACCCGCGCAAGGACGAGCCGGGCCATGCCGAAGTGCTCCAGCTCTTTATCAACCCGGACGAGTGCATCGACTGCGGCGCGTGCGAACCGGAGTGCCCGGTAAACGCAATATACCCCGAAGATGACGTCCCTGAAGAGTACCAGGAATACACCGCGAAGAACCGGGAATTCTTCGATCTCTAAGTATAGGACACGTTTTCACCGGCTCACCTTCATAACGCCACCAATGGACCTCCGGCTGGCTGCTCATCCGGGGGTCCAACACTGTCAGTTTTCCTCAAAGGAACTTCACCTCCCACACATGGCAGTCATAAAGTCTCACGTCTCCACCAGCACGGACCAGTACAGAGAGAACCTGGCCCACATGTCGTCTCTCGTGTCTCAGTTGCGCGAGAGGCTTACGAGCGTGCGGCTGGGAGGCGGCCCAGACTCGATAGCGCGCCACCAGTCCCGCGGCAAGCTACTCGCACGCGACCGCATAGAACTGCTCCTCGACCCCGGCACCGCGTTCATGGAACTCTCAGCCCTAGCTGCATGGGATATGTATAACGGAGATGCTCCGGCGGCTGGGGTGGTCACTGGCCTCGGGGTCGTGTCGGGACAGGAATGCGTCATCGTAGCCAATGATGCCACCGTGAAGGGCGGCACCTACTACCCCATTACGGTGAAGAAGCACCTGCGCGCCCAGGAGATTGCTGAAGAAAATCACCTTCCGTGCATTTACCTGGTCGATTCGGGAGGCGCGTTTTTGCCACTGCAAGCCGAGGTGTTCCCGGACCGCGACCACTTTGGCCGTATCTTCTACAACCAGGCCAACCTGTCCGCCAAAGCGATCCCGCAGATAGCCGTCGTAATGGGTTCGTGCACGGCCGGCGGTGCCTACGTCCCTGCAATGTCCGACGAGTCGGTGATCGTGAAGGGAACAGGCACCATCTTCCTCGGCGGCCCACCCCTCGTAAAGGCGGCCACGGGCGAAGAAGTCACCGCTGAGGAACTGGGCGGGGGTGAAGTCCACAGCCGTATCAGCGGCGTGACAGACCACCTGGCGGTTGACGACGAGCACGCCCTAGCCATCACCCGCGACATAGTAGCGAATCTCCACCGCCGTAAAGACCTACCCTGGGAGGTAATCAGCCCGGAGCCTCCACTGTACGACCCGGCTGAGATCTACGGCATCGTTGAGAAGGACGCCCGCAGACCTTATGACGTGCGTGACGTAATCGCGCGGATCGTGGACGGCTCGCGCTTCCACGAGTTCAAGCCCCTTTACGGTTCGACGCTGGTGTGCGGCTTTGCCCGAATCATGGGCTACCCTGCCGGCATAATTGCCAACAACGGCATTCTCTTTTCCGAGAGTGCGCTCAAGGGCGCTCACTTCATCGAGCTTTGCGCGCAACGTCGTATACCCCTGGTGTTTCTACAGAACATCACCGGGTTCATGGTCGGCAAAGAATACGAGAACAGAGGCATTGCGAAGGACGGTGCCAAGATGGTGACCGCCGTGGCAACGGCCCGGGTGCCCAAGTTTACAGTTATCATCGGCGGCTCATTCGGTGCGGGTAATTACGCGATGTGCGGTCGAGCCTACCAGCCACGCCAACTCTGGATGTGGCCCAACGCCCGCATCTCGGTCATGGGTGGGCAGCAGGCGGCCAACGTTCTGCTCACAGTCCGCCGCGACAATCTCCGCGCACAAGGTAAGGACATGACCCCGGACGAGCAGGCCGAGTTCATGCAGCCCACGCTCGACAAGTACGAGGAGGAGGGCAATCCCTACTATTCCACGGCGCGCCTGTGGGACGACGGTATAATTGACCCGTTGGACACCCGCATGGTCCTGGGGCTGGGAATCGCCGCCTCTGCCAACGCACCTATACCGGAGACGCATTTCGGCGTCTTCAGGATGTGACACAATGCAGCAACCGCAGCTACTCAACGTCGAGATCAGCGAAAGGGTCGCACGAGTTACGCTCAACCGGCCCGAGGTCCGTAATGCCTTCAATTCACAGCTAATCGAGGAGCTTCGCGCGACCTTCGTGAGTATAGACAATGGCGCTTTCGGAGAGGTAAGGGCGGCCGTCCTCTCCGGTGCAGGCCACTCTTTCTGCGCAGGCGCGGACGTGAATTGGATGCGGGCCAGCCTCGAATTCACCCACGAACAGAACGTCGCGGATGCCACCCACATGTCCGAAATGTTCGAAGCAATCAACCGGTGCCCTGTTCCAGTTATTTCCCGCATACACGGTGCCGCACTGGGTGGAGGTGTTGGTCTCGCTGCCGTCTGTGACATCGTGGTTGCGGCTGAAAACGCCGTCTGGGCTTTCTCGGAGACGAAACTGGGCATCGCGCCCGCCGTTATCTCACCCTACGTGCTGGCAAAGATCGGCCGCAGTCACGCGCGGGCTCTCTTCTTCACTGCCGAACGCTTCGACAGCCGCCGCGCACAGCAGATTGGCCTCGCCCATGTTGTGGTTGCCGAGGACGCGCTCGACTCAGAAGTCGAACGACTGCTCAGGGAAGTTAAGAGTAGCTCCGGCAGCGCTATCGCGAAGGCAAAGGAGCTGGTTAGCGTGGTGCCAACTCTCCAGCCCCAGGAAGCCAGGGAGTTGACCGTGCAGACAATCGCTGCGCTCCGTGTAAGCCCCGACGGCCAGGAGGGTCTCCGCGCTTTCCTCGAGAAGAGGAAGCCGGAGTGGGCGAGCTGATGGTGTTCCGCAAGATACTAATTGCCAACCGTGGCGAGATAGCTGTGCGTATCGCCCGCGCCTGCCTTGCCCTCGATATCAAGTCGGTGGCCGTCTTCTCGGACGCCGACGAACGGGCGCTCCATGTCCGCGCCTGCGACGAAGCGTACCATATCGGCGCGGCGCCCGCCCTCGAAAGCTACCTCCGTGGCGATAAGATCATCGAAGTTGCGAAGCGGGCGGGTTGTGACGCCGTCCACCCCGGCTATGGCTTCCTCTCCGAGAACGCAGCCTTCGCCCGCGCGTTTATGGACGCCGGGCTGACCTGGATTGGCCCCACCCCGGAAGCGATTACCCTCATGGGATCTAAGATTGAGGCCAAGCGGCTGGCCGAGCAGGCTGGCGTACCTGTTGTGCCCGGTTATTACGGCGACGACCAGTCCCTGAAACGTCTCGAAGCAGAGGCAGATCGTATTGGGTACCCGGTTCTGATAAAAGCCTCGGCAGGGGGTGGGGGCAAGGGGATGCGTGTGGTCGAGAGTCGGGGCGAGTTTGCGGGCGAGTTGGAGGGTGCGCAACGCGAGGCGCTCGCGGCGTTCAACGACAGCAGTGTAATGCTGGAGAGGTACCTGACTGAGCCACGGCACATCGAGGTGCAAGTGCTGGGGGACCAGTTCGGCAACCTGGTTCACCTGGGAGAGCGCGAATGTTCCATCCAACGCAGGCACCAGAAGGTGGTTGAGGAGTCACCCTCCCCCGTAGTGAACGCGATGCTACGGGCGCAAATCACCGGCGCCGCCCTGAAGTTGGCACGCAGAGCAGGCTACACCAACGCGGGGACGGTCGAATTCATCTTCCAGGATGGAGAGTTCTATTTTCTCGAGATGAACACGCGTCTCCAGGTGGAGCACCCCGTGACCGAACAGGCTCTAAACTTCGACCTCGTTGAAGCGCAGATTCGTATCGCCGGTGGCGAGCGACTGTGGGTTGCCCAGGACGAAATCGAATTCGAGGGCCACGCCATGGAAGCCCGCCTTTACGCAGAAGCCCCTGAGAAGGGATTTCTCCCCTCCACGGGCAAGGTGACGCTGCTGAACGCGCCCTACGACGGCTACGGCATTCGTGTGGACGCCGGTGTCGCGGAGGGCGACGAGATCAGCCCCTACTACGATCCTATGATCGCAAAGATTATAGCTTCGGGAGAGTCGCGGCACCAGGCACTGACCCGAATGCAGGAGATGTTGGGAAGCATGGAGCTTGAGGGCGTGCAGACCAACCTCGACTTCCTGCGCTGGTTGTTCTCGCACCCACAGTTTGAGCTTGGCAACACCTCCACGCGCTTCATCGAACGCTATTACCGGCCTGGGGCCTTTACGCTGGTTCCTACTCAGGTGGTACTTGCCGCCGGGGCGCTGCTCATGCTGACACCGGGGGATGGGGCGGCCCACCTATGGCACTCAAACAGTTGGCGGCAGGCACGCCAGGCAATGCGCGCCGCCGTGGAGATAGAGGGACGAGAGTATCACGTGGAGTTGTCCACTTTAGACGGAGTGGCAAACGGTTACCACGCAAAGGTATCACAGGGCGGGGAGGCACTCTTCGAAGGACCGGCTGTGATTGGCGTTCCCGCGCCGCCAGCTAGCCAGCAAGATGTATCAGGGGTAGGTGCGGCGGTGCGGGTGCAGCTACAGGAGGGTGGGCCGCTGTTCATGTTGGAGTGCGGCTTCTCCGATACAGCACGAGAAGCGTACCTCTACTGGGAGGGGCGTGAATACTGGGTGCGCCGCGCGCCCGCGCTATCTACCGAGCGTTTGACCAAGGCCCTGCACCTTAACGACGAAGACAACCTGGAAAGCCCCATGCCCGGCAAGGTGCTCAAGGTCCTCGTCGGTGCGGGCGACAGTGTTACTGAAGAGCAGCCGCTGGTTATAATAGAGGCTATGAAGATGGAATTCACAGTCCGCGCGCCGCACGCGGGCCGAGTGGCCGCCGTACTCTTCGCGGAGGGGGCGCAAGTGGCCGCTGGCGACATCCTGGTGGAGCTACAGAAATGAGTGGCATCCCTTCATTGCCATCGCACGTAACCGTGTACGAGGTCGGGCCGAGAGACGGACTGCAGAACGAGAAAGCGCACGTGCCTACCGCTGACAAGGTGCGCTACATTGACCTGCTGAGCAGCGCGGGTTTCTCCTACATTGAGGCGACCTCGTTCGTCAGCCCCAAGGCCGTCCCGCAACTGGGTGACGCCTCGGAGGTTCTCACTAATATTGTGCATAACCCTGGTGCGCGTTACCCGGTCCTGGTGCCTAATGAGAAAGGCATGCTCCGAGCTTTGGCAGCAGGAGCTACAGATGTAGCTGTATTCACCGCGGCTTCGGAGAGTTTCACCAGGGCCAACATCAACGCTACGATTGCGGAGTCGATTGAGAACTTCCGCCCGGTGATGACGCTAGCCCGCGCTAACAATGTTCAAGTTCGTGGCTACGTCAGCACCGCGTTTGGTTGCCCCTATGAGGGTGAGGTAGCTCCTGAGAAGGTGCGGGAGGTAGCTCTGTCGCTGCTGGACATGGGTGCCTGGCAGGTGTCAATCGGAGACACAATCGGGGTGGGCACGCCCAACCAGGTCTACGACGTCATGGGCCTCCTCCTGCGCGATGTGCCCGCTGAGAATCTTGCCGTGCACTTCCACGACACGCGAGGCACCGCGCTGGCGAACGTGCTCGCCGCGCTGGAATTAGGGATAGGTACCGTCGACTCCTCGTCTGCCGGGCTTGGCGGGTGTCCCTATGCGCCTGGTGCGTCCGGCAACCTTGCAACTGAAGACTTGCTCTACATGCTGAACGGCCTCGGCATCGAAACCGGAGTGGACCTTGAGAAGGTGGTAGAGGCCTCCCGATTCATTACGACAGTGCTGAACAAGCCGCCCGCCAGCCGCTACCTACAGGCCTACCTGGCCCAGTGCGCTGCATGAGACTTCCGCGAGAGCAGTAAACGCCATTGGAGCATTTGATTGCGTAAGATCAGAAAGGTCTTGATAGCGAACCGGGGTGAGATCGCCTTGCGCGTGGTGCGTGCCTGTGCCGAGGTCGGCATCGAGTCGGTAGCTGTATTCTCAGAAGCGGACCGCACCGCCCTCCACGTTCGTGCCGCCGACGAAGCATACCCGATTGGGCCCGCACCCTCCGTCGAGTCCTACCTCAGAATTGACAGGTTGCTAGAGGTAGCGCGCAAGTCGGGGGCGGATGCCGTACACCCCGGCTATGGTTTCCTGGCTGAGAACGCCAACTTCGCCCAGGCTGTGCTGGATGAGGGTCTCACCTGGATTGGGCCTGAACCGAGAGCCATGAGGATGCTTGGTGACAAGTTGGAGGCCCGCAGGACCGCGCAAGCAGCGGGAGTGCCGACCGTCCCAGGAACTGATGTTGCCACCGACGATGTTGAAAGTGCCCTGGCGGCGGCGGAACGCATCGGGTACCCGGTCCTGATAAAGGCGTCGGCGGGTGGCGGCGGCAAGGGCATGCGCATCGTGCACAGCCCCGACGATCTTGAGTCGGCGTTGAGGAGCGCGCAAAGCGAAGCCCGGTCTTCCTTTGGATCCGGCACGGTCTACCTTGAAAAGTACCTGGAGTCGGTACGCCACGTCGAGATACAACTGCTGGGTGACACCCACGGCAACGTCATCCACCTGGGCGAGCGCGAGTGTTCGGTGCAGCGCAGGTACCAGAAGCTGATCGAGGAATCGCCCTCGGTGGCAGTAGACGCAGACTTGCGCGAGCGCATGGGTAGCGTGGCGGTAGCGGCGGCGCGAGCGGTGGGCTATACCTCGGCAGGCACCGTCGAGTTTCTATTGGACAAGTTCAAGAACTTCTACTTCCTTGAGGTAAATACGCGACTCCAGGTCGAGCACCCGGTAACGGAGCTGGTAACGGGCGTCGATCTTGTGCTCGAACAGTTCCGGATCGCCTCCGGCAGACCTTTACGGCTAAAACAGGCAGACGTGCGGCTCAACGGCCACGCAATGGAGTGCCGAATCGCGGCAGAAGACCCCTTCAACAACTTCGCGCCCTCACTCGGCACAATCGCCGCCGTCTCTGAGCCTGGCGGCGCCGGGGTGCGTGTGGACAGCAGCGTGTACGCAGGCGGCAAAGTCTCCGTGTATTACGACCCCATGATCGCCAAGCTGATAGTCTGGGCGCCAAGTCGGGCGCATGCGATTTTGCGGATGCGCCGGGCCTTGCGCGAGTACCGGGTCGCCGGCATTCAAACTAATATCCCCTTTCACCTGCGGGTAATGCAGTCCCTCGACTTCCAGCGGGGCCGCCTCGACACCAAGTTCGTAGACCGGCTGCTGGCGAATACAGCCGGGGAGCGGCAAGAGGAAGACGAGCGCCTGGAAGACATAGCGGCGATATCAGCGGCACTGGTGCTTGACCGAAAGCTCCTTGCAGGCTCAGCAGCCTCCAACGGTACTACAGGGCACCAGGCACCAGGTCCGGGTGACAATGCGTGGCGTCTAGCGGGCCGCCGGCAAGGCTTCAGGTAGATCATGGCAAAGTATTACGTAGAGCTAGGCGAACGGGAACTCGGTTTTGAGGTCACCCAATCCGGTGGCGTAACACATCTGCGCCCAATCGACGACGGCGCAGGCAGCGGAGATTCTGCCGTAGACTTCGTGCCGGTGCAGTCCAACGTAGAGACGGGGGAGGGCCTGTACTCTCTTCTCATCGGCGGTAAGAGCTACCAGTTGTACGTCGAAAAGCGCGGCCCGCATTTCCGCGTGATGATTTGGCGGCACCGCTACGATGTCAAGGTGCACACAGAGCGCGAGTGGCGCCTTATGAAGGTGGCTCCCAAGCAAGCAGCCGAGGGTGGTACGAGGGTCGTCAGCGCGCCGATGCCGGGGCTGGTAAAGGCTGTGTTAGTGGAAGTCGGAGCTGAAGTGAAGGTGGGCACGCGACTTGTAGTGCTGGAAGCCATGAAGATGGAGAATGAGATCACCGCCCCCCGCGATGCCAGGGTCGCCCAGGTGCACGTACAGCCGGGCAACGTGGTGGAGGCCGACAGTCCCCTGGTTACCCTGGAATAGGCAGGTCCTCTCATGATAAAGTCCGGCGATAAGGCCAAGTGGGAAGACAAGGTGCTCAAGCCCGCGCTAGAACGCTTCCCCGAACGCCAACCTGAGTTTCGGACGGCCTCCGATATCCCCGTCAACCGCCTCTACACCCCCGAGGAGGCACCCCACGACCGCTACGAAGAGGACCTGGGCTTTCCCGGACAATACCCGTTCACGAGGGGTGTGCAGCCAACGATGTACCGTGGCCGGCTCTGGACCATGCGCCAGTATGCAGGCTACGGGACGGCAGAAGAGTCGAATCGCCGCTACAAGTACCTTCTAGAACAGGGGCAGACCGGACTTTCGGTAGCTTTTGACCTGCCCACCCAGATGGGCTACGACAGCGACCACCCACTGGCAGCAGGCGAGGTTGGCAAGGTGGGCGTGTCAATCTCTTCGATCCGTGATATGGAACTGCTGCTGGCCGACATTCCCCTGGACAAGGTCAGCACTTCGATGACCATCAACGCCACCGCTTCTATCCTCCTGGCATTTTACGTAGCGGTGGCGCGCAACAGGGGCATCTCGGACCGGGCCCTTAGCGGCACAGTCCAGAACGACGTACTCAAGGAATATATCGCGCGAGGCACCTACATTTACCCCGCCGCACCATCGATGCGGATCGCGGGTGACATTATTGCGTTCTGCGCCGAGCAGTTGCCGCAGTGGAATCCCATCTCCATCAGCGGCTACCACATCCGCGAAGCCGGGTCTACTGCCGTTCAGGAAGTGGCATTCACCCTGTCCAATGCGATTGCCTACGTTCAAGAGGTCTTGAGCCGTGGGATTTCTGTAGACACATTTGCTCCGCGCCTGGCGTTCTTCTTCAACGCTCACAGCGATTTCCTGGAAGAGGTAGCCAAGTTCCGGGCGGCGCGCAGGCTTTGGGCACGGATTATGCGAGATGACTTCGGTGCGCAGAACCCCCAGAGCCTCATGCTCCGGTTCCACACGCAGACAGCAGGCTCCAGCCTTACCGCGCAGCAGCCGGACAACAACGTCGTGCGTGTGGCGCTGCAAGCCCTGTCGGCGGTGTTCGGGGGCACACAGTCGCTACACACCAATTCGCTTGACGAGGCGCTGGCGCTTCCAACCGAACGCTCCGCCCGCCTCGCGCTACGCACCCAGCAGATCATCGCGCACGAGACCGGCGTAGCGTCAACTATCGACCCGCTTGGCGGCTCGTACTACGTTGAATGGCTGACCAACCGGATCGAGGAAGGGGCACGAGACTACCTGCGGCGCATCACAGAACTGGGCGGCACACTCCGAGCTATTGAAGAAGGGTTCCCGCAGTCGGAGATCCAGGAGGCGGCGTATCGCTGGCAAAACGAGGTCGATGGCGGTGAGCGCGTGATTGTCGGAGTCAATCGCTACGTCTCAGACGATACAGACACAACAGAAATACACCGCGTGGACCCCACGCTGCAAGCCCGGCAGATAGAGGGATTACGCGCACTGAAATCGGAGCGTGACAGCGCAACAGTTTCAAGCAATCTCGAACGATTGCGGAACGCCGCTGAAGCGAATGAAAACCTGATGCCCTTCATCATCGACTGCGCGCAAGGCTTCGTGACGCTTGGCGAGATCAGTGACACCTTACGCGCCGTGTTCGGTGAGTACAGGGAGCGGCGACTAGTTTAGGAGAGCAACATGGCAGATACCTACTACCGAAGAGGACAAGACCCTGGAATGTCCGGCCAGAACCAGGTTACCGGACCCGGTGGCGAGGACATTGACGCCAATCCCGGCGAGCGTGCCCTGACGCCGGAAGGTGCTGCAACCGACGCCATGCAGGCAGGTATCACCGTGGGAAACAAGCAAATAGGCATCGGGGCGCAGGTGGGCATCCTGCGCAACCTCGAGTTCACCGCAGGTGGCCGCGCCCACCGCATCAGCACCGGGCCGTACACCAAAGCCTAACCACAACCTCTCGGCGTCCATTTCGTATGGGTTACGAGAGGGGCCAGCCACGCCGTGCAGCCCTGGCCTCTGCCAGCGTGACCGGCTTCAACCGCACTTTTGAGCCGGGTCTCAGTTGTGCGAGTAGCGGCCAATCACCCCTTGCGACGACGCCTAGCACCGGATACCCGCCGGTTGTTTGGTGGTCTGCACCCAGCACTACTGGGGTGCCGCCCGGTGGCAGCTGGATGGCCCCACGGGGCACTCCGAAGGACGTTAGCTCCCCACCGCTCCAGGCTAGTTCTCCCTCCTGCTCAGGTAACAATCGTACACCCATCCTATCACTGGCAACACTAACCTCGTAGGTCAAGCTATCAGCGTGCTCCCTCAACGTTGTGGCTACACAGCCCGCTCCCAGGTACGGCACGTATCTCAGGCTACCACCCGGCGGCACAGTAGCAGGCAGGATGGAAGCTATTTTCCCCGCAAGCTCCGCCGGTGACTTACCGGACGCGGCGGCGTACAAAGTATCGCCCGCGCGCAACTGCCGCCCGCCATAGCCACCGAAGCCGCCCGGTAGGTAAGTGGACCGAGAACCCAGCAGTGTCGGCACGCTGAAACCTCCAGCGACCGCAAGATAACATCGTGCCGCACTGCTTGCCCCACGTCCGGTGAAGCGTACTTCGCTACCGGCACGTACCAACCAACTGATACCACAAGGCACCGGCCGCCCGTCGACCTGACAGCCAAGGTCACTGCCGGCCATGCCGATGACCGTAGTAGCAAGTGCTCTCAACGTTGGTCCCGACCAGGTTATCTCAAGGGCAGCAGCGCCAGGGGGGCTGCCGACCAGGCTGTTCGCGACCGCCAGCGCGAAGGGGTCCATCGCGCCTCCAGGGCTTAGTCCAAGGTGACTATATCCTGGGTGACCCATGTCTTGAACCAGAGTTAGTGCTCCGGGTGCCTCCACTGTCAAGACCGGAATTGAGCCGGGTTCGCGCGGTCCATCAGGCTCGTGATACGTGGGCTTGCTCAATGTGAGTCCGTCTGAGGCCAGGAAGTGTACCTCGTCGTGCGGAGCCAGGAGTGCCGGTGGGTTCCTATTGACGTCCCACAGCACGATCCCGGTGCGGCCCACGAGTTGCCAACCACCGGGGCTTGCGAGAGGATACACCCCCGTTTGCTCGCCCGCTATTCCAACTGAGCCTACCGGAACGCGCACCCTTGGGCTTCCAAGACGCGGTGCAGCAATAGACGGCTCTAGTCCTCCGAGGTATGCAAAACCTGGCATGAAGCCAAGGAAGTAGACGAGATATGTTCGGCTGGTATGTCTTCGGACCACTTCGGTTGGCGTCAGTCCGAGCGCGGCCGACAGGGCTTCGAGATCAGGACCGTACTCGCCGCCATACGCAACTGGAATGTTATGCCGGCGCGGAGGAGCGTCCGGCGTGGGACCTGCAAGAGGAAGGGCATGCCGCACGTGCTCGGCCACTTCCTCAGCGGCGACCACCGAGTCCTCGAAGGTTACGAGCACACTCGCATAAGCCGGCACGATGTCGCAAACACCTCTAAGCGCCAGCTTCCGTAGATTGTCCGCCAACGCGTGCACGGCCCGATTCAGCGACGGCGAAATGCCACTTCCAAGCGTCACGAGCAGCGCGCTCTCGCCCATGCGGTCTATGATCGCCGTACGTCCTGCGTTCATCTCAGCTGTTCGTTGGGGGCGCAACAACGTAGCCGGCATCTTCGAGCGCCTGGCGGGCGACACGAGCGAACAACGGGGCTTCCGGGGTGTCACTGTGCAGGCAGATTGTGTCCACACGCACTTGCAGAGTGCTTCCGTCGACGGCTCGCACTTCGCCCCTGGCCAGACCCAAGACCTGAGCTGCCACCGCCGCGGGATCGTGGTGTACGCTCGCCGGCAGCTTACGGTCTCGCAGTGCTCCACCGGGTTCGTAGGCGCGGTCTGCGAAGCCCTCGGCGAGCGTGGGAAGCCCCATTTCGAGCGACACTTCCTCGGCAGCTGACCCGGCCAGGCACACCAGGGGTAACTCGCGTGAGAACTCCCGTACGGCACCGGCTATAGCTTCGGCGGTTAGGCGATCTCTCGCTGCCACATTGTATAGCGCCCCATGGGGTTTGACGTGGCGCAGTTCAACTCCACAGGCGCGCGCGATGGCCCAGAGCGCCCCCACCTGATATAGTACGAAGTTCCGCACCTCGTCCGGGCTGAAGGCGATGGCTCGTCTACCAAAGCCGGCCAGGTCCGGGTAACCAGGGTGCGCACCGACATTGACACCATGACTTGCCGCGAGCCGGACCGTGGCGGCCATGACGTCAGGGTCGCCCGCGTGACCGCCACAGGCAAGGTTTGCGGATGTGATGAAAGGCATGATTTCCCGGTCGTGGCCCATGGGCCACGGCCCGAAACTCTCACCTACGTCCGCATTGAGATCGACGGTCCGCATCCTGTCAGGCATCGTCCGGTGTTCGCCCCCTCAGCAAGCGCCACAATTCGCGGGGCGTAAGACTCACACGCCGTACCGCTACGTCCAGCGGGAAAAGCAATATGGACGCCAGTATCAGCCACGGCCACATCGCTAAGCGCCGTGGCTCAGGGGATATGTCGTGAGTAAACGCTGAAGCTGGCTGCGTTATCTCGAGTACCCTTCCACCACCGAGCTGCGCTAGGTCAGCCATCAATGCCTGTGCGCCAGCCGTCGAGTCGCCGGAGAGCCGGTATTCGCTCGGATAAGGTACGATGAAGCCGGTTTCCAGCCGCTCCACCAGCTCCCCGGTTTCGGCCTGCACCTGTTCCACTGTGGCGGCATACGCGCCCGGACTCAGCCCGTGCGCGATCCCATCGTACACCCCAGGCGAGCGCGGTGAAACCTCAACTGTAGTCGAGATGCCCAGGGTGTCAGTAATCACCAGGCTCGTCGGCAGGAAGTTGCGGGGCGCGCCCGTGACCGTGACAGTGTCCACTCGCACGGCGACTTCCTGCGCGACTCCCTGTGCGTCAGCCCGGCTTGAGAACGTAGCCTCCAGACCAATGCTGTCTTGCCGGGAGAGCGTCCAACTGACCATCTGTCCCATAAACTTGCCGAACTGGGGCCACTCCACCCAGTCAGCCGCCCACTGTCCCTTCACATCCGAGGTCCAGGCGACTGCACGCCCGAGTCCATACTGCCACTGTGCGAGGAGCGGGTCGCCGCGAGGAGAGCGGAGTATCAGATCCGCCTCCGGTTTGATCGTGCTGGCATTGTAGCCGAGCAGGGGCGGCATGGCTCCCGTATCGATCCCGTTCAGGATAGGGCTAGCGCGCTCCACCGCCGGGGTGAACGCCTCCTCGACGTAGTATGAGCCTGCGAGCCGGATCGTTTCCTTGAGCAGGACGTCGGGCACCGTGGTGACATCCTTAGCTGCATAGAAGCGGCCTCCTCCCCTGGTCGCGAGGTCGTGCATCAGCTCGTCAGCGCCATCGCCGACACCTACTGTGGAAAGCGTGATATTGCCGGCGGACATACGCTCCAGGAGTTGGTCGTAATCCGAGTGCTTGCTCCAACCATCGCCCAGTAAGACGATGTGCTTTAGCTGTGCGTTACTGGTCTCAAGCGACTCTACGGACTGCGAGAGGGCAGCAAACATGTCTGTGTTGCCCTGCGCCTCCACCGGCTGTAGCAGCTGTTCGAGTCGTTGCTCGCCAAGTTCCGCTATGGGTTGCAGGCGCGCCAGCCAGGTTGGTTGCTCATCGAATGTGATTACGCCCACCTGGTCGCTGGAATTGAGGAGCGTGGTGGCCTTGGTTATAGCCTGCTTCACCAGCTCAATCTTGCTCTCACCGAACTCCGTCCGCATGTTGGGGTTGAACTGCTGGTTGCCTCCACAGTGACATCGGCCCATGCTGCCGCTCTTGTCCACGACGAAGGTCATTGCAAGGGAGGCCCGCTCCTCCGAGGTGCGTGCGTCCATGCGCACCGGCAGCACCTCTTCGATAGGGGACCTAGTGTAGCCGCCGGCCCCGTAACTGAGGTCGCCGCCTATCATGATGAGGCCGCGTCCCATGTCTCGCACGTAGCTTTGCAACACCTGCTGCCCTTCGATTTCCAGCGAGCTAGCCGAAACATTGGCAAGGACTATAGCATCGTACTGCCCGATGTTCTT
The DNA here is from genome assembly GCA_036386675.1 of Chloroflexia bacterium. Taxonomy (GTDB): domain Bacteria; phylum Chloroflexota; class Chloroflexia; order QHBQ01; family JADMIH01; genus JADMIH01. Next base: position 22,332 of record DASVVE010000063.1, on the reverse strand, counting down.
TGCCTCGCGGGGGAGGCCAACCGACGCAACAACATCCACCTCGATTGCACTCGCCTCCAGCGCATTTTGAAGCGCAAGGCTATCCGCCTCGGCACCACTGACAATGAGGACGGTGGGCGGTCGCTTCACGATGGTGAAAGACAGTGCTTCGTTGTTTTCGCTGAAGCGGTCATCGACGGAGTCTACTCGCGCCTTGAGAACGTGAAAGCCCTGCTCGCGGGCCTCGGTGGAAAAGGTAAGGACGTTGTCACCAGCCTTCAGTTGCGCGTCCTCGGTCGCGACAGGGGTGTCGCCGTCGTACAGTGTCACGGTCGCCGCCCTGTCGCTGTTGCTCTTTACAAGTACCCTTACGGGTATCTGCTGGCCCGAAGGCACACTGTTCGGGCTTACCACCCGGTCCACCGCTACTTCATTCTGTGCGGTCTCGCCGAGGGGTACCACCGATAACTGGATACCGGACAGCACCTCTCCCGCTGCTATGCTCCTGGCCTCACCGACCGTTTCCACCCCGTCACTCAGGAGCACGAGCCTCTTCGCGCCGCCCTCGGGGAAAAGTGCGGTGCCCACCTGGATCGCGTCGGCAATGTCGGTCGCCAGCGCCGAAGGCTCCTTGCCCGCGGCAGCCCATATGGTATCCGCGCTCAATGCCCGGTCGAGTATGGCATTCTCTCCGAACAACACCACCGCCGCCCGGTCGTCCGGCCCCATAGCCCCAATGGCTTGTCGCACGAAGTCGAACGAGGACTGCTTGCTTGCCTCGGACACACTGGCCGATCGGTCCACCAGGAATACAACATTCAGGGGGCCTCCAGACGCGATGAACTGGGTGCCGGCGACCGCAAGCGTGATAAATGTCAGGATGAGGGCGCGAATGACGGTGCTCGTGGCGATGCGCGAGCGGTCCCTGGGGCGAGCGCGCGCTGTCAATATCCCAAGCCACACGACAGGCGGGACGGCAAGAAGCAGTATGAGAGCGCGCGGCTCGGTGATGCTGAACGGTAGCTCCATGTTTCCTTCTACTAAGTGCTCAACTTGCGAAGGGCACGGCGGTTGCGCCATTCCAGGAAGGCGCGTCGTAGTGTGAGACGTTGTGCAATAAACCACTCAGCCAGTAACACAGCGAAGCCCGCAACCGCAACATGAGGCCAAAACTCGCGGCGGAACGGGTTGCCGTCCGACACCGTCGTTGCACCGGCGTTCGGTCGGACGCCTACGGGCAAGCCAGGCTCAGGGTTGGGGCGGATGGCTGACTCGTCACGGGAGGCCAGGTTGACGGCAAACGCCTCCTGAGCAACTATTTCCTCGAGGGCGTACTGGGTGATGTAATACACTCCAGGCTGCCGTGTCTCCGGGAAGGCTACCCGCCTCCGTTCCGGTACCAGATCGTATGTCCACTCCTTGCCGGAGGGGTCTTCCACCAGCAGCTTGTTCACCGCCTGGTCGACGGCATCCACCGTGACAATCGAGCCTGGCGTGACGGCTACGGGCACCCCTCCTGTAGGGTCAGGCAGCAGGTACGTGACAAGGTTGCGCATGAGCAATGGGTACGCCATCTGTAATGGAAGGTCACTCTGCTGTAGGTCAAAGGCAACAATGCTCACCTTACGGCCACTCTCCTCGCCTGCGATGATCAGAGGACCTTTGTCGCTCCCGAGTACGGCGTGGCCCCAGGTGGGCAGGTTGACCTGGGCCGCCTGGGAGACATGTAAGTTGGAGAGGTCCACGAACCGCAGCAGTGGGTCGCGTCCGGAGGACTCGGACGTGCTGGACAGCCCCCCCGACTCCAGGGGAGAGAACGAAGGCACCGGCGCAATAATCTGGTCCCCGATTGTGAAGATAGACGTTGAGGCTTTCGGTTCAAAGATGAGCATGTTACCGTCAGGCAGCCTGGACAAGGTAGGTGAGACGACTCCGGCATCCAGCACCGTCAGGTCAAAGGGTATACCTTCAAGGGTAGCGCCAGGGTCGTATTCGGCCGGTGCCACCTTGTAAAGGGTAACATTCGGCAGTAGCGCCAGGGAGAGTTCCAGGAACTTGTTGCCGTTCGTCACCACAAGCACGTTGGCAGGCACGCTCGCCCTGTTCACCGTCCAGGCCGTGTCATCTATCTCAAGCTCATCGAGGCCGTCCAGGTGCGCCGCTATCACTCGCCCGTCGATAGGCAGGTCGTCGACGATCAATTCCTGCGTCTCGAGCGGCCCCAACGACACCGTGCGCGCGTTCCAGTGAGCATCATCCACAAGCACGTCCAGTCTGCGCGTCACAGTCAGGTTGTCGGCGTTGGCGAGTTGCACAAACAGCCCCAGACTACCCCCACGCTGGTCGACGGATATGGCGGTGATGGCCTGGTTGGAAGCGGCGCGCCCCACGGAGAAATAGCGTACCTCCGCCGGCACCTGTTCGGCGTTCCCTCTTGTCGCGGGGAATATACCGTCGGAGAGCACCCATATTACTGCGTTCGATTGCTTCTGCGCGAGCACCGAAGCGAGTTGAATAGCCTCGTACATGTTGGTGCCCGTAGGTTGAGGCCGCAGCCCAGAAAGACCGTCCCGAAGCCTAGACTTATCGTCAGTCGGGGCCACAAGAACGGCGGCATGTTCATCAGAGGTAATGATGGCGGCAATTGCACCCTGCGGCAGGTCGTCCACCAGGCTGCGTGCCTTTTCAAGGGCGGCCTCAAGCCTGCTTTTCCGGGGACTGGTGCCGCCATCCATGGCGCCCATGCTTGCTGACGTGTCCACGATTATGATCGCGTTCTGTCCGGCAGCAGTCTCGGACGGTACCCACGGACGCGCGAGCGCCAGGATGAGGGCCAACATCACCAGCAGCTGGAGCAGCAAGAGACCCGTGAGTTGCAGTCGCTGCCACAGGGAGTTCGCCTCTCGGTCGCGTGTGAGATTGTCCCAAAGGTGGAGGCTACCAACCGGCGCGCTGGGCCGCCGGAATCGCAGCAAGTAAAGTGCGAGAATGAACCCGACCAGGGGTAGCGCCAGGAGCGCAAGTGGTTGCAATAGCCCCATCGTACCCACCGCCTAACGCTCTCCCGCGCCGGCCAGGCAAACTTCTGCCCCGCTACGCACTGGAGCGATACCACTCGGTGGCATCAAGTTACTTCATCTCTTCTGACGTTTCTTCCAACACGCCCGCGACAATCGCATCCGGGGAGATGCCTTCCGCTTCGCCGTCAAAGTTCAGGATGAGCCTGTGACGCAACGCGGGCAGCGCGGCCGTCCGAATGTCGCGGAAGGCCACGTTGTAACGCCCGTCGAGCAGCGCCATTATCTTGCCCGCGAGAATCATCGCCTGTAACGCCCTTGGTGAGCCGCCGTAGCGGACGTAGCGCTTCACGAGGGGAACCGCCTCAGGGTTGTCCGGGTGGGTGGCCCTCAATATGCGCACCGCGTAGGCCGTGACATGTGTGGCAATCGGCGTCTGTCGGGCAAGGTGCTGCATAGCCAGGATGTCCTGCGCATCCGCCACCCGCCCCACGTTAGGATCGATTCCCGAAGTTGTGCGGTCCGAGATAGCTATCAGTTCCGCCGCGGTAGGGAAGCCCACTTCCAGCTTGAAGAAGAAGCGGTCGAGTTGCGCCTCCGGCAGTGGATACGTGCCCTCCATTTCCAGGGGGTTCTGCGTGGCGAGCACGAAGAAGGGCTTGGGTAGCTCGTAGATCGTGCGAGCCACCGACACGGTGCCCTCTTGCATCGACTCGAGTAACGCCGATTGCGTCTTCGGGGTAGCCCGGTTGATTTCGTCGGCCAGCAGCAGATTGGCAAACACCGGGCCGGGCTGGAACTCAAAGGCGCGGCGGCCATGCTCGTCCTCGTTGAGGATGTTCGTGCCGATGATGTCGGCGGGCATCAGGTCCGGAGTGAACTGCACGCGGCTGAACTGGCAGTCGATCACGTCGGCAAGCGTCCTTACCAGCACCGTCTTGCCGAGGCCCGGCACGCCCTCTAGGAGCACATTGCCGCCCGCGACGAGCGCGACAAGCACCTGGTGTATCAGGTTGCGCTGCCCTACGATTACCTTGCCGACTTCCTGCTCAATCGCCACCGCCCGTTCTCTAAATGCCTCCGGACTCATCTCGCGTCGCGGGTGAGTCACGTTGCCCGTGCCAACAGCGCTCGTCTCTCTCTCAGTCAGTGCCACTCGGTGCTCCTTGGGAATCTTTAGTACGGCGGCAAGGTCTACAATGCATATCTCACGTCACCAGCAAGGCAGACTATTTACCAAGTTCGGAGAAGTAATTCTTCACATATTCCTTAGCATCAGGGGGTACATAAGCACGATCGATAGCCTCCGTAGCCTGGCGCGCGTACTCGGCCAGCACTTCCCGGTACGGTGTCTGCACGCGTACCGCACCACCTTCTCCCGTGCCTGAGGAGACGTCGGCCCCACCGCTATCCCCTTCACCTATGCGGCCGCCCACGCCTTCTGTGTTGGGTTCTTCTGAGTTCGCGTCCGCTACCTCAGGCGCCGTCTCGATTCCGGCACTATCGCCTTCAGTACCGCCGGGTACGTAGACTTGCTCCCCACCTGTATCGCTTTCCTCCTGGCCCGGCACGGGGGTGCTGTTGGCCTCGGTAGCGTTGCCTTGCCCTGAGGGGTTCGGTACGTGGCTGATTGCTCCTCCCACGCCTCCCACCGGCCCCGTCACCGAGCCGCCGAGAGTTCCTTGCTCGCCCGAGTCGGAGGTCCCGCCACCGGCGGTACCACCACCTGAGGTTTGCTGGCTGCCTTCTGCTTGCCCGCCCTCCTGCGCGTTTGTGCCACCACCAGGGCCGCTGCCTGGCGAGGTAGTGCCATCCTGACCCTCAGTCTGCGCCGGCTGCCCTCCCGTCCCGTCCGACGACTGCGAGCCACCGTACGCGGCTACGTTGTTCTCCCCCACGAGCGGGCCAAGGCCGCTGACGCTCTCGCTGCCCTGGCTGCCATTGGCCCCGCCTTCCGCAACTTCGGCATCAGGGTCAAAGTTTCCGAGGTCTGGGGTTGCGTTCGGGTTGGCTGCTGCCGGGCCACGGCGTCGGAACCCAACCTGGGCCTTCTTGGTCTGAGGCCGCCCGGCCTGCGCGAGTTGTTCGCGTCCCTTGTTCAGTTGCGACAGCACATTTTCGAGCGCTACAGAGTCTTCTCGTTGGTTATTGGCAGCAGCGAACTTCTCCGAGGCGTCTACCAGGGCGCGGACTGCCGGGGTATGGTCGCGGCTGCGGACCGAGGTCGAGGCTTCCGCGAGCACCCTACCGAGGTCCGGCTCGCGTCCCGACGCCTGCCCCGAGGCGCGCTCCAGGCTGAACGCGACGCGCCGTTCCGCGTTGGGAGTCATTCTCCTCACGTTCTCGCTCAAGAACAACGAGGCTTCGGAGGCCCTCCCCAGGTCGGTGGTATAAAGCGACTGGTCTACCTCCCATTCCAGGTTCTGGACAGCGGCGTTCCACACAAGTTGCGCGGCCGCCACCAGGCCATCGAAGTCCGCCGACGGCGTTTCAAGCATAGCCCGCAGTCGCTGCTCCGCGTCAGCCAGGGTAGCTATCGCCGTCGCCTGGTCGAGCGAGGAGTTCTGGAGCGTGCTTTCCAGCGAGGAAAGCTCCTGCAGGATGGACGCTTTCAGGTCCGAAGAAAGAAGTTCGTTGACCTCGACGTCAGCGCGCAGCACCTGGACCTGCGCCAACTGATCCTGGACCGCTTTCGCCAACGCGCTCCGCTCGCCGCGAGCAAACTCGGCCTGCGTGGGCACTGTCATCGCGCCCATGAGCGCCAGCAGCGCGACCGCCACCGCCACCGCGTTGAGTCGGGTCCAGCGGAAGCGAAGTGCTCCGGGCAGACCGTGCAGCCGGTCATTGAGTGCCTCGGCGGTATCCGCGAGCAATGCGTAATGCACTCCGGTGCGGGGCGCTTGCGAACGCACCAGCCTGGCCGAGTTTATCAACTCGACCGATGTGGATACCCGTTCGTCAAGCCCGAGCGAGTGGTCTATGAAGCGGGCGGCCTCGGCGCTGGTCACCGGTTGCGCGCGGGTCCACAGTCCAACTATCAGCAGCCAACAGGCGAACGCGACCGGCACGGGCCAGGCAGGTAGGCTGGCGAGCGTAAATCGGAGCACGGCTATGTAAGCCGCGACACTAAGTACAAGGAGAGGTAGGGAAAGCGCCGCCATGCGCAGGGCGCGCCGCCAGAAAATCCTTTGCCCGGCGGCACGAAGCGCGTTTTCGATTGTGAGGCTCCAGGTATCGGCGTTGAGACTTACCCGGGGCCGCTTCGACAAGACTAGCAAGGCGTCCTCACTTCTGGAGGTTCAGGCGGCGACACGTAGTTGTAGAGGTACGCATCTCCATTATAAAGTACAGCGCATGGTACTTGCTAGTTCAAACGTTAGCCGACCAAAGCGTCGATTGCCCACGGCTCGTGCCGAATGGCCCTATTGTGACCGGCACCGTCGATGGTTATAATGGTGTAAACATGAAAGAACGTTCACAGGCAGCCGATCCGCTCGCAATGCTTTATGTCCCGTGTAGCAGCGAAACAGAGGCCGCAGGCATCGGGTCGCGCTTGCTGGCGGAACGCCTAATCGCTTGCGCCAATATTTACGCGTCGCGGTCGTTATACAGGTGGAACGACGAAGTGGCAGACGCGCAAGAAATGGTGCTGGTCTGCAAGACTTTGGCCTCGCGCGCCAACGACGCGGCAGCGCTGATCGAACAAATCCACAGCTATGATGTACCCTGCATTTTGAGAATTGTGCCCGCGCACGCAAATGGCGATTACTATCGTTGGGTGTCGGCTGAGGTAGCTTCAAGTGCCCCGCAGAATGCGAGCTAGAGGATATTACTTGCTGACAGGCGCACTTTTTCGCGAGAACCGGTCCAGGAGTTAGCGTGGAAATATTCGGCATGGGTTTCGGGGAGATAATGCTGATCGCGCTCGTTGCGCTGATTGTGCTAGGGCCTGAGCGCCTGCCCGAAGCCGCCCGCTCCATAGGTAAGGGCATTGCCGAAGTGCGCCGTGCCGTTGAGCCTGCGAGGAGCGTCTGGCGGGACATCTCCACGGAGCTGAACAATGTGGCGACTACGACCACTAGCACCTTCAACACACCACCCGCCCGCCGGAACGGCAGACCCGAACAGATTCACCCCGTCCTGGAGATGATGACGGACGAGGAGAAAGCCCAGTTCATGGCCGGGGGGGATATGCCGCCCCGCATCGCGGAGCACCTGGCGGCCCAAACTGTTGCACCCTCGGTCGACTCGAACGGCTCTCGCGAGGCAGTGGAGCTTCCCCACATCCACTACGCGATGCCACACGCGGAAACACCTTACAGCCCGGAGACGGAAGTCAGCGACGATCTATATTACCCCTCGCCAGGGGAAGACGAGGAGCGTGCACAGAAGCCCGGTACCGACTTGTAGCGCACGCCTCACGCCGACCGTCGAACTAGCTCTATCCAGTCACGCAAGGCGCGTTCGGTGCTGATGAAGGCCAGGTCGTCCCACGGTATCTGGTCGTGGGCAAACGCCTGCACCTCTGTGGCTTCGGGCGTAAGGCGGGGCCGTTGGTCGGGGCCAACGAGCGATGCAACGTAGATCACGTTCACTACAGGGGCAGCGGCACGAGAATAGACTCCCAGCAGACTGTCGAGCCTGACCTCACACCCGATTTCTTCTCGTGTCTCGCGGACCGCCGCCTCCTCGGTCGTCTCATCCCACTCCTGGTAGCCCGCCGGGTGCGTCCAGTAGCCTACCCTCGGCTCTATGCCGCGCCTCAACAGCCACACACGACCCCTGTCGATGGGAAGGGTGCCACTCACCACCTTGGGGTTGACGTAGAATACGTGGCCGCAGCCGCAGCATACGAGGCGGGGCCGGTCTTCGGTCGGAAGGTGAAGCACCTGGAGCGGCGCCGCGCACATGGGGCAGTACTTATACTCAAGCATGGATCTCACTCTCGTCGCGGTTCTTTCAGGCTATTATTCTCGTGGGTCAGTCACCTTGTCAAACCGCGCTCCCACGCAATTAGCCTCCTTGCTACGCACGCTTGACCGGCGGGGTCTTGCCCCAGGTAATCGCTCTGTGTTAAAATCGCCTGTAGAGGTGGGGTTCGGCCCCTTCTCACATTTGGGTTGCTTGCACTTTTCCGCGTAAATCCCACCTATCCCGTTCAAGCGCAGCTAGGAGCTACGTATTGTCTTCACAGCATGTTACCACCCTGTCGGTAGATCGGCCCCTGGAAGCAGCCGGGCGAGAACGCGAGCCGTTCTGGCGGCGGCACAGGGTGTTGTTGCTCCTCGTGTTGATTATGGCGTGCGCCACCTTCTTCCGCTTCTACGGGCGCATGTACGACCAGGGCACCTGGCAGAACCCCGACGAGATGTCGATCCTCAATTATACGACGCCGCAGATCAACTGGCCCTCCAGGAACGAGGACATTTTCGACTGGCATGTGAGCACGCTCAACACCCGGCGCGACGAATTGAACGAGTACCCCTGGGGTGCCTTCCCGATCTACCTGGAACGTGCGACGGGCTGGCTTCTCGACTCGGTCCTGCCCCCTACGTCTACGCAGCCGGACGGCTACTGGGTAAGGAGCATAGAAGGCATCGCCATCATCGGACGCTCTCTGGCCTCCATTTTCGACCTTATTACCGTGCTGCTGGTCTTCCTGGTTGCCCGACGACTCTATTCCAGCGGCACAGCCCTTATCGCGGCGGCCCTGTATGGGTTTGCGGTCACTGCCATTCAAATCGCCCACTTCTTCATCGTTGAGAGCTTTCTCGTGACTTTCATCATGGGGGCGGTTTATTTCAGCGTAGTGCTCATGCAACGGCCGCGTTGGTGGGTAGCGGTAGCGGCCGGTGCCTGCCTGGGCCTCGCGGTCGCATGCAAGATCTCGGTGCTGCCAATCGCGCTGGTCATTGTGGCCGCTGTGGTGCTTCGCGCGGTCTATCGCAAACGAACGAGGAGGCTTGGCGCAGAATTCGGCGACCCCGTGGGTGTCTCCCCCGCCACCACCGAGGAGAGAGAGCGTAGTTTTGGCGGACACTTGCTCGGTGGGGCGAAGTACGTTCTGCTGGCTGCGGTTTTCTCGCTACTGGCTTTCGCAGTCGGTGAGCCTTACGTCCTTTGGAGCTTTGACTTCTCGACGCTAAGCAGCGGTGGCCTGGACGCCCTTATCCAGTCCAACCCCTGGTCCAGGAGAATCAGAGGCGAACAGGCCGTACAGTCGGGGCTAAGCCCGGTGCCGTTTACGCGGCAGTACATCGGGACCGCGCCCGTCGTATACCAACTTGAACAGATGGTTTTCTGGGGCATGGGCTTGGTGCCCGGCCTGATGTCAGTGATTGGTGCCCTTGCCGCCTTTTGGCAGGCGCTTCGTCGCCGTCCGGCCGAGATTCTGCTCCTCTCGGCGGGCATCCCTTACTTCCTGACTATAGCCACGCTGCTCAGCAAGTGGATGCGGTACATGCTGCCGCTGGTCCCCATCTTTTGCATTCTCGGTGCTGCATTCCTGGTGCGCGGAGCTATTTGGTCCCGCAAGCGGTTCGTTGCCAGGGCCAGTGCGGACTCCTCCCGGAGGGCAGTTCGCCTGGTGAGTTTACAGCGCGGCGTCTTCCCCGCGCTTATCGCGCTGAGCATAGGTTGGGCCTTCCTGTGGGCTGTGGCGTTCATGAACGTGTACAGCCAACCCCACTCGCGGGTGCAGGCTTCCGAGTGGATTCACGATAACGTGCCTAGAGAGGCCACCCTGGCGACCGAACACTGGGATTACGGCCTGCCTATTTCCTTGCCCCCGCGTAACGGGCAGGACCGTAGCGGCTACCCCACCGCTTTCGAGATGGAGCTGTATAACTTCGCGCAGCCCGACCTGGAGCTTGAGCGGATCAAGACCTGGCTGCGGCGTGCTGACTACATCATCATGAGTAGCAACCGCCTCTATGGCTCGATCCCGCGGCTGCCCTGGCAATACCCGGTTCAGAGCAAGTACTACGAGTTGCTGTTTGCCGAGAAATTGGGCTTTGTCAGCGCCAACACCACGCAAGTAACGCCGGAACTATTCGGCATCGCGATAAACGACCAGCCTGCCGACGAAAGCTTTACCGTCTACGACCACCCGCGCGTGGACGTCTTCAAGAAGGTAAGCGAACTGACGGACGACCAGTACCGCATGTTGTTCAGCACCGCGCTCAACCGCCCGATCATGTCCATAGATGCCTCGAACGGCAAAGTCGAGGACGACAAGGGGCTGAGCTACACCCAGCCTGTAAATACGCTGCCGCAGCTAGATGACTACGCCTGGAACCCGTTGGGCCAGGAGCAGACTCAGTGGTTCGCCGTAGCTCTGTGGCTGTTGCTGGTAGAGGCCCTTGGGCTGCTGGCGCTCCCGGTGGTGTTTACGGTCTTCCGCAACGTGCCCGACCGTGGCTACGCAGTCGCCAAGCTAGCCGCCCTGCTGATGATAGCCTGGGGCATGTGGATCGCCGCGAGCACCAGGGTGATTCCCTTCACGATCTGGGGACTCCTGTTGATGGTAGGTATGCTGGCGGCGCTGTCCACACTTTGTTGGCGGCTGGGCGCGGGTAGCCAAATTCGAGAATTCTTCAGGACGAAGCGGAACCTCGTACTGGCGTATGAAGCGGTGTTCCTGGTTGCCTTCGCGGGCGTGCTCGCGCTGCGGATGGCGAACCCCGACCTCTGGCACACGTTCCAGGGTGGTGAGAAGCCAATGGAAATCGGCTTCCTCAATGCGGTGCTTCGCAGCCCGTGGATGCCCGCCCTTGACCCCTTCTTCGCGGGCGGTTTCATCAACTATTACTATTACGGCTACTTTATTATCGCCTGCCTGGTAAAGCTGCTCGGCATCCACCCGGCCATTGCCTTCAACCTCGCTGTACCGCTGTTCTATGCGCTCACGTTCACGGCGGGTATGAGCGTCGTCTACAACCTGGTCGCCTGGAGCCAGAGGCGGCGTGGGAGCACCAGCCAGGTATCGCAGTCGGGCATCGTATTTGGCGCACTGGCCGGCTTCCTGATGCTGGTGATCGGAAACATGCACGGCCTGATTCAGTGGGTCATGATTACCTTCCCGGATGTCGGGCGCAGTATCGCGGACCTGGGCAGCAGGCTCGGCTTCGGCGAACAATCGATGTACAACTACTACCCCAGCTTCAACTACTGGGACGCCAGCCGTATCATCAACGACACGATCAACGAATTTCCCTACTGGACGTTCCTGTTCGCGGATTTGCACCCGCACCTCATAAACATGCCTTTTACCGTCATGGCGGTGCTCTTCATCCTGAATCTGGTCCTTGCAGGGGCTTACCGAAAGCCGCTCCTCCTGGTTTCAGGCAACAGCGCGCTGTCCTGGTGGCAAGCTTCTCGTCTCCGGGTGGCAAGCACGTTGGGCTGGCTGTGGGGCAGCGGCGCGACCGGCGCGCTTACTTTCGTGCTGTTCGCCCTCAACCTCGGCGCGCTGCTCGTCATCAATTCATGGGACTTCCCGACGTACCTGGGTCTCGCCGGGGGTGGTGCGGTCGTCGCCCTCTTGCTACTCGGACGACCTCGGCGTGAGTGGCAGGCGGGTGCTCCCGCTGCCTCTGATACCTCGCTACGCAGTCACCTGACGTTCAGGGAACAAGTAGGTATGTACGGAACTGCCCTGGCGTCCGTCGGACTCCTGGCGGGACTTTCGCTCTTAGCCTATCTCCCCTTCTTCCTCAACTTCAAGGCCTTCTACACCGCCATCAACGCGCTCGTTGACGGTGGACGCATCGCTGACACCGCGGAATTCATGCACAGGACTACGGTCGGCGAATTCCTGGTGGTATGGGGCCTGTTTGTGTTCATCGCGGCGTCCTATCTCGTCTACCGGCTGTGGCACTTCCCCTGGACGGCGGCAGTAGATAGCCTCATGGGCGTGCTGCCCCGCGCTGCGGAGCGCCCAACCACAGATTTAGCGCCCCAACAGGCATTTACGCTGTTCGGGAGTGGAGACCGTCAGCGGCAGGGTTCCGGTCTCGTACCGGCACTCGCCTTACCCCAGGGCGCTCCGTTGCCCCTAGACCCGGTGCGGTTCGTGCGTGGCTCCGGTGAAGGTACGCTGGACGAGCAGGAGTCCACCCAGGAGGTTGACGGCCGGGCCGCGCCCGAAGGTACGCCGCCCACGAACGGCCCTGCTGATTCGGGTGGTAATGGTGCGGTCGCAACGACTACAGATGGCAACGGCAACAATCCCTCGTCCGGCGGCTGGTTGAGCGCCGCGAGCGCCGAAGCAGACAAGACTCTGAAGGTGAGACGCCGTGTTACCCTTGGTGCGGTGACGGCAACACCGTTCCCCGGTCTGAGCGATTCGGTCGATGACTCGGAGTTGGGGATGCACGAAGTAGCAGTGCCGGCGCAGTCGCCCGTTGCTCGCACCGAGGCAGTTGAGCCTGGATTAATCCCGTTATGGGCCGGACTCGGCCTGCTCGGTATCACGGCCGGGTTGGTGGTGCTGCAAATGGTCACCGGCCAGTGGCTGCTGGCCCTCCTTGTCGCGCTTCTCGGAGGCATTGCGGCCACCACCCTTTCCACCTCACGCACCGCCGGAAACTTGTTCTGCGGACTTCTCATGATGGGCGCGCTTGCGGTCGCCACGGGTGTGGAACTGGTTTACCTGGCCGACCACCTGAGCCGCAGCGATAAGTTCCGCATGAACACCGTCTTCAAGTTCTACATGCAGGTGTGGGTGCTCTGGGCACTCGCGGGTGCATCAGCCATTTACTACATGCTATTTGGCTTACGGGAGCATGCCCTGGGTACGGCAGGCGAGCGCGAGGAACGCCTCGATGAGACGGATAGTTCATTAAGCGCGCATGGTGCGAGCGTGCCTACCTCATCCCAAACGGCAGTGAACTCCGCGAGCCACCCCGCCCCTCGTGAGACTCAAGGCTCCGATGGCAATAGAGGTGCGGAACCTGAGAACTGGCTAGTCTGGTCGATGGAGCATGCATCGGATGCCACGGACGTTGCACAAGTTGAGCACACGGCCCCGGCAGCGGACCGGGTGAGTGGTCCCGCACCACTGGATATCACCCACGGGAAAGACCAGGAGCAGGAAGGTCCCGCTATTCGCTGGACTGTGGGGAGGCTCGTCTGGCTGGGAGCCTTTGCACTCCTGCTGATGAGCTCGCTGGCCTTTACCTTCCTTGGGACTCCCGACCGCCTCGTGAAACGCTTCGGCGCGACCCCGCCCGCAGGAACGCTTAACGGACTGGCCTTCATGACTTCAGCCGTCTTCACCGCCGATATCGGCCCCGACGTGCCGCCCGTACAGGTCAACCTCAAATACGACTACGAAGCTATCAACTGGCTCAATAGTAACGTGAAAGGAGCAAAGGTGCTGGCGGAGTTGCCGGTGGAGTACTACCGGGCTTATGGCATGCGGGCGGCGGCGAACACAGGATTGCCAATGGTTGTCGGCGGCCTCCACCAGGAAGAGCAGCGTTACGGCTGGCTCGTGGGTGACCGCCGCAGCGACATGAATACGTTCTTCACCACGCCCGACGTGCAAGTCGTCCTCACCTTACTTAGCAAGTACGATATCGACTACATTTACCTCGGACAGCTAGAGCAGGCAAGAGCCGGCGCGACCGGCATGCGCAAGTTCGAGCAGCTTGCTGACCCTGACGTGAACATACTCCGCGAGGTCTTCAGGACTCAGCAACCCGAAGGCATTGCCGGTACCATCATCTATGAGGTGGTGCGCGACCCGGCGCGAAAAGTCAGCACCCTGGTAGGTGCGCCCGTCGCCAATTCAGGCATACCCGGCGTCTCCTTCACCCCTATACCTGCTCCTACGGCCACGCCGATGCCCACGCCGCCGACCGACGACCCTGAGTTGCGGGCGCTTCTCGACCTGGTCGCACTGGACCCGCTGAACCGAGACAACCGCTTCAAGCTAGTAGATTGGTACCGCCAGCACAACTTCCCGCTTGATGCCGCCCGCGAGCTGGAGACCCTCGTGACGCAGGACCCCTCAAACGTGGCTCTGCGTCACATGCTTGGCGACGCTTACCAGCAAGGAGGGGAGCCGGACAAGGCGCTCAAGGCCTGGGAAGATGCAAGGGACATAGACGTCAACAATCCTGCCGGGCACAACAAGGTGGGTATCGCTTACCTCGACCGCAAGCGCATGGACGACGCCATCCGCGAGTTCCAGGCCACAGTCGAGAGGGACCCCCGATTTGTAGAGGCATACTATCATATGGGCCAGGCTTACCAGTTGAAGGGCGACCGTGAGAACGCCATCGCGTCCTACCAGAAGGTGATTGACAACGCTCCGGCCGGGGCCGAGGGTTGGGTAGACGCTGCAAGGCAGAGACTCACCGAGGTGAGATAGGGGATTGCTGGGACGCGCTCAATAGGTATGCTAGCGTGTCCCAGCCCACCCTCAACGGCAGCAAGGGGTGTAAGCTCTTGACAGCAGAAAGATGGGTAATCTATAATGCGCCTACTTCGTACCCTGCTGTACCTTCCCATAAGCGGCTGGGTGTTGGAGTAACCATCCTCTAGGTTTTGGACGGGGTGCGCGAACCATCTCCGCCCTCGATCTTCCACCAACTTAAGAGGGGAGGTGATCGGCCTACTAGGGGTCAAGTTCCTCGCTTGCAAGCTCCGGGGTTTGGGCAACCCGATGCGGCCATGACTATGGGCTGGTCGTTGTGGCGAGGTATAGACTATAGCACACAGATTTCGGAGGAGAGTTCATGCTAAGAAAATCGAGTAAACTCAGCTTGTTGGTAGCCTCGCTATCTTTGGCTGGAAGTATCATTATGTCGGCGTGCGGCGGCCCTGCTGCCTCCACTCCCGTCCCGACCAACACCACCGGTGCCGCCACAGATGTTGCTACTGCCACCACCGGCACCACAGATACCGCCACCGCTACTACCGGCACCACAACCGGCGGCACCTTTGAAGGGAACACGATCAAGATAGGCGTTGACCTCCCTGTGTCGGGTGGCGACGCTTCTATCGGTCTCCCCACTCGCAACGGTATGGAGCTTGCCATCCGCCAGGCCAACGAGAACGGCGGCGTGACGGTCGCGGGCAAGACCTACGAGCTGGAGATGTACTTCCTCGATGACGTGCCGCCCGGCGGAACGGCTCACGACCCGGCACAAAGCTCGAAGAACGCCGACTCCTTCATTGCCGACCCGGCAGTGCTTGCAGTGCTCGGCCCCTTCAATAGCTCGAACGCCCAGGCCATGATGCCGAAGCTGAACACGGCCGGCCTGTGCCAGATCAGCCCCTCGAACACCAACGAGACGCTGACCAAGCCTGAGTACGGTCAGACTCAGAATTACCGCCCAACCGGTGAGGTCACCTACTTCCGCGTGGCCGCCACCGACGACATCCAGGGTCCGGCGGCTGCTGACTACGCCTACACCGAGCTTAAGCTGACCAAGGTCTATGTCCTTGACGACACGGAGACCTATGGTAAAGGCATCGCTGATAACTTCAAGCGGCGCTTTGAGGAACTGGGCGGCACGGTCCTCGGCCATGATGGTGTACCGAAGGGTACGACGGACTTTAGCTCCATCATGACCAAGGTTGCCGCCGCTGGCCCCGACCTGGTCTACTACGGTGGCACTTCCTCGAACAACATCCCGCTGGCCCGCAAGGCCATGAAGTCCTCCGGCCTCGACGTGCCCCTCATGGGCGGCGACGGCATCCAGGACGCCGAGTTCCTGAACGTCGCTGGCGAAGACGCTGTCGGTAGCTACTCCACAGTGGCCGCCGTGAACGTCGAAACGCTCGACGAAGCCAAGCAGTTCATCGAAGACTACAACGCGGCAGGCTTCAAGGAGGCTCTGGGCGCGTACTCCGGCCCCGGCTACGAGGTCGCTAACATCGCCATCGATGCCATCAGCCGTGCCTCCGAGCCGTCTCGCGACGCTGTCTGCGAAGCCCTCCGCAACACGAAGGACTTCAAGGGCGTTCTCGGCACGACCAGCTTCGATGAGAACGGCGACACCACCAACAAGGTGATCAGCTTCTACAGGGCAGACACGAACGATGCAGGCGAGCTAGCCTGGGTCTTCGTTGACCAGATTCGCTTCGGCGAGGAGTAATTCCCAGCTGACGCGGAACATGCTGGGCCGTCCGGGAACGTTCCCGGACGGCCCACAACCTACCTGAGCACCTGGAGAGCAGATGGACTTGCCTTCCCTCGCGGAGTTCTTGCAGCAGATCATCAACGGGATCTCGCGCGGCTCCGTTTACGCCCTCATCGCCCTTGGCTACACGATGGTGTATGGCATCATCGAGCTAATTAACTTCGCTCATGGTGACATCTTCATGCTGGGGACCTTTACCGCCCTGACCTTCGTTGCTGTCTTTGGTATTGACAGCCGGAACTCGGCCCTCCAGGATCCTATTGCTCTCATTGTAGTGCTGCTGTTGACGTTCGTAGTAACGATGACGGTGACAGGCCTACTCGGCGTACTGATTGAGAGATTCGCATATAGACCGTTAAGAAACGCGCCCAAGCTGGCCCCCCTCATCTCGGCGCTTGGTGTGTCCTATATCTTGCAGAATGTCGGCCAGGTCTGGAAGGGGCCGAGCAATATTACGTTCCCGGATATCATACCTGAGACCTTTATCCGCATACCCATTGGCGAGCAATTCCTCCTTATCCGGTGGAAAGCTGTTATCATTTTCTCGATCAGTATTGCATTCATGATCCTGCTCACATTCTTCGTGCAGCGCACCAAGCTCGGCAAGGCTATGCGAGCAACCGCCCAGGACAAGACGACCGCCCAGTTGATGGGAATTAACATCAACCGGACTATCGCGCTGACTTTCTTCATTGGCGCTGCGCTCGCCGGGGCGGGGGCAATTCTCTACGGCATGTTCATCAAGGGCGTGCAATTCACCATTGGCTTCGTAATCGGCCTGAAGGCGTTTACTGCCGCCGTGCTGGGCGGCATCGGCAACATACCGGGTGCCATGCTCGGCGGGTTCGTCATCGGCATGGTCGAGGCCATGAGCGATACCTTTCTGGAGACGCGGTGGACGCAGGCAGTGGTTTTTGCCGTGCTCATTCTCATCCTTGTGTTCAGACCCTCGGGGCTGCTGGGGCAGCGTGTCGCGGAGAAAGTGTAGGCACCCATGCAAAGAACAGCCAACTCCCCACAGACCGCCGGAAGCGGGAGCCTATTCCCGGCTCCAAAGAAAGCCAGCCGCAGCTCTATGATCGTGGCCGGGGTGCTCTCGGTATTCTTGCTGCTGCTGCCGGTGCCTCAACTGCTCTCAGAAGCCGGTATTGTCCGCCTGCCCATCAGGTTCGACCAGGCTTTCCTGAACGCGGCAGCAGACACAGCCGCCTTTACCCTGCTGGCACTCGGCCTCAACATCGTGGTCGGGTACGCGGGTCTATTGGACCTGGGTTACGCCGCCTTCTTCGCAATAGGCACTTACAGTTATGCCATCCTGGCGTCCTCCCTTTTCGACCTTCACGTACCTTTCTGGATCATGCTGATCGTCTCCGGTATTATTACCGCCCTGTTCGGAGTGGTCTTTGGCGCACCCACCCTCAGGTTACGCGGTGACTACCTTGCGATAGTTACTTTGGGCTTCGGTGAAATCGTGCCCATCTTCATCCTCAACCTGGACCAGCTTACGGGTGGCACGAACGGCATTGCGGGCGTTGACAAGCCCGCCATCGGCTCTATCATCATCGGGGCGAACAACGACAATATCAGCTTCTACTACCTGGGCCTGCTGCTCATCGCCCTGGTCGTTTTCATCATCAATCGCCTGCGCGACTCTCGCATGGGGCGCGCCTGGATGGCGATTCGCGAGGACGAGCTGGCGGCGGCCACCATGGGCATTAACACAACCACTGCCAAGTTGTGGGCGTTCGGGCTTGGCGCGGCCCTCTCCGGCTTCGCGGGCACCTTCTACGGCTCCCACCTCGGTTTCGCCTCGCCGGGGCAGTTCAGCTTCAGCCAATCGGTGCTCATCCTGTGCATGGTCATCCTGGGAGGCATGGGGAACCTGTGGGGCGTCATGCTTGGGGCGGTCGTCATTTACCTGCTCCAAACGGTGGTGCTCATCCAGTTCCCTACCTGGATTTCCAACCTTGCGAAGGATACCGACCTGGACTTCCTGGTCAACTTCAACCAGAACGTGCGCCTCACCGACTATACGTTCTTCATTTACGGCATAATCCTCGTCCTGTTCATGTTATTCCGCCCCGAAGGGCTGATTTCGAGTCGCCGGAGGAAGCTGGAACTTCACCCCGAGTCCGAGAAGATAAGCGACCAGGAGCGCCAGGACCTTTATGACGTACGCGAGACCAACCAGAGCGACACCGACGTGAAAGGGAGCCAACCTTGAGCGAAGCACACCGCGCCGCCGCCACCGCTCCTGCCCGAAGCTCGTCAGCAGACGGCGCGTACGTGCTTTCCGCGCAGGGCATCACGATGCGCTTCGGCGGTCTGGTGGCGGTGAATAACGTAGACTTCGATATCCCTCGCGGCGGCATCGTGAGCATCATTGGCCCGAACGGCGCGGGCAAGACCACCTTCTTCAACACGATCACCGGCCTGTACAAGCCTACGTCGGGCCGCATGATCTTTGAGGGTCGTGACATAACAGGTACGTCACCCTCGGATATCACCGCCCTGGGCATAGCGCGCACCTTCCAGAACATCCGCCTGTTCGCCAACATGACGGCCCTCGAAAACGTGCTCGTGGGGCAGCACTCCCGCCTGCGATCCAGCGTACTGAGCAGCGTACTGCGCACGGCGAAAATGCGAGAGGAAGAGGTGCGCGCCCGCGAGAAAGGCATAGAAATACTGCGGACCGTCGGCTTGAGTTACGCGGCCGAGGAGTTAGCCAAGAACCTTCCCTACGGCGCGCAGCGGAGGCTCGAGATAGCCCGCGCCCTGGGGAGCGACCCCAAGTTGCTCTTGCTGGACGAACCGACGGCAGGCATGAATCCCTTCGAGACGAGCGACCTGATCCAGTTTATTCGTGATTTGCGGACCCGGCTGAGCCTCTCCATACTCTTGATAGAACACGACATGAAGGTCGTCATGGGCCTCTCCGAACGCATCACTGTGCTCGACTACGGGCAGAAGATAGCGGAGGGCAGCCCCGCCGAGGTACGCGCCAACCCCAGGGTCATCGAGGCTTACCTGGGACGCGCGGCTACGATCACTGGATAGCATTCGGGCGTGAGGAGCTAGCTCATTGGCCTTACTCGAAGTTGACGGCATAGAAACATACTACGGCAACATCCAGGCGCTCAAAGGCGTCTCACTCACCGTGAACCTCGGCGAGGTAGTGACCCTCATCGGCAGTAACGGAGCGGGCAAAACGACCACCCTCCGCACCATTTCAGGCATTCTGCGACCCAAAAAGGGCAGCGTCAAGCTTGAGGGGGAGCGCATCGACAACATAGCTCCTGACCGGCTGGTGAAGATGGGAATCGCCCACTCGCCGGAGGGCAGGCGCATCTTCAGCCGGATGACCGTGCAAGAAAACCTCGAGATGGGCGCGTTCGCCAGGAGTGACCGTGCCGGTATCGCACAGGACCTCGACCGCGTGCTGACCCTCTTTCCCCGCCTGAAGGAACGCCTGACTCAGCGCGGCGGCACGCTCTCAGGCGGCGAACAGCAGATGCTCGCCATAGGCCGTGCCCTCATGTCGCGCCCTCGAATCCTGCTGCTTGACGAACCTTCGATGGGACTCTCGCCCATCCTCGTGGAAACCATCTTCAACATCATTCGCGATCTCAACCAGAACGGCTCCACAATTCTCCTTGTTGAACAGAATGCGTTGCTGGCTCTTCAAGTTGCCCACAGGGGATATGTCATCGAAACAGGGCAGATCGTGCTGGAAGACACGGGGCAGAACTTGCTCAAGAGCGAGAAGGTGCGCAAGGCTTACCTCGGCGAGGACTAGGTACGGACACGCGCTCACCAATATGTCACGACGAACGCTACCCAGAACATGTATGGCTGCCATAACGGCAGCCTTTTTGCTGTCGAGTTGCGGTGCGGACCCGGCTACTCCCCTACCGCCCGCCACCAACCAGACGTTTCGCATTGTCTCCTCCCTGCCCTACAAAGGACCGAGCGCGTTGCAGGCCAACCTCATGCGCCAGGGGATCGAACTCGCCATCGAGGACTGGCGGGCGGTGCTGCCGGGCTGGACAATCGAGCACGTGGCGCTGGACGGTGGAGATGCTGAAAGCGGCGAGCCGTCAAGCCAGGTAGAAGCGTCCAATGCTCGCGGTGCCGCCAACGATAAGAGTGTCTTCGGCTACATTGGACCATATACTTCCG
Organism: Chloroflexia bacterium; assembly: GCA_036386675.1. Taxonomy (GTDB): domain Bacteria; phylum Chloroflexota; class Chloroflexia; order QHBQ01; family JADMIH01; genus JADMIH01. The sequence continues at coordinate 2,003 of DASVVE010000063.1, read as the reverse complement.
GCGCAGCGATGGTCTCCCTCCCCATTCTCAACCAGGCCGGGCTACTGCAAGTGCTGCCCGTCGCAACCTGGCCGGGTCTGACACAAAGCGGGTGGGCTAGCGAGGAGCCGGGCCGCTACTATCCTACCGGCTCGCGGCACGCCGTGCGGCTGGTGCCCCCCGATTCGGCACAGGCAAGAGTCGCCGCCAGAAAGGCACGCGAGCTTGGTGCCGCCAGTGCGTTAGTGCTGTCCGACGAAAGTGATTACAGTAAAGGCATGGTCGCAGCCTTCCAGGACGAGGCCACAAGACTCGGCATGACTGTAGTTGCCGGCACAAATCTCAGCGCAGCCACTGCTGAGTGGACCTTACCGGGAAAGCAAGTGGACATGGTCTTCGTGGCACCTAGCAGCCTTTCGATGGCAGAAAGGGCCGGTGTGATAATTGCCCAAGACCCGCCAAGAATCGGGGTTTTTGCGACGGATGTACTGTTGAGCGACCGGCTCTCCGAGGCAGCGCGAAACACCATGGAGGGATGGTATGTCACCTTCAACGGCGATCCAACGCCGGGTGGGTCGCAACGTTTTTCAGAGTTCGCGGCCAAGTTCCACGACCGCTTCGGAGTCCCTCCGTCCCAATCTGCCATCAACTCCTATGACGTGACAGCAGCCGTGCTAGAGACTGCTTCCCAGGTCGGCGTAGATCGACACAAGATACTTGAGGCGGTACTTACTGGCGAATATGAGGCTGGCGTCGGGGGCGCACTGGCTTTCGAGCCAGGCGGCGACCGGCAAGGCGGGTACCTTACACTGTACCGGCTCGTAAATGGCAACTTCGAACTACTAGGCGAAATAGAGGCACCCAGAAATGGGCCAGCCAGACCGTAGCGGTTGCCTATTGCTCGTCTAACTCCCCATGCATGTAGGCTATTCGGGTCACCAGGTCGCTGCTGTTGTTGATCCCGAAGGAGGCAAGGCGCTCGAGCAACTCAGCCGGCAACACCGCCCACTCTGTATCCGGGTCGAGGCCTGTCTCCTCGATCTCCTCCTGGAGGCTCTCTAACTCCTCAAGCTCCAACAACTGCCGGTAGCTGTCGTCGCCCTCTTGGTCGTTCGCCAAAGTCGTAACCCCCTTTAATCAAGCTACTGCCCCAGAAATGCCGAGCCGAAGATCGCAAGTAAACCGAGCGCGCCAACGCCTCCATACTCCAACAGCGTGCCACGGTTCAGCCGTTGGTCCACGTACGCCGACACCACGCCATATGTAGCGTATAGCGCTAGCAGCAGGCACGCCCCACCGACGAGCGTCGTAAGCGCCGCCCAGTAGTTGAGGCCCCAGGTAAGCTGCCCCAGGACCAGCCCCGCCGCAGCCGACAGTATAACCTGGGTGCTCCGGCGACCTTCCACCGGCCTGCCAAGCGCCCGGTGCCAGGATGCATCGCGCGCCAGCATCTCGTACACCAGCAACGTGGTGACGAGAGCGACCGCCGTAGCCGAGTACAGGGCGCGGACCTTCAGCCCGTAAATGGTGCTATACAGCAAGAAGGCCGTCAGGTGAGCGCACACATTGAGCGCCGTCTGTGCCAGGCCAAAGTAGCGGTCCGAAGTGTCGGCGCTGTGTGCCAACGCCCAGTAGACCCCCACGAAGGAGACCCACGCCAGCCCTATCACGACCACCTCGAACCAGCTACCGGTGAAAAGCTGCATGAAGATGGCGTAGCCCACAAGCAGCAAAGCCGGGAGCAGCGCGTGCACCGGGACCGGCAAGAAAGGAAGGTATTCCGGTGCGAGAAGCGTCTTAGTGGGGAAACGCGGTCGCGCGCGCAGCCAGATCGAACCGCCCGACGCGACAATGACCAGCGCCGCACCCAACGCCCAGTTGACCTGCGTTACACCGCCAGGAGTGGCAAGGTCACCGCGTTGGAGCGCCGCCAGGATGGCAAGCCCAATAGTAAGCAAGCTGCTGAGGATGAAAACACGCTCGGTACGCAAGTCTTACTCCCGTGCAGCCTCCCACGCGGCCAG
>DASVVE010000062.1:0-125803 GCA_036386675.1 Chloroflexia bacterium | reverse complement strand
GTGGCGAGGATGTTGGCTACTATCAGGTCGTAGGGTGCGTTGCTGGCTGCTGCCGTGGCGGAACCCTGCTCTACCACGATTTGCCCCGACAGGCCGTTGCGCTCGACGTTCTCCAGCGTGGCGTCCACCGCTATTTGGTCGATGTCGAGGGCCAGCACTCGCGCGGAGGGGCCGCCCAGCTTGGCCGCCGCGATAGCCAGGATGCCGGAGCCGGTGCCCAGGTCCAGGATGTTGGTGGGGCCACCTGGCTGCACGAACTCCTCAAGGGCGGCGAGGCACAGGCGGGTGGTGGGGTGCAGGCCCGTTCCGAAAGCCATGCCGGGGTCGAGGTCGAGCACCACGTCACCGTCCCTCGGTGTGTATTCTAGCCACGAAGGCTTGATGACGATGCGCTCGCCCATGCGCTGGATGCCATAGTAGTCCTTCCAGGCGTTGGCCCAGTCCTCCTCCTTGCACGACTTCACATTGAGCGTGCCGACCTGCCGCATCCTGCCCAGGTACCACAGCGCCTGCTCTATCTCCTGTCGCTTGGCGGGGGCTTCTTCGTCGTCGGGCAGGTACGTGCGCACGCTGATGGGGCGGTTGGGGTCTATCTCCGGCTGTTGGAGGGCGGACCAGTCGGGGTACTCGCCGTCGGGCACGATGAGGGGCTGCTCCACGACTACGCCGCCGTTGTACCCGAGGCGGGCGAACAACTCGCTCACCGGCTCCACGGCCTCTGGGTCTACCTCTACGCTTAGCTCAAGCCAGTCTGCCATGACTATTTGAACGTCTCGTCAATGGTGGCGTCGCCCTTGCTCACGGTGTGCAGCACCGAGTCGTCACCCACGTTGATGGCGCTGTAGGAGCCTTCCACGGTGGCCCTCTCTCCGATCATCGCGCCAAAGAGGTTCATGGCCGAGACCGTGGCGTCGGGGCTGATGATGCTGTTCTTCACCACCGAGTCGCGTACCGTCGCCCCCTCGGAAATAGAGGCGAACGGCCCGATTACCGAGTTCTCGACCGTGGCGTCCTCGGCTATGAAGCAGGGCGGGATGACCAGGGAGCTACCGCGCATGTACGGCTCGGTGTTGGGGTCCATCTTGCGCAGGAAGTAGCGGTTGGTGTGCAAGGTGGCGTCCCAGGTGCCGGTATCCTCCCACACCTCCACCGGGAAGGTGCGGAACTTCGCGCCCGAATCGATCATCTCCTGCACCGCGTCTGCCAGGTAGTACTCGCCTTTGAGGCTGCGGCCCGAAGCCATCAGCCGGTGGATGCCTCGGAAGAGGGCGGTAGAGTCCTTGAAGTAGTAGAGGCCGACCAGTGCCAGGTTGCTTTCCGGCTTGGCGGGCTTCTCCACCATCTTCTTTACGTTGCCGTCCTCGCCTAGCACGGCGATACCGAAGCGCGAGGGGTCTTCCACCTCCGACACGAAAATAGCCCCGTCGGCTTCGGGCAGGTTGTTCACCACCGTCAAATCGGCCTCGAAGAGCGTGTCCACAAAGAGGGTCAGCACGTCACCCTCTATGTACGGCTCGGTAAGCGCGATAGCGTCCGCCTGCCCGCGCATCACCTTCTGCTCGACAAAGCGGAACTTGTACTGCGGGTAGTGCTTGGTGGCGTACTCCTCCATCTGCTCGCCCATCTTGCCTACGATGATGATAATCTCGTCAATGTCGAGCGTGCCCAGGGCGTCGAGCACGAGAGCCAGCGAGGGGCGGCCCGCCACGGGCACAAGCGGCTTAGGTCGGGTGTGGGTGTGAGGGCGCATGCGGGTACCGTACCCGGCAGCTGGAATGATTACTTTCATGTTACTCCTTGAGTGGTTTGGAGGATGCCAACCCCCAGTTTAGCCCAAAGCCCTATGCCGTGCAAGGGCACATATCTTGCACCTATCACGCGTGCTACTCACCTGGATACCAGGTGGTTATTCGGCGGGTGAGAGAGCGCCCCGCCGGCAGGAGTGACATTAAATGAGCGACAACGATCAGAACAATAGCGGAACCGGCCAACAGGCCAACATGCCGGGCTATCACACTCCCGGCCAGGACACCACGCTGCAAAGCACCAGCGAAGCCGTGCCCACCCCGGGCCAGACGAGCGAGCAGCGCCTGGAAGACCCCAAGCCTTACATCGAGGCTATAAATGCCACGCCCGGCGAGGCCAACCCCGCCCTGGGGGAGACCGTCGGCGCGGAGCAGGGCGGCACGAGCACAGCCGACCTGTTGCTCGCCCGCGAGGCCGCGGAAGAGCGCCCGGTCAGGGAGGAAGGCATACGCGGCTACCAGGACCAGTCGGCGGGGAGCCGCCCTGAGCAGTTGCGGGACGCCGACTCGGGACGACCCACCTGGCCCGACGACAAGCAGGAAGAGCCGATCAACTACATGGAGGCACCTCGCCCCTACATGCCGCTCGGCACGCTGGGCGGTACCGATTTCAACGACCTGAATTACAGGGCCCGCATAGACGCCGAGGTAGACAGGTCGTCCACGGAAGCGCAGAAGGGCGAGTCGCGTTCCGGCCTGCCTGAGGTGGGATTGGACGCGGAGGAGGACAAGTACGAGCAGCGCGAGTTCGGCCGCCCTTCGCCTCCTTCGGAAATGGAGATGTTCTCCCCAGGTATGCCCCATCTGCCGCCGACCGAGGAGGACGAGGAACGATGAGCAGCGGCACCGGCAGCGGCGGAAGCAGGGACTCGGTGGGGGGGATTTTAGAGGGCACAAGGGTAGTAAGTGGTACTTTCCGTCTGCGGCAGGCTGCCGAGACGGCCATACACGAGCTGCGTGACCTGGGGGTGCCCGCCGAGTCCATTTCGGTTATCTCCCGCGAGGAGGACCAGCCCGACACTGAAGTCGCTGCCGGTGTAAGTCGTGAGGTTATTGGCGACGAGGCGCTGGCCTACCGCGCCTCTCCCGAGCTGCCCAACTACGAGGACCTGCCCACCACCATTGCCGAGCAGACCGGCACTCCCCTCGACGGCAGCGTGGTAGCAGGTTCGGTGTCGGTGGACGGTGCCGGGCTGGCGCGCGATGAAGACCTGGTGCGCCGCAACGAGGCAGAGACCAACGCCGATATAGACATTTACACTGACTTCCCCGACGAGCCAGGCGGCGTGAACCCCGAATCGCCCATCGCCGCCGAATACGAAGGCACGGTGCAGGCACCCGCGAATAACCGCACTCCCGCTGTTGGTACGGCTGCTACCGGCGCGGCAATCGGCGGCCTGGGCGGTCTGCTGGTAGGTCTGGGGGTGCTCGCCGTACCGGGGATAGGGCCGCTATTGGCCGCCGGGCCGCTCGCCGGTGCCCTGGGCGGACTGCTGGCCGGAGGTGCGGCGGGCGGTGTGATAGGCGGTCTCTCCGCGATAGGGGTGCCGGAGGAGTACGCCCGCGACTATGCCGCCAGCATCGAGCAGGGCGACACCCTGGTTAGCGTGCGCACCGATGAAGTAACCGCCGACCCGGTGGAGCGTATCCTTACCGTCAATGGTGCTGAGAACGTACACTGCGACTGAGTCTGAAACGTGAAACGTGAAACGTGATGCGGTGTAACAGCCCATCACGTTTTTGTATGTGGCGTAAGATTAAGCCAGGGATTAGCAGGAGGCATCGTTGGACGCATCACGTTTCACGTTTCACGTTTCAGACGCACGTTTCAGCGCGTTCGCTCTGACAGCCGACGCGGTGAGCGCCACGAGTAAGCGGCTGGAGAAGCTGGCTATCCTGGCCGAGTACCTTGCGCCCCTGGGCGATGCCGACCTCTCGGTGGCGTGCCGGTTCCTGTCGGGGCAGCCTTTCCCGCCTTCGGACGAGCGCACGTTGAACGTCGGTTTCAGCATGGCTTCCACGGTGCTGATAGAGCTTTCGGGTGTCGATCCGCACGAGTACGGGCAGCTAGTGGTGCGGCTTGGGGACATGGGCGACGTGGCCGAGCGCATCATGCCGCCGCAGCCTGTGGAGGCGGGGGAGCCTATCACGCTGCAATCGGCTCTCGCCGCGTTCGAGCAATTGGCGTCCACACGGGGAACGGGGAACAAGGCGGTGCTTTTGCGCAACCTGCTGGCGAAAGCCACACCGCCGGAGGCCAAGTACCTGGTCAAGCTGGTTACGGGCGATATGCGCATGGGCTTGAAGGAGTCGCTGGTGGAGGAGGCCCTGGCGCGTATGGCGGGGATGGGCGTGGCCGAGATACAGCGGGTGAACATGCTGGTGGGCGACGTGGGAGAGACGGCCCTGATGTCGCGGCACGGGAGGCTTGGCGAGGCCACTATGCGCCTGTTCCACCCGCTCAAGTTCATGCTTGCCACTCCCGCTGAGAAGCCCGACGACATCCTGGCCGAGGCCCGCAACCGGGGCGAAACGCAGCTTTACGTCGAGGACAAGTACGACGGGGTGCGAGCGCAGCTTCACAAGCAAGGGGAGAGGGCCGAGCTATATTCGCGCACGCTGGACCCCGTGACCAACCGCTTCCCCGAAGTCACGTCCGCGCTGCTGGCTCTGCCGCATGACGCCATCTTCGACGGGGAGATAGTGGCGTTGAGTGGCGAGATCGAGAGTCGCTGCCTGCCCTTCGCCGCGCTCCAGAAGCGGATGGGCCGCAAGACCGTCTCTGAAGCACTCATGGCCGAGGTGCCGGTGGCCTGCATGATCTTCGACCTGCTTTACCTGGACGGCGAGGTGCTGCTGGACCAACCCCTCTCCCGCCGCAAAGCACTGCTGGCCGGGCTGGACCTGCGCTATCCTCTCGTGAGAGCTACCAGCCAGCTTGTGCCCGTTGAAGTGTTCGAGGAAGAAGCGCGTGCCGGGGCAGACGAGGACGTAGACGACGTAGAGGAGGTACAGGAGCACCCGCTTGACTCCATGTTCAATGCGGCGCGGGACCGTGGCAACGAGGGCCTCATGGTCAAGACGTCCGGCTCGATCTATTCACCCGGCAAGAGGGGCAAGGCGTGGCTCAAGGTAAAGCGGGCGCTTGCTACTCTAGATGTAGTGGTTACCGCAGTGGAGTGGGGACATGGCAAGCGGCGCGACATGCTCTCCGACTACACTTTCGCCGTGCTCGGACCCGAAGGCAACCTGCTCAACGTGGGCAAAGCCTACTCGGGCCTCACCGACGCGGAGATAATCGAGATGACCGAGTGGTTCAAGGCCCACACCGTGCGCGATTTCGGCCGGGTGCGCCTGGTTGAGCCTCTCATGGTCATAGAGGTAGCCTTCGACAAGATTCAGCCAAGCGCCCGGCACAAGAGCGGCTACGCCCTGCGCTTCCCTCGCATAGCGCGTCTCCGCCCCGACAAACGCCCACAGGACGCCAGCACCCTCGATGAAGTCAGGGCAATCGCTGAAACCTGAGCAGCTTTAGCGACGGAAACGCCAAGACGCCAAGACGCCAAGGACCACGCCAAGAGTATAGAGGTTTGGAGAGTACAAAAAGGAGCAGGGTACGTGATGATGTACCCTGCTCCTTTTGCTTAGAACACCTACTTAATCTCTGCGCGTCCTTGGCGTCTTGGCGTTTCCGTCTCCCCAACTATGTTTAGCGCCCCGACGCGACGGCCTCCGGGAAGAAGGTCGTGGCGAGTACCTTGCTTACCTGGCCGCGGCTCATGTTGCTGGCCGGGCGGAAGTACTTGCGGTTCTGCGAGTCGCACGGCTCAGCCTGGCCGGTGTCGGGGTTGGCGCCGCCGCAGTTGTAGCCGCTGATGCTGCCGAGGTGTGATAGAGACTCCACGTACGGATGGAATGCGTTGGAAGCGGGCACGTCGGCGAAGGTGTACTGGCTCGCAGTGCTGGTGGGGATGGCGGCGGGAATGCGTGCCTGATTGGAGGTGAGGTCCAGGGAGGCCGACACCATCTTGGCGACCTGCTGGCGGGTCACGTAGTCGTTAGGGCGGAAGTACCGGCGGTTGGCTTCGTCGCAAGGCTCGACGGAACCCATGCCGTTGCTGCAAGCGTAGCCGGAGGTGACCCCGTGCTGGGCCACGCGCTCGACGTGCAGCCAGTAGGTCGAGCCGGGCGCGATGTCGTGGAAGGTCCAGCGGTTCTCGGGTATCGAGTCCTTGTAGCCCGCAGAAGCCGCGACCATCTTGGCGAGCTGCCCGCGCGTCACGTTCGCGTTGGGCCGGAAGGTGCCGTCACCGTAGCCGCTGACAATGTTGCGGCAGGCCAGCACGCGCACGTACACGTAGAAGGGGCTTTCGGAGGCCTTCACGTCCGAGAAGCTTAGCGTGCACAACGGCTGGACGGTGGATACAGCAGAGGGCACGCTGACTGGTACACTCACGTCCTTAGCGGCGTAGGCCCCCGGTGTGGCGGCCCCTCCGAGGGAAAACACCGCCGCAAGCCCCACGAACAGGCTTGCCATGCCTGCTACCACCGGGGTCGCGTACTTTCTCTTCACTGCTGAAAACATGACTGATAATTCCTCGCTTTGCGGATATTGCTACTGATGCCGGTCTATTTTGGAGCGCCTGACTTGTGGGCTTGGCGCTGGACATGCTGCCGGGCGGAATACTTATAGAATGTGCTTAGGCATCCATCTAGCGCAGTCTGAGTATAGGTGCAGGGAACGCGGAGTCATAGAGGAAATTCAGGCTATAGAGCAGCGACAGCTTGGCTAATCCTGCCGGGCGGCTATGTAGTAGGACCTTGAGTATCTAAACGCCAAGACGCCAAGACGCAGAGGACCACGCCAAGAGAATAGAGGGCTTAGAGGGTACAAGAAGGACCAGGGTACGACATATGTGCCCTGGTCCTTCTCTGCTCTCCAAACCTTACTCTACCTGGCGCGTACTCTGCGTCCTCCGCGTCTTGGCGTTTAGATACTCTTGCTGCGCTGGCGGCGAATGTTGGGGGTGCGCAGGTGCAAGGCCAGGCCAATGAGCACCATCACAAGCAGCGTGCCGATGGCTACCTGGTAGGCGAAATGCCCGTGCACCTTCGGGTCGAGTATCAAGAGAGTAGTGCCCCAGAGCAGCGGGCCAATTACAGCCGAGACCTTTCCGGTCAGGTTGTAGATGCCGAGGAACTCGCCCAGCCTGGCAGGGGGGCTTAGCTCAATCATCATAGTGCGAGCGGCAGTCCAGGTACCACCTAACGCTATACCCGCCAGTGGCGCTACGAAGGCCTGGAAGAGAAACTTGTCGGTCAAGAACATGGCGGACACGAAGACCACCACCCATATCAGCAGGGCGATCACCAGGCTTCGTTTGGCAGTGAGCCTGTCGGTGATAAGTCCGAACAGCAGCGAGCCGATGATGGCGGCGACCGTAGCTGGGGCAAGCACTTCCAGGGCAGTGCCAAAGCCTATCGCGTTCACCGCGTACACGCCCATTGCCACGATCACGGTGCTTAGAGCGTCCGAGTAGAAGAAGTTGGCGAGCAGGAAGTTGAATAAGCCGGGCACCTGGCGTGTTTCGCCGATAGTGCGCCAGGTCTGCGCGAGGCTGTTGCGCCACGTAAGTGGTTCTTTAGGAACGGCCAGGCGGTGGGTTGCGTTTGGTCGCTCTCTAACGAACAGGAAAGAGGGAATGGCAAACACCAGGAAGAGCACAGCCGTAGGTAGGAAAGTCGCCTGGTTGGTGCCGTACATGCTGACAAATGGCAGCACCGCGAAGGCCCCGGCGAGCGAGCCGACGTAGCCCAATCCCACCCCCAGGCCCGATATTTTGCCCCAGTTCAGCGTGGTGCTAACGGAAGGTAATAGCGCGTCGTAAAAGATGAGGCCCGTTTGGTAGCCTATGTTGGCGATTATCAATGCGATGATAATGAGGTATAGGTCCGAGACCACGCCCATGACGGCCGTCATGCTAACGCACAGGAGGGTGCAACCTATAAGCCAGGGTATGCGCTTGCCGCCCTTTCGGTCCGATAGCGAACCGAGTAGCGGAGAGACGAGCGCGACTACCAGCAGCGACGCGGACATCGGGTAGGCGTACCATACATCCGCCAGTTGGAGGTTCCTGGTTATGAACAGGGGGAAGAACTGGCTGATGATGTTTAGCGAGAAGATAGTATTAGCGAAATCGTAGAGCACCCAGGAGCCGACGGAGAGGGGCGGTATGCGCTCTTTGTCGTCGCGGGCTTCAAGGACGATCGTTTGCGACCCTGCCGGAGCAGCCGGAGCTGAGGCCATTCTTAGTCCTCCTGAACGACTCTAGACTACCTGTTCTCGCGCATAGAGCTTACGTGTGGCAGGATTATAACACAAGGCGCAACTCTCCAAGAGCTACGTCTCGTGCCGACGAAGCGTTCCCGGAATGACTATGATGTGCTCGGCGCTCCACTTCGGTTGGGGTGGACGTAATGCGGTTATGGTGTGCGGGTTGGCGTGGGGGATGGAGTCGCGGAAGCGCCCGGTGGCGGCGTAAGATCCATAACCGGCGTCGGGTTGATTACCGCCGTGAGCATGTTAGATTGGGCAGTGGCCCCCAGGCCTACGTTCGGCTGAGTGACGGGCGTGACGCTCGCCACTTCGGCGGCATTAGCGGTGGGAGTCGGCGCACCTAATGTGTTGTTATCTCCGCAGGCTGTCAAGGCGAAGGCAAGAACTATGCAGAGTAATAAGAGAACGGGCAGCGTGGCTTTCATGATAGTTGTTCTCCTGTGCTTCGGCTATTGGACGCTTTGCAAGTGGCTTTTCGTTTGCCGCAGGGAAGGCGGCCATGTCCCCATCGTCACCCCAGGCAGTCTGCGGGCCATGCCGCGATGGGCATAGCCAACTGAACGAAAGGTATCCCCATCAACTTCTGACGAGCGGACCTATTCTGTTCGACTACAGGAGCAAGCCGGGCGGGTGCTACAGCAGCACCACGCTCCGGCATTCGGCTGAGTCGTAGGCGCGCATGAGCACTTCCAGGTCGCGCAACGCCTCTTCGGGGGTGCTGACTACTGGCTCGCCTTCCGTGATGGCGCGGTGGAAGTTGACCAGTTGGTCGTAGTAGGCTTCGCTGCCGTCGTACTCCTGAGTTTCTTCGGGCGCGCCACGGCTACGCAAGCGTAACTTGCTGTCCTCCAGCACGATCATGCCCTCTGTGCCGTATACGGTGGCGTACATGTAGGGGCCGCGTGCTTCAGCCGCCGCCGCCGAGAACATGAACCTCCCCAGCACGCCGTTGCGGTAGCGCAGGTTCAACACCATCGTGTCCAGCCCGCTTAGCTCAGGGTGGACCAACTTGGTGAAGGCTTGCACCTGCTCTATTTCTCCACCCAGGTGCCGCAGTAGGGCCGCCACGTGCACGCCCGCGTCGGTGATGGCCCCACCCCGGTACTGGCTGTCCTGCCGCCAGGGGGTCGCGCCGAAGCCCTTGTTTGTGTCGGTCCAGTAGCGGTTGGCAGCATCCACCAGGAACGGCTTGCCGATGCGCCCTTCCTCTATCCAGGCTTCTATCTGCTTGATGTCGCGGCGATGGTGGAACTGTTCGGCTATGGCTACCACCGTGGGCAGGTCTCGCACCGCGCTCACCACCTCTTGCGCCTGTTGCAGGTTGGAGCCTACCGGCTTTTCGCACAGCACGTGCTTCCCGGCGACGGCGGACTCCACCAGCACCTGGGCGTTGAGGTGGATGGGCAAGGAAATCAGCACCGCCTCCAGGTCGTCCGCTGCTAGCAGGTCGTGGTAGTCCGTCGTCCACCGGCAGCCGCCCACCATCTCGGCCGTTTCTTGCGCGGCATTCTCGTCTATGTCGGCCACCGCCACGATGCTGAAGCGGTCGGGCATGCGCTCGAGCGGCGGCCAGTGGAGCCATTTGATAGCCAACCCCGCCCCGATGATGCCGAGCCGTACGTTGCGTACTTCCTGCTTTTTTGCTGTCATACTTGCGTCCTTCTGGCTCGTAGCGCGAGCAAAGTCATGGGATTATGCTACTCAGTTGCAGTATTCAGGCCAAGCAAAGAGTTCCACAAGCCCGACATGATATACTGTAGTGGAACCCGCCCGGCTCTCCCAACCCGCTTCCCATAGCCGAGAGGAATCATGTGTCGAAATCACGCACCCGGCTGTACCTCCTGATAGCCATGCTTTTCTCCCTTCTACCCACGACGGGTACTCACGCCCAGGGTGACAGCACCTCCTACTGGGTAGAGACCACCCGTTGGCGCTCCGCAGAGGGCAGTTTCGCCTCCTGGCAGCGCGATGGGGTGGCACTCGCTCACGGTGGGGCGCTGCAACTCGACATCCCAAAACCCTCCGGTGCCGGGACTACAGACCCGCATGGGCCGGGCAGGCGCGGACGCGTCAGTTCCCTCGTGGGTGAAGCCGTCGGACCCGTTGTTACTACCTCTTTCCCCTTCTCGGAGGCGATTCCCTCGTGGAACGCCGTTACACCAGGCGGTACGTGGCTTGAAGTGCACCTCCGGGCGCGCGCAGGGTCGGACTGGACCCGGTGGTACAACCTGGGTGTGTGGACGAGCGGCCCCGATGCGGCAATGCGGCACTCGGTGGAGGGGCAGGCTGACACCGCTGCTTACGTGGACGTGGATACGCTCAAGCTTGGTCAGCGGGGCAAGCCTCTCACCGCGACGGCCTACCAACTGAAGTTCCGGTTGTTCAGCAAGAATAGCGAGGCGCTCCCCAGCATAACGAACGCCGCTGTGGTGGTCTCGACCAGCCCCAGGACTCCCACTACGCTCGCGCCCGGCAACCCGGAACGGTGGGACAGGGTGCTGCCGGTCCCCGAGTGCTCGCAGATGGTCTACCCGGACGGCGGTGAGGTGTGGTGCAGCCCCACGTCGGTGTCGATGGTGCTCGGCTACTGGGCCGGACGGTCGGGGCCATGCGAGCCGGGGGTACGCTCGGCGGTGAGTGGCGTGTACGACCGCGTGTACGAGGGGCATGGTAACTGGCCCTTCAACGCGGCCTATGCCGCCAACCAGGGGATGGAAGCCTATGTCACGCGCTTCACCGGCATGGCGCAGGCGGAAGAATGGGTCGCGGCGGGCGTGCCGGTGGTTATGAGCTATAGCTGGGGCCGGGACCAGCTTACGGGCGCTCCCATCCCGGCGAGCAACGGGCATTTGGCGGTGCTGGTAGGCTTCGATGCGCAGGGCAACCCCGTAGTGAACGACCCCGCAGCGGCGAGCAACGAGGCGGTGCAGCGTACCTACTCACGGGCCGAGTTGGAGAGGTTGTGGTTGCAGGGTTCGGGCGGGACGGTCTACCTGATTTACCCGGTGGGAAGGGCAGTGCCCAAGCTCTAGCTGCATGGCGCTGGTTGCAAGCATCGTAACCAGCGGACCAACTCTCCCCCTGTCATCCTGAGCGTAGCGAAGGATTTCAGATGCTACTTCTGCCTCTATGCTGGACCTATAACACCCTTGTGGCCCGCGTTCAGCAGCCTTCCTACTCACCTTCTTGAGATCCTTCGCTGCGCTCAGGATGACAGGGGTAGTAGGGTTCTAATCTCTAAACATGTCCGTCACTTGCTGCTTCTGAACACGTGCTTGACAGCCGCTGGTATCGCCGTATAATGCACTGGGCAGTATTCGCATAGTGCCGCTAGAGTGTCTCGTAAGCGGGCCAGTCGGTCTACCTGTGACCTGAGCATCTGCCGTGAAATGCCACTCCCCTTATAATCCTATCGTCCCATCGTCACGGCGCTCCTCTGTTTCTTTGAAGGAGGTGGTTTCTCGCCGTCTACAGTTCCGGCTCATGTGGGGAGATAATTCCTTATACTCCCCGGTGTTCAAGGTCGAACAGTAAAGGATAATCCAAAGGAGGAAGAAAATGGCTAATGTGAAAACGCGCATAACATGGTTCGCCGCGGGCATAATGCTGACGCTCCCCGTCCTTTCGGCGTGCGGAGGACCCGCCGCTACCCCTACTACAATCGCAATACCTACTGAGATGACAGCAGAGACCCCTATTGCTGCTGTGGGCGAGGCCGCCGAGACGCTGGCCGCCCTGGCCGAAGAAGGCATCCTGCCCGACCCCACTGCCTCCGGCAAGATGGAGTTCTTTAGTTGGTGGACGGCGGGCGGGGAGGCCGAGGGTAAGAACGACATCCTCAACCTCTACAGTCTGCTTTATCCCAACGTAGAAGTGATAGACGCGGCGGTAGCGGGCGGCGGTGGCGACAAAGCCAAGGCCGTGCTAAAGACCCGCATGCAGGGCAACGACCCGCCCGATACTTTCCAGGTGCACGCAGGCCCCGAATTGATCGACGGCTACGTGGTGGCGGACCGCATGGACGCGGTCACCGACATCTACACCGACATGAACATCAAGGGCGCTTTCCCCGAGCAGTTGCTCACCATGATCACGCAGAACGACCAGATTTACTCGGTCCCCGCCAACATCCACAGGGGCAACGTGCTCTTCTACAACAAGAAGGTGTTCACCGATAACGGCATCACCGCGCCCACCACCTGGGACGAGTTCTTCACCGCGGCGGACAAGCTGAAGGCCAAGAATATCGCCGCGCTGGCCGTGGGCGGCAAGGACACCTGGGCCGTCACGATGCTCTTCGAGGACATCCTGCTGACCACCGCAGGCCCCGACAAGTACAACGACCTGATGGCAGGCACCGCCGAATGGACCGACGAGTCGGTCGTGGAAGCCCTCACCCAGCTTAAGAAGATCTGGCAGGGCGGCTACGTCAACTCCGACTTCTCGGCGCTGACCTGGGACGACGCCGCCGGGCAGGTGCTCAAGGGCACAGCCGCCGGGACCATCATGGGCGACTGGGCCAAGGGCTACTTCCAGGCCAACGATGACAACTGGGCGGAGAACTTCGGCTGGATCCCCAGCCCCGGCACGAGCGGCATCTTCAAGGTCATCAGCGACAGCTTCGGCGTGCCGAAGGGTGCCAAGAACCCCGAGAACGTCAAGCGGTTCCTCGACCTGCTGGCCTCGAAGACCGGACAGGTAGTGTTCAACCTGCGCAAGGGTTCGATCCCGGCCCGCACCGACGTTGACACCAGCCAGTTCGACGTCTACATGCAGGACGCCACCAAGGACTTCTCCGCCGCCACGGCCCTGGTCGGTAGCGCACCGCACGGCTCGGCCACCAAGGAGGCCTTCAACAGCGCCCTTACTACCGCTATCAACAACTTCGTAGCCAACCTGGGCGAGCCTTCCGAGACCGCGCAGGAGTTGCAGACGCAGGCAGAAGACCTGTTGAAGTAGACGGATTTGGAAATTGGAATTTCGAATTTCGAATTTAGAAGGTATCCAATAAATTCTAAATTCGAAATTCGAAATTCCAATTTCCAGATCGAGAAAACCATGACCAACGTTGTAACGCCGCAGGCCCCTACGCAACCCTCTGCTAAGGCTGAACCAGCGTCGATGGTGGTACCTGCACGCGCTCGCCGCAAGCCGTTGAGCCGCGACAGGCTGACCGCTATCCTCATGCTGCTGCCCTCGATAATCGCGGTGGGGCTGTTCGTGTACGGCTTTATCGCGTGGAATGGGTGGGCCTCCCTCACCAACTGGCGCGGCATCGGGGTGATGAATCAGGTGGGGCCGGTGCGCTTCCCCGCCGCCGACTTCGTGGGCCTGAGCAACTACGAGCGCCTGTTTGGTGACAACCGCTTCCTCACGGACCTGCGCAACAACGGGATCTTCACTCTGGCGTTCCTGGTTGCCTGCATCGTGCTTGGGCTGGGCCTGGCTATTCTGCTGGACCGCAAGATCAAGGGCGAGAGCCTCTTCCGCAACGTCTTCCTCTTCCCGATGGCCCTCTCCTTCGTGGTGACGGGCACCATCTGGCGCTGGGTCTTCCTGGACCAGCCGTTTGCGTGGGTCATAGACCGCAACCTGGCGCTGCCCGCCGTCACCGTGGCTGCCGTGTGGCAGATGTCGGGCTTCACGATGGCGATGTTCCTGGCGGCCCTCCGCAGTATCCCGGAGGAGTTGCGGGAGGCCGCTCGTGTGGACGGGGCGACTGAGTTCCAGGTCTACCGGCGGGTCGTGCTGCCCATCATCAACCCCATTGTGCTGTCCGCGCTTATCATCCTGGGGCACATCTCGCTCAAGATATTCGACCTTATTTACGTTATGACAGGGGGCAGCCAGACGCTCGGCTTCGCCACCGACGTGCCCTCGATTTACATGTTCCAGCTAGCCTTCCGCGATGACCTGTTTGCGCGCTCGGCTGCCATATCGGTAATTATGCTGGTGTTCGTGGCCGTAGTGATAGTGCCTTACCTGATAACCAACCTCAGATCGGAGGCCGAGGCATGAGCGCGAACCAGGCATCTCTGCCAGCCTCCACCGAGAAGGGCGCGTCCCGGTTCAACCTGAACTGGGTGTTCTATATCATCCTCATCGTCATGATGGTGTTCTTCCTGGTGCCCGTATACGTGGCGGTAGTGACGGCGCTGAAGGGCATGGAGGAAGTTTCGCGCGGCAACCCCTGGTCGCTGCCCGTATCGCCTACGCTCGCCAACTTCGGTAACGCCTGGGAGCTACTGAAGAACGGCTTCATCAACAGCGTGATACTGTCGGTGCCGGGGGTAGCTATATCGTCGGTGCTGGGCAGTCTGAATGGTTACGTGCTGTCGAAGTGGAAGTTCCGAGGCTCCAATACGATCTTTACGCTGCTCCTGTTCGGCATGTTCATCCCCTACCAGAGCGTGCTCATCCCGCTGGTGCAGTTCCTACAGAGCATCCAGCTATTCGCCACCATACCTGGCCTGATACTGGTGCACGTCGTCTACGGCATTCCGATTGTCACGCTCATCTTTCGCAACTACTACGCGGGCGTGCCCAACGAGCTAGTAGAGTCGGGCACCATAGACGGGGCGGGCTTCTTCGGTATATACAGGCACATCGTGCTGCCGGTGAGCATACCCGCGTTTGTGGTGGTGCTTATCTGGCAGTTCACGGCCATCTGGAACGAGTTCCTTTTCGCGGTCACGCTCAACAGCAACCCGGCCACCCAACCCATCACCGTCGCGCTGGCGGGGCTTGGCTCCAGCCAGGCGGGCACCGACTACGGCATGCAGATGGCAGGCTCCTTGATTACCGCGCTGCCCACGCTGCTGGTCTATATCTTCCTCAGCCGCTATTTCATCAGGGGCTTGCTGGCAGGCTCGGTCAAGGGATAGCGCAGGTAGAGGCTACGTAAGGCCCTGCTCTGTTCAGGCATGGTGACCAAACAGGGCTTGTCATTTCTGCCGGGTGCTATGCTCGCATATCCGACAGTAGTTGGGCCAGGGCAATGGCAGGCTCCCAACCGTATCCATGATCCTCAATACTCCACCATGCGGACAAGACAGCCTGTGCCAGTGTCCAACCATGAAGACGCGATCGGTCAAGCCCCAGTTCCTCCGCTAGTTGGTCCAGTCGTCGCGCAAGGAAGCGACTCGCATCAGGTCCGGCGAGCGGCTCAGGTAGCCGGTTGCGCATGAGGGCACCGACTTCGTAAGCCGGTTCGCCTACAATCCCCTGCGGGTCTATAGCCAGCCAGGGTTGGCGCTCGGCGGATAGGATGTTGTCGTGGTGCAGGTCGCCGTGTAGTAGCACCTGTTCGGACGTCGAGGCAAGCAGTTCGGCGAAGAGAGTCTCCGCTTCCTCGACCAATCGAGCAGGGAATGGACCTGTGGTGCCGCCGAAGTGCTCTCGCAATCTTCCAAGTCCTGCGGCCCACCTAGCCACAGTTGGGAAGGGGTGCTCCTGGGGCACCGGACGCCACAACTGGCGCATGACCTGGGCGGCTATAGAGGTGGCTTGCTCGTCGTCCGTGAGGCCGGAGAGGGGCGTTCCTGGCTCGAGACGCTCCAGCAGCAGGATGCCTCTGTCTCGGTCGAAATCGAGCAGTTGGGCGATACCGTGCCCATCGTAGAGTTGTAACGCCTGCATTTCCGACATAAGTTCGGCACCGGGGTACCCTACCTTCAGGACTATTTCCTCACCCTCGCTACGCACCGCAGGAGCGACGTAGTTGTAGGACAACGGGAAGGGTGGCATTACCCTCAGCGACCAGCGCTGCTCGCAGTGAGCAAGCAGGGAGGGTAGTTGGTCCAGCCACTCGACGCCTGCGGTGCCGTAGACCTCTTGCATTGTGCGGGCGTAATCAGGGGGGATTTGGTTCATGTGGAGTTAGTGCGTGCGCCGTGGTTCTACTCTACCGTCACCCGTTGCCCCGTCCTTGCCGAGTGTATCAAGGCGTCCAGCACGCGCATATTCGCCAGGCTGTCTTCCAGGGTGTAGCTCAGGTCGGTGTCGCTCAGCACGGCATCAGCGAAGTGCTCGACCATGAACTGGTACTCGTTTCCTCCCGGCACGCTTACCTGCTCGACCGTGCCTTCCTTGTCGGCTTTGTCAACGATAATGGTAGTATCTTCCTCGCTCATGCGGAAGGGTTGCGCCACTCGAATGAGGCCACCCATGCCGGAAACTTCGAGTTTCTGTTGCATGGAGGTGCCGACCTGGAAGCTGCAATCAATGACCCCCAGCACCCCGTTAGAGAACTCTAGCGTACCCACCAGGGACGTATCTACACCCTCCTCAGACCAGACAGCACTAGCAGTCACCGTCCGAGGCGTCATACCAACCACCAGGCTCGCTATGTTGACGCAATAGCAGCCCACATCCAGTAGCGCCCCGCCGCCTAACTCCTTGCTCAGCCGTACGTCGTTCGGGCGGCTTAGCAGGAAGTCGAATGTCGCTCGCACTATCTTGATTTCGCCTATGGCCCTACCTGCTATAAGCTGCCGGATGCGTTCGGTTTGCGGATGGAAGCGGTACATGAAGGCTTCCATCAATTTCACCCCATTCCTTCGTTGGGCGGCTATTAGCTCCTCTACATGCGAGGCGTTAGTGGCGATGGGCTTCTCGCACAGCACGTGCTTGCCATGTTCGGCAGCGCGTATGCTCCACTCTACATGCAGGGCGTTCGGCAGGGGGATGTACACCGCGTCTATGAGATCGGAGGCAAGCATTTCGTCGTAGCTGCTGAAGTAGTGCTGTAGACTACGTGCTTGCGCCCACTCACGGGCTTTTGCCGTATCCCGGCTAGCGACCGCCACCAACTCGCTATTGCCGGCTTTCAGGAGGCCTGGTATCACCGTGTCGGCTATTCGCGCCGTGCCGAGCACTCCCCAATGCACTTTTCTGCCTGGCATACCTACTCCTTAACCTAGCACCTTCCCTATCTGCCGGAAGCTACAGGCTGCAACCCTGGATGCTCTGCCGTAGCTACTACCCCCAGCGCCTGCTCTAACACCTCTAGCGCGCGGTCTAGCTGGTCTCTGGTGATTACCAGTGGCGGCTGTATTCTTACCACGTTGCCGTACACGCCGCCCACGCCTACCAGCACCCCGTTTTGCAGGCAGTAGGCTCTTATCCCTTCCGCCTCTACGACTGCCGGTGTGAGCGCCTCGTCCCCAACCAACTCTACGCCTATCATCAGGCCCATGCCGCGCACTTCGCCTATGATGGGGAACTGCTCCTGCATACCGCGCAGCCTCGACATGACGTATTCGCCGTCTTGCAGGGCTTTGTCGGAGAGACCTTCGCGCTGTATGAACTCGATGTTCGCCAGGGCAGCGGCGCACGATACGGGGTTGCCGCCGAACGTGGAAAGGTGGTCGCCCGGCCTGAACGCCGCCGCGATTTCGTCCCTCGTGGTGAAGGCACCGAGGGGGAAGCCGTCAGCGATACCTTTTGCAGTGACAAGGATGTCAGGTTCGACGCCGTAGTGCTCCAGCGCGAACATGGCCCCGGTGCGCCCGAAGCCTGTCTGCACTTCGTCGGCGATGAAAAGGATGCCGTGCTTGTCAAGGACACGCTTCACCCCCCGGAAGTAGTTCGGAGGAGGCACGATAAGCCCGCCCTCCCCAAGCAGAGGCTCGGCTATGAAGGCGGCTACGTCGTCGGACGTGGAGTACTGGATAACGTCCTCTATGGCCTGTGCGCACTGCTCGCCTAGCTCTTCGGGGTCGTTGATGCTAGAGCGGAAGAGGTAGGGGGCGGGTGCGAACGCCACTCCAGGGGCGTATGGCCCGCCACGGCGCTTGCGGCCCGCGTTGCCCGTGATGCTGAGGGCACCCCAGGTGCGGCCGTGGAAGCTGTGGGTCAGCGAGATAATCTCGGTCTTGCCGGTATATAACCGCGCCAGCTTGACCGCCCCTTCGATAGCCTCCGCGCCGCTGTTGGCGAAGAAGCTCTTCTTGAGGCGGCCCGGTGTTATCTGCGCCATCTTTTCGGCCAGGTCGCCCAATGGCTGCGTGTAGTAGATATATGACGCAGAATGGACCAGCTTTTCCATCTGCTCCCTGGCGGCGGCCAGCACTTCAGGGTTGCAGTGCCCCGCGTTCACCACCGATATGCCCGCGAAGCAGTCGATGTAGTCTTTACCGGCCTCGTCCGTCACGATAGCCCCCAGCGCCCGCTCGATTACGATTGGCTGTACGGCCTTCACAAAGCCGGTGATGACGTACTCGCGGTACTTATCTACGGTGTCGCTCATCGATAGCTCCTTAGCCTTGCATATGGAAGAGAGATGAAGAACCGGGGAGACCCCAGGCCCCAGCAGGACGCTCCCTGCACCCCTTAGAACTTGCGTGACCACTCGCTCGGCCAGCGTTCGATGACCACCTTCTTTTCGGTGTAGAACTCTACCGCGTCTCGGCCCTGGCCGTGCAGCACCCCTAGAAAGCTGTCCTTCCAGCCACTGAAGGGGAAGTAGGCCATCGGGGCCGCCACGCCGATGTTGATACCTATGTTGCCCGCGGGCGCTCTGTAGCGGAACTCGCGAGCCGCCGCCCCACTGCTCGTGAAGATAGAGGCTGCGTTGCCGTAGCGGCTGCGGGCGAGGATGTCTATCGCGTCGTCCACTGTGTCGGCGTGGATAAGGCTGAGGACGGGGCCGAATATCTCGGTCTTCTGCAATTCGCTGTCGGGGTGCACGCCGTCAAGCACGGTGGGCCTGACGAAGTTGCCGACCTCGTAGCCTGAGATGGCCGGGTTGCGGCCGTCGAGCAGCACCCGCGCCCCTTCGCCCGCACCCTTGGCTATAAGCCCCTCTATTCGCGACTTGCTTTCCGCCGTGATTACAGGCCCCATCTGCACGCCCTGTTCGAGGCCGTAACCCACCTTGAGCGAGCCTGCCATCTCTGCTATGGCATCCCGGAAGGTGCGCTGCGCCTCCCCCACAGTCACGGCCACCGACACGGCAAGGCACCGCTGTCCAGCGCAGCCAAACGCGCTATCGCTGACGATCTTGGTCGCCATCTCCAGGTCCGCGTCGGGCAGCACCACCGCGTGGTTCTTGGCCCCACCCTGGCACTGCACGCGCTTGCCGTTCTCCGCCGCCTTTGCATAGATGTACCGGGCGACGGGCGTGGAACCTACGAAGCTGATGGCCTGCACGTCGGGGTGGTCGAGCAGCGCGTCTACCGCTTCCTTGCCCCCGTTCACGAGGTTCAGCACGCCGGGCGGCAAATGTAGCTCCTCCATCAGCTTGAAGACGTGCCCCATCGTCATTGGCACGCGCTCGGAGGGCTTGAGGATGAAGGCGTTGCCGCAGGCGATGGCGTATGGCAGGAACCAGAAGGGTATCATCACCGGGAAGTTGAAGGGTGTGATGGCCGCGACCACACCCAGGGGCTGGCGGATCATAAACTCGTCAATGCCCGCCGCTACGTCCTCCAGGTTGTAGCCCTGCATGAGAGTGGGGATGCCGCACGCCACCTCCACGTTCTCGATGCCCCGGCGTATCTCGGCCCGCGCCTCATCGAGCGTCTTGCCGTTCTCCATCGTGACGAGACGCGCTATGTCCTCAAGGTTCTCTTCGAGTAGCTGTTTGAGCTTGAAGAGGTACTGGATGCGCTCTTCCGGTGGGGTCCTGCGCCACTTAGGGAAAGCCGCCGACGCCGCTTCCACCGCCTGCGCGACTTCGGCCTGCCCCGCTAGAGGCACCCGGGCCAGCAACTCGCCGGTCGAGGGATTGGTGACATCCCTCACATCTGTGGCATCTGGGTCGGACCACCGGCCGTTGATGTAGTTGGGTAATAGAAGGCTCGTAGTCATGGCTTTTGACCTGCTCTTGATGGGCTGTGGGGTACTTGATAGACGACAATCGTTTGTCATTATACACGACATAGCAGGAAGGAAATTTACGTGGCCGGTGCTAGCGTGTCCGTGGATCACACCTCCCTGTGCCTCAACTCTGTGCCTCAACCAGCGGGACCAAACTCCCCTTTGTCATTCTGAACGCAGTGAAGAATCTCGTCCCTCTCCCAGGTGTTGCCCTTTCTTACAGGAGAGTGCCGCCTAAAGAATGAGGTAGCTAGGGTGCTGAGGGACGAGATTCTTCACTGCGTTCAGAATGACAAAGGGGAGTTTGGTCCTGGTATCCGATTCTGACAGAGTCCTAGTTGTGTAAAAGCTACGTGCCTGAAGTATGGGGGCACAGAAGTCCCTTGTCTTTTATAATGGAGGCGACCAACCCACTGCTAACCCGATTGCCTGTGGTTGTTATTCTTGGCTGTGAAAGAGGAACCATTTATGTACGTCTTTGACACAGATATTTCGAGTGCGGTCACACAGGACGGCGCACGGGGCGAAGCGCCACCTGACAAGCAGGAGCCTGTAGAGGGGCCGCTCTCCCCGGAGTTGCTGGACAAGATGGTCCGCTACTGGAACGCCTCCAACTACCTTACGGTGGGGCAGATATACCTCCAGGAGAACCCGCTCATTCGCGACCCCCTGCGACCTGAGCAGATCAAGCCGCGCCTGCTGGGACACTGGGGCACCTCGCCTGGCCTCAACCTGATTTACGTGCACCTGAACCGGCTCATCAAGGAGCATGACGCCAACGTGATCTACCTGGCAGGGCCGGGGCATGGCGGTCCGGCCATCATAGCGCAGGTTTACCTGGAGGGTACTTACTCCGAGATTTACAGCGAGGTTACCGAGGACACGGCGGGCATCCGCCAACTGTTCCGCCGCTTCTCGACCCCCGGCGGCGTGCCCAGTCACGTGAGCGTGCCCACCCCTGGCTCGATACACGAGGGTGGCGAGCTTGGCTACGTGCTCACCCACGCATTCGGCGCGGCCTTCGACAACCCCGACCTGATCGTGGCGGCCGTGGTGGGCGACGGCGAGGCTGAGACCGGGCCGCTAATGGGGTCTTGGCAGGGTATCAGCTTCCTCAACCCCGTGCGCGACGGGGCGGTGCTCCCCATCCTGCACCTCAACGGCTACAAGATCGCCGGTCCCACCGTGCTTGGGCGGTCGAGCAACGAGGACGTGCGCTCGCTGCTCGAAGGCTTCGGCTATGAGGTGCACTTCGTAGAGGGCGACGACGTGCCCCGCGTGCACCAGGAGTTCGCCGCCACGCTCGACACCTGTTACTCCCGCATCCGCAAGATACAGCAGGACGCCCGCACCAATGGCTTTTCCGGCCGTCCACGCTGGCCCCTTATCGTGTTGTGTACGCCTAAAGGATGGACGGGGCCTGAGGAAATAAATGGGCTGCCGGTGGAGGGTACGTTCCGGTCGCACCAGGTGCCTCTGCATGGGGTAAAGAAGAACCTGGAGGAGCTTGTGTTATTGGAGGAGTGGCTGCGCAGCTACGGGCCGGACGACCTGTTTGACGAGAACGGCAGGCTGGTGCCCGAACTGCGGGCGCTCGCTCCCGAAGGCGTGCGCCGCATGGGGGCCAACCCGCACGCCAACGGCGGCAAGCTATTGGTGGACCTCAACCTGCCCAACTTCCGCGACTACGCCATCCCTGTAGAAGCGCCTGCCGGCGAGCGACGAGAATCGACTCGGCAGTTGGGCAAGATGATGCGCGACATCTTCAAGCTGAACGCCGAGCAGGCCAACTTCCGGCTCTTCTGCCCCGACGAAACGCACTCCAACAGGCTGGATAACGTATTCGAGGTGGAGAACCGCTGCTTCGTCGGCAGGACCATCCCCCTGGACGAACACGTGTCGCCCACAGGTAGGGTGATGGAGATACTTAGCGAGCACAACTGCGAGGGGTGGCTTGAAGGCTACCTGCTCACGGGGCGGCATGGCCTCTATGCGACCTATGAGGCGTTCGCTATGGTGTCGGCTTCCATGACGGTGCAGCACACCAAGTGGCAGCAGGAGGGCATAGAGCTACCCTGGCGCGACTCGATTGCCTCCCTGAACATCCTGCTCACCTCCACCTCGTGGCGCAACGACCACAACGGATTTAGCCACCAGGGGCCGGGTCTCATCGACGTGATGCTCTCCAAGCGGGGCACGGTCACCCGCATCTACCTGCCGCCAGACGCCAACTGCCTGCTGTCCGTGGCCGACCACTGCTTCCGCAGCCGCAACTACGTCAACCTGATCGTTATTGACAAGCAGCCGCAGTTGCAGTACCTGAGCATGGACGAAGCGATAGAGCACTGCGCCAGGGGAGCCTCGGTGTGGGAGTGGGCGGGCAACGACATGGGTCTTGAGCCTGACGTGGTGCTGGCCTGTGCGGGCGACATACCCACTATGGAGACGCTGGCCGCCGCCTGGTGGCTTCGCAAGAACATACCCGAGTTGAAGGTGCGCGTGGTGAACGTGGTGGACCTGATGACGCTCTTCCCGCGCTCGGTGCACCCGCATGGCATGAGCGAGACCGACTTCGTCAACACGTTCACCGCGGACAAGCCTATAGTCTTTGCGTTCCACGGCTACCAGCGCGCCATACACCAACTGGTGCACGGCCGCCCGAACGCCGACCGCTTCCACGTGCGCGGCTTCAACGAGCAGGGTACAACTACCACCCCGTTCGACATGGTGGTGCTCAACGAGATGAGCCGCTACCACCTTGCCATCTCCGCGCTGAAGTACGCCCCAAGGGTGCGCGGGCTTGCCGCCCCGCTGGTGGACGAGTGTACCACGCTCATACAGCGGGCGGTGCAGTACTCCCGCGAACACTTCGAGGACATGCCGGAGATCCGCGACTGGGTGTGGACCGATTAGGAGACGAGTCTAAACGCCAAGACGCCAAGACGCAGAGGACGCGCCAAGTAGATTAGGGTTTGGAGAGTGAAAAAGGAGCAGGGTAAGAGATGTCGTACCCTGCTCCTTTTTCATCCTAACTAAACCATTTCCTCAACCTTGGCGTGTGCTTGGCGTCTTGGCGTCTTGGCGTTTAGCGTTGAAGCTGTGTCGCAGGGCCACCCGCGCGGCCTCCCAGCCGCACAGGCCGTGCACGCCGCCGCCGGGTGGGGTGGACGACGAGCAGACGTACACGTCACGGGCGGGGGTGTTGTAGGGGATGGGGCGCACGGCGGGGCGGGTGAAAAGCTGGCGCAGGTCCTGCACGCCGCCGTTTATATCGCCGCCGATGTAGTTGGCGTTGTACCTGTGTATGTCAGCGGTGGACATAGCGTGGCGGGCCAGTATGCGGTCGCGAAAGCCGGGGGCGAACCGCTCTATCTGCGCTTCGATGCGGGCGGTCATATCGACCGTGGAGCCGTTGGGCACGTGGCAGTAGGCCCAGACGGTGTGCTTGCCCTCCGGTGCGCGGGTGGGGTCGAACAAGCTCTGCTGGGCCACCAGCACGAACGGCCTGGGGTGGTGCCTGCCGTGCGACATAGCATCCTCGGAGGCGGCTATCTCATCGAGGGTGCCGCCAACGTGTACCGTGCCTGCCCTCAGGCACTCCGGGGCCTTCCAGGGGATAGGTCCGTCCAGCGCAAGGTCAAGCTTGAACACTCCGGGGCCGTATCGGTAATGCCGCAGTTGCGTGCGGTAGTTGGGGGTGAAGCGACGACCCGCTATAGCGAGTAACTGGCGCGGCGTGACATCCAGCAGCACGGCGCGGGTGGGGGGCAGCTCTTCCAGCGACTTCACCCGCCAGCCGGTGACTATCTCCCCACCCAACGAGCGCAGGTAGGAAGCCAGGGTGTCAGCTACCTTCTGCGAGCCACCCCGCGCTACCGGCCAGCCCACGACGTGCCCCAGCGTCCCCAGCACCAGGCCGAACGCCGCGCTCAACGGCTGGTCGAGGGAGAGTATAGAGTGGGCGGACATTCCCGCAAAGAGGGCGCGGGCGTGCTCCCCATCGAAGGCGGTGCGGGCCAGCAGCCGGGCCGGGAAGATAGCCCTCAACCCGAAGCGGACGAGCGCGACAGGGTGCTTTGGGAACCTGAGTGGCCCCAATGTGCTGCCCTCCATGTGGTACCAGTCGTTGACGATTGGCTCTATGAGGCGGCGGTAGGCTTCAGCGTCCGCGCCGAGGGAGTCGCCTGTTGCTTCAATAGACCGTTCGAGCATGGCAGCCGAGCCATCGTCCAGGGGGTGAGCCAGCGGGGCGGGTGGGTGCACCCACTCCAGGCCGTACTCCTCCAGAGGTAGCGTGCGGAAGAACGGGGAGGCCACGCCTAGCGGGTGCACCGCAGAGCAGACATCATGTGTGAAGCCGGGCAGCGTCAGTTCAGCGGAGCGTGTGCCCCCGCCGGTGGTCTCCTCCGCCTCCACCAGCAGGACCGACTTGCCCGCCAGCGAAATGGCTATAGCGGCTGCCAGCCCGTTTGGGCCTGCTCCGACCACTACCGCATCGTACGTCCGGCGCTCAGGCATGCTGTACTGCTCCTCCCCGCAATTCCTCCTCATTGTAGCCAATGTGTCGCTCGGCGGCTACTGCATCTGATGGCAGGAATATTGCGTAATATGGTAGGATACGCGCGGCTTCCCTTGCACGACGCAAAATGCCAATATTTGTTCCCGGAGGACCGGTACATGGAATGGTTACTGAACCCTGACAGCCTTATCGCGCTGGCGACTCTCACTGTGCTGGAGATCGTCTTAGGCATAGACAACATCATCTTCATCTCCATCCTGGCGGGCCGCCTTCCCAAAGAGCAGCAGGCCACCGCTCGTACCGTGGGGTTGGGGCTGGCTATGTTCACGCGCATTTTGCTGCTTCTCTCCCTATCGTGGATTATCAGCCTCACCGCGCCCTGGTTTGTCGTTCTTGAGCAGGAGATTTCGGGCCGCGACCTCATCCTGATAGGCGGCGGGCTGTTCTTGCTTGGAAAGAGCACCTGGGAGATACATCACAGGCTTGAGGGCGAGCCGGACGACCATGCGGCGCAGACCGCCCCGAGGGGCAGGGCGGCTTTCGTCTCTACCCTGGTGCAGATAATCCTGCTCGATATTGTCTTCTCCCTCGACTCGGTAATCACCGCCGTGGGCATGGCAAACGAGCTTTGGGTGATGGTTACTGCCGTGGTAATCGCGGTGGGCATTATGATGATATCGGCAGGGGCTATCAGCCGGTTTATCGAGCAGCACCCGACCATAAAGGTGCTGGCGCTCAGCTTCCTCTTGCTGATCGGCGTGACCCTGGTGGCGGAAGGGTTCGACCAGCACATCTCAAAGGGCTACATCTACTTCGCGATGGCCTTCTCGGTGTTCGTGGAGATGATCAATATCCGCGTGCGCAGCAAGACGGCTAAGTCGGTTGAGTTGCACCAGCCGTATATGTAACGCCTCGGCGGCTTGCAGAAGCTATTTGCGCTAGCGGCTTGGTTACAACCACGGCACCCAGAACACCCCCTTGTCATCCTGAGCGTAGCGAAGGATCTCAAGAAGGTGAGTAGGGAGGCTGTTGAATAGAGGTACAAGGGTGCTGGAAGTTCAACACATACATAGAGGCAGCATCTGAGATCCTTCGCTACGCTCAGGATGACAGGGCCTTCTTTGGGTGCCGTGCTCGTAGCTCAACCATTGTGCGGAGAAAGTATCTAGCAAAGACGTTCAGGCTCTATTCCGATCCCTGGCGGGGGTAGTTGAGGGGCTTCAAGGCGGGGGAAGAGTTCAAGCAACTCCCGCGGCCTCTCGACTACATGGTCGGGGTGCTCGGCCAGCAGGGTCTCTGTGGGGAACATCCCGCCCCACATCACGGCTATAGACACCATGCCTGCTTCTCTGGCCGCTATGATGTCGCCCCGGTAGTCGCCTATGTAGGTGCAGTATTGGGGTTCTACATCCAGCTTCTCTGCTAGCTTGAGCAAGGGCGCGGGGTGGGGCTTGCGCTGGGGAGTGTCTTCCGAGGTGACAAAGGCGTCCAGCAGGCCCTGAAGCCCCAGGTAGTCGATGTCGGCACCGATTCTGCCCCAGCCCTTGTTGGATGCTACGCCCAGCAGGTAGCCCCGCGTTCTCAACTCGACCAGCACCTCGCGCACGCCATCGTAGACCCTGCCGGTCTTGTAGCCCTCTTTCTCGTAGTACTGGTTGTAGCTGAGGGCTACGTCGGCGGCTTTCTCTCCCCCGAACTTGGCCGAGCTTTCGGCAAGGCGCATCGGCACCAACTGCCGGAAATCAGCGTCGTCCCTGGGGAACACTATGCCCAGGTGCTTCTCGTAAGCGTGGCGGTATGACAGGAACATCGCCTGCGCGGAATCTACTATCGTGCCGTCCCAGTCGAACAGCACCGCCTTGAGGGTGGAGGTGCTGCTGCTGGGTGCCTTCTCGCTTTGTTCTTCGGGGTTTGTGTCCGCCATAGCTTCGCCTAACCTGCTATGCCTTTTGTCTCTGAAAGGCTAAGAAGATAGAGGGTAGATTTGTAGACACCCCAAACCCAGGCAGAGAGCACTCTACACCCCTAAACCCCTAACGTGGGAATGCTTCTTTCAAGCCGCCGTCCACCGGGAGCATGCTGCCCGTGGTCTTGGCCGAGCGGTCGGAGGCGTAGAACAGGGCGGCCTCGGCTACGTCGGCGGCGGTGACCTCCACCTGTAGGAGGTTGCGCTTGCGGTAGTGCTCCTCTATCTCCCCGGCATCGATGCCCTGCGCTTTCGCCCGCTGCTCGCGTACCTCTTGCGACCAGAGGCCCGACCCCGCGAACACGGCGTCGGGATTGACCATGTTGGAGCGTATGCCATGCGGCGCCCCCTCCAGCGCAAGCACCCTCGCCAACTGGGCTTCCGCTGCTTTGGAGGCGCTGTAGGCCCCGAAGTCCTTGCCGGGCGCGGTGACGTTCTTGGTGGCGACGAACACGAAGCTGCCGCCCGTGCCCTGCGTCTTCATTATCCGCAACGCCTCGCGCGCCACCAGGAAGTGCCCCCTGGCGTTGACGGCGAAGCTTCGTTCCCAGTCTTCCAGGCTCAACTCGTCAATCGGACACGCTTTGGCTATCCCAGCGTTCGACACCACGACATCCACCCCACCGTATTCAAGGAGAGCACTCGTGTATGCCTCGCTCACCGAAGCCTCATCGGTCACGTCCATCTGCACAGCGATAGCTTTATTGGCTGAGTTCGCCTTGCTCAACTCGGCTGCTAGCGTGGTGGACTTCTCAAGGTCCAGGTCGGCGCACACCACATGCGCACCTTCTGCCGCGAACCGCCGGGCTGTACCCGCCCCGATAGCACCCGCCGCTCCCGTGACCAGCACCACCTGGCGGCTGAGTTCCTTCTCCGGTGGAGCCAGAGTCAGCTTGTACAGTTCCAGGGGCCAGTATTCGGCGGCAAAGGCGTCCTTGAGGGGCAGCGAGCGATAGCCTCCCAGCCCTTCCGCCGCTTCGATTATGCTTATCGTGTGGAGGTAGATGTCGCTCGATATGGTAGCGGCTCGGCTGTCTTTGCCCACTGAGAACATGCCCACTCCAGCCACCAACACCACCCTGGGCACAGCGGGCAGCATCCCCTCGCCGGTCTGGTGCGCGTTGTAATATTCCTCGTAGTCGCGCACCCACTCCTGGTATGCTTGCTTCGAGGCGTTTGCCAGCCCTTCAGGGTCTCGTGGGTCGGATCCTTCTATCCAGAGAGGCGTGCGTTTGGTGTTGAGGATGTGGTCGGGGGTGGCCGCGCCCTGGCTGAGCACATGGCTCATGCGTTCGAGGGGCACAATTTCGCCGGAGACGAAGCGTAGCACCTCAGGAGTGTCATGGTAGCGCATGACCACTCGCTTGTCTTTGCCAAGCAGCCCCCTTAGCACGGGGGCCAACCGGGACGCTGCTTCTCTCCTTTCTTCCTCTGTAAGGCGGGCGCTCTCCGTGTGAGTCCCTGTTGCCCGGCCTCTTTCCCTGGCGTAGCGAGCTGCCCTGTCCACCATCTCAATGTGGAGGCGGTAAGCTTCTTTGGGGTCGTCGTCCCAGGTGATGAGGCCGTGGTTGAGCAGGATAACTCCCTTGATACCAGGGTTGTCGCGCACTGCTTCGCCTACGTGTTTGGAGAGAAGAAAGCCGGGCCGCCGGTACGGCACGATAGCTAGCTCGTCGCCAAAGACCTCGGCAAGCACCTCCTCGGCACGGACGTTGTTGGTGACGGCTAAAATAGCATCGGCGTGGCTGTGGACGACGCTGGCGGCGGGCACGAAGGCGTGCAGCAGCGTCTCGATGGAGGGGCGGGGTGAGCCTGGCTCCGTCAGCGTCTGGCCGAGGTACTCCACCATCTCTTCGTCGGACATGTCGTCGCGCTCCATAAGGGGCAGCACGTCGTCCATGCGCACGCCTGGGAAGTCGCGGCGCACCACCGCCTTCAGGTCGGAGCCGCTGCCCTTCACGCGGAGCACGTAAGTGGGCCGCCCCCGGAAATCGGTCTCGTGCGTCTTGAGGGAGGTATTGCCACCGCCCCACACCACCAGCCTGGGGTCGGAACCGACCAACCTCGACTGGTACACCAGTAGGTCCAGCCCGTCCATGCCCTGAGTCTCTTCGTCAGCCCACCTGTTTTCGATTACTGCTTCAGCGCCGGTTTGCATAAGTTGCTTTACTCCGATAATCTAAGTATGAGGAAGTAGCATTCTCTAATAGATGACCGCTTCTCCTGACATTATAGATTACCGGCACATCACACGCACCACATACTCGGAGGAAGCATGATACACAGGGCAATTGAGCTTGCGGCGAGGGCACACCAGGGCCAGGTACGCAAGGGCACCGACATCCCCTACATCGCGCACCCTTACGCGGTGGGTATGATGCTGGCTACGTTCGGCGGCGACGAGGAAGTGGTCGCCGCCGGTATTCTGCACGACACGGTGGAGGACACCTACGTTACGCTAGAGCAATTGCGGGAGCAGTTTGGCGAGCGTGTGGCCTCCATTGTCGAGGGCTGTACGGAACCACATAGAGAGCAGGGCTGGGAGAAGCGCAAGGAGCACACGCTGGCCTATCTACCCACCGCGCCCCGCGAGGTCCGGCTGGTGTCGCTGGCCGACAAACTGCACAACGCCCGCAGCATACTGGCCGACGTACGCGCCAGCGGGGAAGGGGCGTGGTCGCGGTTCAAGCGGGGCCGGGCGCAGCAGGAGTGGTACTATCGCGGCCTGGTGGAGGCGCTCTGCATGCCACGACGCAGGGAAGAGCCGCTGCCGTTCTGCGAAGAGTTCCGGCAGGTGGTGGACGAGTTGTTTGGCGTAGCAAGCGCCGGTTGAGAGTTAGGTGGACATGTTCGATCTGAAGCTGAAGCCACGGGCAGCATATTGCGGCCTGGAAGTACCCTCTTCCTATTTTGCCGTCAACCGGCGCAACTTCGACCTGCCGGCGGCCGCCGGTCACTGTGGGCACCAGAGACGGCACAAGTTATTGAACCCGGCACCGCATAGGAGAGTGAAGGGTGCCTCTCTCACCTATACACTGTTCGCCGGTGACGAGGACCTGGATGCGCTGGTCAAGGTGATTCCCTTACCCGTGCATTTGCCCCAGGCCCTTCGCAAGAGCGCCATGCTGGAAATGCAGTGGCTACGCGACCACAAGGTGCTCACGGAACTTCGCGGCGGGCGATTGACGGACCTTGCCCGCCCCCTCAGTCCCGAAGCGCGGAACGTAGTTAAGGAGAAGTGCCCTCGGCTGGTCGAGTTGATAAGAAGCGTGGAGGAGGCAATCGCCGGTAGCGATCTTTTCATCAGGGCTTTGAAAATTGATGAGGCGCGTGCTTCGACTACCGGGGTGGGCGAGAACAAGTCGCAGACTAACCTGCATTTCGACGCGGAACTGACAACCCTGGCGGAGTATCCCGGTCCCATCTACCAGTATTTCGTCAACGTAGCCCTGCTGCCCAGGCAATTCAGGATAGTGCCTTTACCCATAACGGACATGGTGCG
Organism: Chloroflexia bacterium; assembly: GCA_036386675.1. Classification (GTDB taxonomy): domain Bacteria; phylum Chloroflexota; class Chloroflexia; order QHBQ01; family JADMIH01; genus JADMIH01. The sequence continues at coordinate 95,854 of DASVVE010000062.1, read as the reverse complement.
GCTTCTCATCGACTGCCAGCTAATGCCCGCGCACGAGCAGCACGAGTGGGCACCCAAGCGTACTGTGGAGACCTTCACGAAGCACTTCAACGCGCCGCTTGAGGAAATAATTATCGAGCCGGGATCACTCGCCATCTTCAACGGCCGGGTGTTCGCTCACGACGCAGGCAAGGGGCGGATAAGCGCGCTGGTGAGAGGTGAGTTTGTGCCGACGCGGGAACCCGACTTTATAATCGCGCTCGACACGGTTAAGACGGGCTACCACGAAGGCTATTACTTCCCAGAGGAGTCTATTCTAGAGGACGCAGGTACCCAAGCGTGGTGGGACTTGCTCAGTGGGGCGGCCAAGACGGGCTAACCGATTAGTAGAGTAGGCGGCGCTTACGCGGGCCGGGCAGTTACGAGGGCGGGCGCAGTCTCTCCCGCCGGGGCTAGCATGGCACCACTGTAACTTCCCATCTGTGTGGCCGTTATGCTAGCAGGTTCGGTAGCTATGTTTTGTGGCACCACCTGCTGAGGGTTAGCTCGTTCCACCCTCAAGAACGCCTCCACCACGTCGGGGTCGAAGTGCTTACCGGCCTGCTCCATGATGTGGACCATCACCATCTGGCGGGGCCGTGCTGAGCGGTAGGGCCGGTTGGAGCGGAGGGCGTCGTACACGTCGGCAACGGCGAAGATGCGTGCGGCCAGCGGAATCTCGTCGCCCTTGAGGCCGCGTGGGTAGCCCGTGCCGTCCCATTTCTCATGGTGCGCGTGGGGGATGTCCAGGGCAGGCTCCAGGAAGGCGATTGGGCGTAGCAACTCGTAAGCGTGGACCGGGTGCATGCGCATGGTCGCCCATTCTTCCTCGGTCAGGGGGCCGGGCTTCAGGAGGATCGAGTCGGGGATGCCCACCTTGCCTATGTCGTGCAGGAGCGCGCCACGCTGGATGTGCACCAGTTCGTCCTCGCTTACGCCCATCTCCCGCGCCAACCGCACGGTCATCTCGGTGACGCGGCGGCTGTGCCCCTCGGTCTCTTTGTCGCGCAGGTCGAGGGCGCGGGACCAGCCTTCCAGCGTCTTGTCGTAGGCACTGGCTAGCTCCGCGTTGGAGCGTTGCAGGCTGTCGAACAGGGCGGCGTTGTCCACAGCGATAGCGGCCTGCCCTGCCAATGCCTCCAGGAACTTCAGCCACTCGGGAGTCGCATGTAGGCGGCCTCGCTGGAACAGTTCCAGCACCCCAAGCACCTTGTCCTTGGCGACCAGGGGCACCGCGTAATATGCCTCGAACTCCTCGCCCGCCAGCAGCTCCGCACGCGTCAGGTCGCCTGTGTTGTTCATCCTCTCGACGCCGATGGTGCGCTTTTGCAGGGCGGCCTTGCCCGCGTAGCCCTGCCCCAGCCACAGGCGCGTGCCCGCCACCGCTCCCGCCCGGAACCCGGAGCCTGCGGCGTACTCAAGCTCCCTGGCTCGCTCGTCCAGCAGCAGCACGTCGGCGGCATCCACCTTCAGTTGGGTGCGGACCTGCGTGAGGATCACGTTGAGAGTGAGCGCCAGGTCGGGGTTGGAGGTAATGGCGATGTCGATGTCGCGCAACGCTTGAAGGTGCTCCACTTGCAGCTTGATACGCTCCTCGGCTACCTTGCGCTCGGCAAGCTGGTGCTGGGCTTCCTGGTAAAGCTGGGCGTTCTCGGCGCTCTGGCGCTCGAGGCGACTCGAGGCGTTGCGGACTATGGTGAACAGTGACAGGTAGAGGAACAGGAAGCCGCCAGCTATGCTGAACCATAGGAAGCCGTTGGTGTAGCTGATTCTCTGCCGCAAGTCGGTGACGTCGTAACTGCCCTCGAACACGGCCCCTATCCGGCTGGTGCCCTCCATCTGTAGCGGAGTGTAGATCTTCATCAGGTCGCCGTAACCACGCTCTTCGGCGCTTTCCGCGTCCTTAAGGGGCTGTATCTCGGCGGTGATGCTTCCCTCGAAATTTGCCTGGAGTTGGGGAGTAAGTGGCTGCTTCTGGCCGACGAGATATGCCTGGTCGGAGTAGATGACCATGCCCTCGCGATTCCACACCTTCGCCGCTACAAGATTGGAGCCGCCCAGGAACGAGAGAGCCTTCTGGATGTCCTGGTAAATCTCGCCCGTTGCCCCGTTTGTGAGGAGGTCGTCATCCAGGTGGCGACCTACCACGGGCGGCACGAGAGAGGCGGCGGCCATCTTTTGCTGCTCGATGGCCTGCTCTTCAAAGTGCCGGGTGAGGCCCATGCCGAGCAGCACCCCTATGACGGCCAGCAGGGCCAGGCTCGTTATGGAGAATTTCGTGAGTAAGGTGAACCGGAACCGGGGCATATAGCCGTACCTCAATGTTGCGACATGGGCGCTCGGCCTCGAACGTAGCCTGCGCCTCTCCGCCATTATAGGTGCTGGTATTGCCGCTTGTAACTCAGACATATGGATAATCTCTTATAGGATATTAGTACCTCGTATAATAGCGACGCTGCTTGTTGACACATGAAACGTGAAACGTGAAACGTGATATGTGACTCGTCGGCCACCTGCCTTACTATGCGCGACTCCCCAGAGCCGAATACCGGACGTGTTTCCAGGCTGCTGTTTGTGACGGCAGGCGGGGCCTTTATGTGCCTCGTTTTTCTCCTGTTGCTGGCTGCTAGTATGGAGAAAGAGCTGAATCACGACGAGCATATGTACGTTTCCGCCGGGGTGTTGCTGGCGGATAAGCTACAGGTGCCCTACCGCGATTACCCGTACTTGCAGATGCCCAACCTGGTCTTCATGTACGCGGGGCTGTTTGCGTTGTTGGGGTGGCCCGGTTACTTCTTGTTGGAGGCACGGGTCTTCTCGACGGTGTGCGCGACGGCGGGTCTGGGGCTTGTTTTCCTGGGCGTGGCAGGCGTATTGCGCGAGATTTCCTATGGCTGGAGGTTCCTTGTCGCCGCTGGCAGCGTAGTCGCGATCATGGCAAACCCCATATTCCGGTACACGAGCGGGCAGGCGTGGAATCACGACGCGTCGGTGCTGCTGTCCCTGTCGGCTTTTGTAGCGGTGCACAAGGCCGCGCGGCGTGAGTGGCATGTGAGGTGGACTTTGTCAGCAGGCGTGCTGCTGGGGCTGGCGGTGGGCACGCGGCTGACCTTTGCGTTCGTGGTGCCTGTCTTTCTGGCGGCCGTGTTCCTGTATCCGTCGGTGGCAGGTGTGAAAGCCGCCTGGAAGGAGCGGCTGCGACCACTGATGCTGTTCGGTGACGGCCTCTTGCTGGGGCTGGTGCCCTCCTTGATTGCGTTCCTCATGGCCCCTGGGCAGTTCGTGTTCGGCAACATCGAGTACCACCAGGTAAACGCGCTCTTCTGGGAGCATGCGGGCTACGAGCGTGCGATGGACCTGGCGGGCAAGCTCGACTACCTGCGGGCGGTGGTTACGCAGCCCGCGAACCTTGTGCTGGTGGTAGGCTCCCTTTCCTTCCTGGCGGCCGGACTGTTCGCTGTTCGCGGGGCCGGTAGCCTGTACTTGTTCGAGCTATTGTTTGGCGTGGCGCTGCTGCCTGCCCTCCTGCTTGGGGCGCTCGCAGCCACGCCCTCGTGGTACCAGTATTTTTATATGCTGGTGCCCTTCATGGTGCTAGTGTCGGCCTATGAGGCTGCCTTGCTCATGGCCCGTGCGAAGTGGAGCGTGGCGCTCTTCGGTCTTATGCTGATGCTGACCGTGGGCCTGGGGCGGCCTGGCTATTCGCTGAGGGTTCTATGGGACGTGACGGAATGGGTGCCCGTGAAGGTACACAACTTGGGGGTGGAGGTGAGTCGTTATGTTGGGAAGGAGAAGGTGTTGACTTTCGCTCCCGTACATGCGCTTGAGGGCGGTGCGGACGTATACAGTCTCTTTGCCGTAGGGCCATTCGTGTGGCGCAGTGAGTCGCTGCTAGACCCGGACGCGCGGTATGACCTGAAGGTGCCGACTCAAGCAGAGTTCATGGCCCGGCTTGAAAAGGAGCCACCGCGGGCTATCCTGACGGGGTTCGAGGGAGACCTGGAACTCCCCTGGATAGACTTCGCCCAGGAGCACGGCTATGAGATGGTGAGTCTGCCGGATGAGAAGGTCCTGTGGCTAAGGCGATAGGGGGCGCTTCGAGCAAGCAGCCGGTACCCGGCGGGGTCACCTTACCGCTGTGGGGCCTGGCCGTGCCCGTGGTTGCGCTAATCATGCTGCTGGTGATCGTGTGGCAGCAGCCGGACGGGCGCTTGCATCTCTGGGTGCTGGATGTGGGGCAGGGCGAGGCGATACTGCTCAGGACTCCGCAGGGACATACGGCCCTGGTGGACGGCGGACCTGGGGCTACCCCGCTGTTGAACGGCATAGGCAACCGCCTCCCCTTCTGGCAGCGCGACATCGACCTTGTGGTGCTCACACGCCCCGTGCAGGACCGCCTCATGGGCCTGGTGGACCTCCTGGGCCGCTACGAGGTGGGCCAGGTGGTGCAGACCGAATACACTGCCACCGGGGGCGTGCAAGCCCAGTGGCTCCGTCTGCTCAGTTCCGGCCGCGTGCCCGTGCATTATGCCACTCGAGGGGAGACGCTGACCTTCGCGGGTGAGCCTGACGTAACCCTGGAAGTGCTCGGTCCCGGCGTAGCGGAAGATGGGTCGCTGGCCCTGCGGCTTACCTATGCCTCCCACAGCATCCTTATCAGTGGTGAGGCGCGAGACGAAGTAGAGGCCAAAATGGTAAGCTACAAGGGCGAGGGCTTGAGCAGCCAGGTGCTTTTGGTGGGGCATTCCGGCGGCAAAGGGGTAGCTACGCCCCGGTTCCTGGCAGCGGTTCAGCCCCAGGTAGCTATCATCTCCGTTGGCGCGGGTAATCGCTTCGGCTACCCTGCGCCTGAGACTCTTGAGCGTCTGAGGGCTGCCGGAGCCCGTGTGTATCGCACCGACCTGAACGGCACCGTAGAGGTCATCGCGGACAGGGAGCGATTGTGGGTGAGGGCCGAAAGATGATTGAGCGCGCGCTGAGTAAACGCACTATGAGACGCAAACGACCTCGCCTACAGCAAGTGAGAACGGCTAACACCGGGGTAGAGCTAAGCTACCGGGACTGGGGTGGCAATGGCCCGCCCATGCTGTCGCTCCACGGGCTAGGCTCCACCCACCATATCTGGGACCTTGCCGCGCCGTTGTTGTCCGAGCGGTTCCACGTGGTGGCTTACGACCAGCGCGGGCACGGGTTCAGCGAGAAGCCCAGCAGCGGCTACGATCTCGACACTATGCTGGCCGACCTGCGCGGCCTGGTGGAGGCTTTGGGCTTGGGGCGCGTCTTCGTGATGGGGCACTCCTGGGGCGGCTCGATAGCGTTGGCCTACGCGGGGCGTTACGCAGACGAGTGCGCCGGTATTGCCCTGGTGGATGGTGGGCTGGTGCAGATACAGGACATCCCCGGCATCGACACCTGGGAGACTATGAGCGAGTTGATGGCCCCTAGCGACCTCAGCCCGTTCAAGCTGGCCGACCTGGCGAAGAAGACCCGCAATCGCGGCCTGGATACCTTACCCCGGCACTTCATTGCCAAGTTCTTGCGCGCCACGATCGAAGAGCAGCCCAACGGTGCGCTGGCGAACCGCCTCAGCCGCGACAGCCACATGCTGATTCTGCGCACCATCTGGGAGACCCGCCCCGAAGACCTGCTCCGTGGCGTACAGTGTCCTGCGTTGATTGTTACCGCGCTACCGGAGGCCAGGACGCCGCAGCAGGAGTCGTACAATACCGCCAAGCTGCTGGGGGTGGCCCGCGCAGAGCGTTACCTTACCAACCACAAATCGGTAATCATGCCCGACACTATCCACGACGTGCCGCTCCATCGTCCTGCCGAACTGGCGAAGGAGATACTGGATTACTTCGCGCCTGAGGATGGCGACACTTAGATGGTGATAGAATAGCCTTACAGCAGCTAAGGAGCAACCCCTATGACTGGCGGCCTGACACAGAAGCACTGCGTAGCCTGTGAAGCAGGCACACCACCCATGCCCCTGGAGGAAGCCGAGCGTCTGATGGAACAGGTGCCCGGCTGGGAACTAAAGCCCGACGAGAAGAAGCTGGTGCGCCGCTTCAAGCTCAAGGACTTCAAAGAGGCCATGAGCTTCGTCAACAAGGTGGCAGACCTTGCAGAGGCGGAAGGCCACCACCCCGATATACATGTCTCCTGGAACCGCGTGCGCCTGGAACTGACTACCCACGCTATCAAAGGACTCTCGGAGAACGATTTTATCCTGGCCGCGAAAATAAGTGCGTTAGACGATGGACGATGGGAGTGATGAGGACTGAGGACTGAGTGGCGGATTGCACCCATCTGAACAATCCTAATCTTTGCGCGTTCTTTGCGTTCTTAGCGTCTTTGCGTTTCCGTCTCCTACTATCGTCTATCGTCTATCGTCCATCGTCCATCGTCCATCGTCCCCACAGGAGCACACATGCCATCCGTCTATTGGGATAGCTTCTACGAGAGTTTCTTTGGCGACCCCTACATGGCCTGGCACGACGGCCTGGATATTAACTCGTTGTTGGCGCTGGAGGGGGAGGAGCGGGCGGAGGCCGAGCGGCTCTTGCTGGAGGGCCTCAGTACCAGCGATTACCGTCCCGCCCGCGGGCTTGAGGCGTTGCGCTCGCAGAAGTCGGTCGCGCCCCTGAAGGAGCGGCTAAAGACCGCGCGGGGCACCGACCTGATAAACACGGCCCGCGCCCTGTGGGAGCTCGAGCAATACCCGCGTGCCGCCGAAGTGCTCATCACGATGTTGCATGCGGCCCCATTCTGGGGGGAGCGCCTTGACGCTGCCATAGCCCTCAAGATGGTCAAGACTCCCGCGAGCATAGCCGCGCTGTGGCGTGCGCTCGACGATCCTGAAGCCCTGGTGCGGCATCACGCCGTGGCCTCTCTCCTGGAACTGCATGGCATCCATACGGAAGACTGGCGCGGGCACCCTCTTGCCACCGAGATAATGACCCCCGAACGCCGAGAGGCCGCGATAGCCGAATTGAAGAAACTGCTGGGTAAAGAGGGAGGGTGATGGACGATGGACGATGGACGATGGACGATGGACGATAGGAGTGATGAGGACTGAGGTCTTAGGTCTGAGTAGCTATCAGCACTCGTGCCAACAACAATCCTAAACCTTGGCGCGCTTTCGGCGTCCTTGGCGTCTTGGCGGTTCCGTCTCCTGTCGTCTGTCGTCTATCGTCCCGCTTGCCCCTGCTCCAATCCGAATGATATACTCTATTGCTTCGTGTTACCTACCGGTTGGTGCTACAGCGTTGTAGCGACACTCATTGAGGAGGAAAGTACATGCCGGAGACTATGCGCGCCCTCTGCAAGGCTCGTCCTGAGCCTGGCGCGGAACTGGTGGACGTGCCTATCCCCGAGGTCGGCCCCGACGACGTGCTGGTAAAGGTGCGCGCCACCACTATTTGCGGCACCGACCTGCACGTCTACAACTGGGACGCCTGGGCGCAGTCGCGCATTAAGACCCCCCTGGTATTCGGGCACGAATGCTCCGGCGACGTGGTAGAGCGTGGCAAGAACGTCCGCGAGGTGCAGGTGGGCGACTACGTGTCGCTCGAGACGCACATCACCTCCGAGGACTCCTACCAGACCAAGATTTGCCAGGCCAACGTGGACCCCAAAGTGAAGATACTCGGCATCGACCGCGACGGCTGCTACGCCGAGTACGTGAGCGTGCCCGCCAAAGTCGCCTGGAAGAACCCCTCAGACATGGCCCCCGAAATCGCCTCGATACAGGAGCCGTTCGGCAATGCGGTGTATACAGTGCTGAGCGCGCCCGTCACGGCTAAGACGGTGCTGGTCACCGGCTGCGGGCCGATTGGCCTGTGGGCGATCGGCATAGCGAAGGCGGCGGGCGCTAAGGCCGTGTACGCCACTGACATCAACCCATTGCGATTAGCACTGGCCGAGAAGATGGGCGCTACCATAGCCATCAACAGCGCCGAGAGCGACCCTGTGGAGATCATCAAGCGCGAGACCGAGGGCATTGGGGTGGACGTGCTCTGCGAGATGTCAGGCAACTGGCGCGCTATCAAACAGGGCTTCGACACATTGCGTAATGGTGGCCGCGTGTCTATGCTGGGCATCCCCTCGCGGCCCATCGAGATCGACCTGGCGAACGACGTGGTCTTCAAGGGCGCGACCATCTACGGCATATCTGGCCGCCTCATCTGGGAGACCTGGTACCAGACCCAGGCCCTCATCACCACCGGCATGGTGGACCCCACCCCGGTAATCACCCACCGCTTCAAGCTGGACGAGTTCGCCCAGGCGTTCGACCTGATGAACAACGGCCAGGCGGCGAAGGTGGCGATGTTTCCGTAGGGACGCTGAGCAATAGTAGCTGCCGCCGGATGTAATCGCGCTTTTTCTTACATCCTGCTACTTGGCTATTGGGCACGTCAAAAAGGGAGGCTTCCGAAGCCTCCCTTTTTCAACGGGTCTATATTTATTCTCGCCCGTAGTGGTAGCGCGCCTGCAAGAAGTCTATACGATCGCTGCGCACCAGATATACCAGCCGGTCTGTTTGATTTATGCGCCGTGACCATACATTAGCACCTAAGTGTTTGAGGTGCTCGGGCTTACCCGTACCTTCAAACGGTGTGCGCATCACTTCCTCTATAAGCTCCAGGATTCGCCGGGCCGTCCGCCACTCTGTCGCTATCCAATACTGAAGGTCCTCCAAGCACTCAGGCTGTAGTACAATCTCCCGCTTAGGGTTGCCAGGTTCAGCATTTTCCTTTGTTTCAGGTACCTTCGGACGCTTCGGAGGCATAGGCTAATATGTTATTCCTGTGTGCTCTCATGTAGGCCCAAGCTCGCTCTTAAATCTTCTACCGAAGCAAAGCCCGCACCTTCGCCAGATTGTGCCCTTTCTAAAGCCGCGAGCAGGCGGCCTGCATTCTGCGGCGAACGGAGAAGATACGCTGTCTCCTGCAAGCTCCGAAGATCATCGGCTGCGATTATGGCTGCATCAGCATTATTCTTTCGATGTACTATAACAATCTCGCGATCCTGCACAGCCTTATCCAGGTATTCAGCCAGGCGGGCCCTAGCCTGCGTGTATGTGGTTTCAATAGCCATATTCTGAACTCCCTTCCGGCAAGCTTACCTAACAATAGCTGTCATATATTGTACAGAGAGTCTGTACATATGATTATAGATGCAACATCATTGTTTCGTCAATGCTCACCTGTTAATGTGCTCACCTGGACCTCCCCGTCCCAATTTGTACCTGTAGTACCTGAGCGCGATTGAGGGGTAAGCGGGAGTACTTTTCTCCTGATTCTGCACTAGGAGCATTCAAACCCAGCAATAGAACCGCTATTCTATACATGGATGCTTTCACAGCTTAGTAGCAACTAGGCTCAAGGCACCTTTAGCATTCCCATTATCGTCCATCGTCCATCGTCCATCGTCCATCGTCCACAAGAGGGTCCAATATGTCTCTAGCAAGAGGTCACGCGCACGAGTTATTGAGCAAGGGATTGGCCGCCGCGCAGTCAGGCGACAGGCGCGACTGGTCTGAGGCCGAGCATTACCTGGAGTGGGTCACGCTCACCGACGCCGATATGGACCAGCAGGCCCAGGCCTGGTACTGGCTGTCCCGCGTCACCGACGACCCCCAGCGTAAGGCCGAATGCCTGGAGAACGCGCTCTCGATGCAGCCGGGCCACGCCGACGCCCGCCGTGACAAGGCTATCCTGGACGGCAGGCTTGACCCTACCCGGATGCGGGCGAACGCTACACAGAACGCCGCGCCGACCTTGCAGCCCGAGCAGATAAGCAGCCTCGAGGGGAAGCGGTTCCCGTGCCCCAAGTGCGGCGCGGTCGCCAGGTACGACCCCATTGTGGGCACGTTACGCTGCCAGTTCTGCGGCGCGAAACTAGATGCCACCGGCCAGGTAGTGGAGGACGCTGCCGGTGCGGTGGGCGGTGAGGTGAGCGAGCAGGACTGGGTGGCCGCCATCTACACGGAGGCGGGCCATGCCTGGGTGCTGCCACAGCAGCGGCTGCTACAATGCCGGGGCTGTGGGGCCGAGGTTACTTTCGCCCCGGCCCGCGTATCGGCCCGTTGTGCCTATTGCGGCTCGCCCTACGTCGTGGTTGAGGTTGGCGGGGCCAGGAACGACTTACGCGAACCTGATGGTATTGTGCCTTTCACCTTCGATCACCATGCCGCGCTTGGTTACGCGCAGCACTGGCTCGGAGAGCAGGCCCGGCTGATGGGTGTGCCCGACGATCTTGCCCGCGTGGCTACGATGCACCTGCCGCAACCCGTGTACCTGCCGTTCTGGGCGTTCGACATCGTGGGCGAGGTGCGCTGGAGCGGCTGGATACGCGCAGACCAGGACTTCCAGGAACTGGACAGCATTGACATGGTGGCGGGCCTGGGCGGGGTGGCATTGGGGATGGCTCTGGGCAGTTTCAGCATGGTTGCCGAGAGCGCCGCCGACACGGTAGCCAGGCGGCAGCAGAACAAGAGCAACCTGGTCCATTCCACGGGCGCGGTAGGGACTATCGTGACGGATGTGCTGGTGCCCGCCAGCCAATCGCTGCCCGCCGAGATGCTCCGGGGCATACAGTACCATTTGCCCTATGCGCAGCGCTACAGCCCAGAGGTTCTGGTCAACTGGCCCGCCGAGATATACTCGGTGTCCCTGGCTGACGCTTCAATAGTGGCCCGGCAGCGCGCGGTCGAGGAAAGCAACAAGCAGGTGGCCCTCGAAACGGGCGTGGAGATGGACGACTCCAGCCGCACAATCAGCGTGGACCGCACGGGCCTGTCGGTGCAGTCTTACAAGCTGCTGCTCCTGCCTGTCTACACGATGGCTTATACGTACCGCGACCGCACGTTCCGGCTGGTGGTCAACGGGCAGACGGGGCAGGTGCTAGGTGACGTGCCGGGTGGGAACAGCTTCGTGAGGAAGATGCTAGGCTCGTAAGGCACAGACTGTCCGTGAGGCAGTGTTGCTTATAGAGGGGAGCTTGGTCCATGCACCAAAGCTCCCCTCTGTCATCCTGAGCGCGGCGAAGAGCCTGCCCTGAACACCGCCGAAGGGATCAGCCACCCGTGCTTGACTGTCCCTCTCAGGGCACCCAAAGCCCCGCCTTTGTCATTCTGAACGCAGTGAAGAATCTCGTCCCTCACCAGGATGTTTCCTCTTTCTTATGGTACTGTGTGGCCGTAGGAAAGAGGCAAGTTGGGTGCTGAAGGACGAGATTCTTCGCTACGCTCAGAATGACAAAGGCGGGCTTTGGTGCTGAACAAGAGGCTATCAAGAATGGGCTGCTGATCCCTTCGGCGATGCTCAGGGCAGGCTGTGCACTACGTTCAGGATGGCAGGGGGAGGCTTTTCCTTGATATTAGACGGCGGCATTTATGCGCAAACCCCTTCCTCCTTTATAATGTGCCATGTCCGAAATCGCGCTGACCCTTACCCTGCTGCCTAGCACATACGCTGTATGCAGGCTGGGCAGTGACGGTGGTGTGCCGGAGTGGGTGATGTCGGGCAGCTTCTTTTCGGTGACGCGCACTGTTGACGAGCTTTCGGTGGTCTGCGAGCAGAGCGCCGTGCCAGGGGGTGTGCTCTGCGAGGGAGGCTGGCGCTGCCTGAAGGTGCGGGGGCCGCTCGATTTTGGGCTTACGGGTATACTGGCATCGCTGGCGGTGCCGCTGGCCGAAGCGGGCATCAGCATCTTCGCGGTATCTACGTACGACACCGACTATATCATGGTGAAAGCCGCGGACCTGGAAGGGGCCGTTGCCGTTCTGTCCGGGTCGGGACATACAATTACTCTATAAGCCAGGAGGGGTAAGAGCATGCAAGAAGGCTTGCGTAGCCGTCTCGAAGGGGAGATAGACGCCCTCAAGCAGAAGCACCTGTTCCGCCGCTTGCGCATCGTGAACGGCGAGCAAAAGGCGGTGTGCAACATCGACGGCAAGGAGGTAATCAACCTATCGTCGAACAACTACCTGGGGCTGACCACCCACCCGCGCCTGAGGGAGGCCGCTTTGCAGGCGGTGCGCGACCACGGCGTCGGTACGGCGGCGGTGCGCACCATCATCGGCACGATGGACCTGCACGACGAGCTTGAGCGGCGCATGGCTACCTTCAAGCACACCGAGGCGTGCCTCACCTTCCAATCGGGTTTCGCCTCCAACCAGGCGGTGCTCCAGGCCCTGCTGGTGGAGGGTGACGCCATCATCTCCGACGAACTGAACCACGCCTCCATTATCGACGGCATCCGGCTGTCGAAGGCTTCCCGGCACATCTACAAGCACCTCGACCTGAACGACCTGGAAGATAAGCTAAAGCAGGCGGAGGGCGCGCGCACCAAGATGGTCATTACCGACGGCGTGTTCAGCATGGACGGCGACATAGCCCCCCTGCCCGACATAGTAGCCCTCGCGGAGAGGTACGGCGCGGCTACCTACGTGGACGACGCGCACGCATCGGGTGTGCTGGGCCGCAACGGCCGGGGCAGCGTGGACCACTTCGACCTGAACGGGCGGGTGGACATACAGATAGGCACTTTCTCCAAGGCGTTCGGCTCGCAGGGCGGCTACGTGGCGGGCATCCAGCACCTGCGCGACTACCTGATCCACAAGGCCCGGCCCTTCCTCTTCTCTAACGCCCTGCCTCCCAGCGTGGCCGCCAGCTGCCTGGCCGCCGTGGACGTGCTGGAGACCGAGCCGGAACTGATAGACCGCCTGTGGGAGAACACCCGCTACTTCAAAGGCGCGCTCAAGAAGCTCGGTTTCGATATCGGGCAGAGCGAGACCCCCATCACCCCGGTAATCGCGGGCAGCGGCGAGAACGCCTACAAGCTGAGCGACCGCCTGTTCGAGGAGGGCGTGTTCGCGCAGGGCATCGGCTACCCGACCGTGCCGGAAGCCAAGAGCCGCGTGCGCACCATCATCACGGCCGCGCACACGCAGGAGCAGATGGACACCGCCATAGGTGCCTTTGAGAAGGTTGGGCGGGAACTGGCGCTGATTTAAGCCTCCGTATGGTACTTTTTTACCAGGGCGCAATGTCCCACGCCCGGCAATTCCGCTGTATAATAAGCGGCAATTACGCATACCCGTGGGCATGGGCGCTATCATTTGCGGCCCTTCGTCACGGCATAGGAGGCTTAAGGATGAGGAAGAGACAGACGGTCTTATCGTACGTGACGCTGGCAGCGCTTGCCGTGCCCGTCATCTCGGGGTCGGGGAGTGTTGCGGCAACTACGCTCCAGACTCCGGCTACGGCCGCGGTCGAGGCGTTCGCGCACCCCGCTTTCCAGCGTACCTGGGAGCGCACCGACAGGCCGGTGTCGTTCGGGCAGGTGCAGCGTTCGTGGTACTGGGGGCCTAACCCCAACACCGGCGGTCTGCTGGAGGACTACGCCGAGGGCGTTGGCGGTAAGCGCCTGGTGCAGTACTTCGACAAGAGCCGCATGGAGATCAACAACCCCGGCGGCGACCAGAACAACCCCTTCTTCGTGACCAACGGCCTGCTTACCGTGGAGCTTATCTCCGGTAAGATGCAGGTGGGCAACCATGCCTACGTTGATCGTCCGGCTGCCAACATCCCCCTAGCCTCCGACACCGACGACCCCAACGCGCCCACCTACGTCAGCTTCCAGGGAGTGGCTAACACTACACTTGGCGACCACCCCGCCGCGAGCAGGACGGGGCAGTTTGCTACGGCCACTATCAACAAGACCGGGCAGGTCGGCAACGACCCTTCCAGGGCCAACCTCCCAGGTGCCAGGTTCGCCTTCTTCGAAGGCTCGACCAAGCACAACATCCCGCAGGTCGTGTGGGACTTCCTGAACTTGAGCGGGCCGGTCTACAACCCCTCCAACGGGCAGAACGTGAACGGGCGGCTGTCCGACCCGTGGTTCTACACGACGGGGCTGCCCATCTCGGAGCCGTACTGGGCCAAGGTGAAGATAGCCAACCAGCCGAACGTGGACGTGATGATCCAGGCGTTCGAGCGCCGAGTCGTAACATACGTGCCGAACGCACCGGCGGGCTTCCAGGTGCAGATGAGCAACATCGGGCAGCACTACTACGACTGGCGCTACGCAGGCGCACCTCCGCAGCCCACGGTGCCCCCTGCCGCTACAGCGACCACCGCACCTCCCGCCGCGGCCACGGCTACCGCCACAACTGCCCCCGCTGCCCCTAGCGCCACTGCTACTGCCACCGCGCCCCCAGCGCCCACGGCCACGGCTACGGCAGTCCCGCCCCAGGTGTGGACCCACCCCGTCAACGTGTTGTCCAACCGGACGTACTATTACTTGCGGCTGACCGGGCCGGGCCAGATCAAGGCCAGGGCCACCTGGAGTGGCTCCCAGGCTAACCTGGCGCTAATCATCAACGGCCCCGGCCAAACGGGCTTCTACGCCCGCCAGGACGGTCCCAGTGCGCTGGAGGTGACCTACACCGTCACCCCGGCTGACTTCGCCGCCGGGGATACCTGGCGGGTGGCAGTCGCCAGTTTCGGCGCGGGCGAGGCGGAGGGCAGCATCCAGATCACGTATCCGAGTGGCTCTGCCACCAGCCCACTTCAGACCACCTTCGTCGTGTCTCCCAATAGCGGCTCGGCCGTGAGCGTGGCCGTCCTGAGGGGACCGGGTCCTCTTGCCGCCCAGACGAACTGGACCGGCACGCCCGCTAACCTGGCGCTGATCATCAACGGCCCAGGTCAAACAGGCTTCTACGCCCGCCAGGACGGCCCCAGCCCATTGAGTGCTAACTACGTGGTCACCCCGGCAGACTTCGCGGCCGGGGCCAACTGGCTCGTGCGGGTGGTGAGCTTCAGCGCCGGTACGGACACCAGCGGCCATATTCAAATGGCGATCCCATAGCTGTCAGCACCCATGTATAGGGTAGTTGATTTTGGTTAGTGAATGTGGGGCGTGCACCCAAATGCACGCCCCACATTGTTCGTGTGAGCGGCTTGTGTTTTCTTGCGGGAAAGTTGTGCAGGGTACGAGCGTCCCCTACCCAATCGACGGAAAGCAGTATTGCCGACTGTAACTTCCTATGGTATACTTTTGCAAATTACCGGGTCCTGAGTGAGAACCATCACATGAACGACGCACATAACAGTAGCATAACGGTTTCGGCAGGGCAGGGGCACTGCTCTGCTGAGTCGCGCGCCTGCGATGTCTGCGCCTGTTGCATGTGTATGTCGATGTCCATGTGTATGTGTGTGTATGCACCACAATGGCCTACTTCTCGCCGGGAAGACCGGGATAGCGCATAAGTAACACAATGAAGTGAACTTAGCACACGCTTAGAGGGGCTGGCCGATGAGGTCAGCCCCTTTTGTTTTTATATGATGAAGCACGAGGTAGATACATCATGAACGCAGTACAACATGGCACATGGCTTCCCGCGGACGCGGAACTGGAACAATATGGGGAGTTTCTCCTGTCGGGCGACATCACACCGGAGAGTGCGGTCAAGCTGTCGCAATCGCTGTTGCGCTTCGCCTACGCACAACGGGGCGCGGTGCCCCGGCCGCCGGTGGTGCTCACCCTCTTCTCGGTGGGCGGCAGCCTCGATGGCGGCTTCCACCTGGCGGCTACCCTCATGCGAATTCGGGAGATGGGCTTCGAGGTACACACGCGCATACAAGGTGGGGTGTACAGCACGGCCTTCCTGGTAGCGCAGTTCGGCACGCACCGGCAGATGGATAGCTCCGCGATGGCGCACATCCACACTATCCAATTCACCGCCGACAAGCAGGCCGAGACCCTCTTGTTCGAGGACCAGGCCGACCGCGTGGCGAAGCGCAAGCAGATCATGGCCGAGACGCTGGCCCGCCGCAACACGCTGGGCGAGCCGTACAACAAGCCGAGCTACTGGATCGAGCACTTCATGCAGGGCCGCGAGCACCACTTCACCGCCTGGCAGTGCCTCAACATGGGCCTGGTGGATGAGGTGGTGGGAGATATAGACCTGCTCAACCCGCAGCCGCTGGTCAACGTCACGGCTATTGAGCTTGTGGGGGAGCATTCGGCGGCGTAGGGAGGCGCAATTATGGGTAACCAGGAGCCTAGGTTCGACATCGAGACCTTAGAGTACGAGCAAGCGCGGCATGTGTTCGACATGTGTAGATGGATCAACGAAAAACTGGCTGAGATGGAGAAAGAGGATGGTTTCACAACTATCTATTTTGAACGGAAGGGTAAGAATGTTAAGAAGTTCCTCGAAGAGGCTTATCCTGTTGCAGCCTTAGGTCTACATTTCTTTAGACCCGCAGATGATGTGTTTGTTCAATGCCTAACTGGAAACCCGTCCTATGACGCCATTCTCACAGTAAAGGGCTTCCATAACTTCAGCATCAAAGTAGAAGTTACCACGACGGAAACGGATGACTCAACAAAGCGCCGACAATCAGTATCAAGGCATGGCTTTAGATGGAGTTCGGGACCCATTTGGAGAGTTGGACGTGAGATTTTATCAGAACCGGAAATGGTGGATGTAGACGCAGAGGCCGAGCAACTGGTTAACCTTGCATATAGTCGCGCTCTGGACAAGCTTAAGAAAGGCACCTATGGGTCTGATACAGCTATCTTGGTGTATATAGATACTCATCGGACCCTAGATTTCTACTTTAGAAAGGAACTGATAGAGAAGACAGAGGACCATATTCGCGAACAGCAACCAGAAATCTATGGCATCTATTACTGCCACGGTACAGAGTTCCTTGTTGATGGCGTAGCTCGCCACGATGTTTGGTAAGTAGCACTCGCCCCGTATTTGCATAGCGAATGTTGGAATCAAACTTGCAGGGGTAAGTTGCATAGCAAACCAAAGGAGAGTAACTAATGCAACTAAACCTGGACCAGAATGAGGTCGCTGCCCTCGTCAACGCGCTCAGCCAGTACATCCCGATGTTGCGCGAGGAGACAGGCGGCACCGAGCAGTACGAGATGCGCCAGAGCTTGCAGGCCGAGCAGGCCGCCCTTACCGGCATACTGACCCGCCTGGGGGGTACGGTGCCCGACGCGAGCACTACCCTGCCGGACCTGGGTGCCGACAACCCGCCCTGGGGTGGTGGCGACCTGGACCGCTAGGGTAAATGTCGGTATTCTCACCGGCACAGAAAAGGCAAAGAGGGCAGGCCCGTTGATGCAGAACGGCTGCCTTCTTCTCTATGATACCCAATCAAGTGCCTGGCGGTGTGGCTCGAAACCTGCAAATAGCGGGTTCCTACTATGAGTCACACGAGGTACAGCATGCCCCATGAACCCAATGCCGACCCCTATCTGAGCCTGCCCGCGTTCGATGAAGACACGGGCGATCTCAACGCCATCGTAGACACGCCCAAGCACAGCCGCAACAAGTACGAGTACGATGAGAAGTTGCGTCTGTACAAGCTTGGGGGCGTGCTGCCCGCCGGGGCTTACTTCCCCTACGATTTCGGTTACGTGCCCTCCACGGTGGGTGGGGACGGCGACCCGCTGGATGTGCTCATCCTGATGGACGAACCGGCCTTCGTGGGCTGCCTGGTGCCCGCCCGGCTTATCGGGGTGATAGAGGCCGAACAAACGGAGCGCGACGGGGAGACCGGCCGCAACGACCGGCTAATAGCCGTGGCCGCCAACTCGCACGCGCACAAAGAGGTGCGCACCCTGGACGACATCAGCAGCGCCCTGGTGGACGAGATAGAGCACTTCTTCGTGTCCTACAACGAAGTCAAAGGCAAGCAGTTCAAGCCCCTTGGCAGATACGGCCCCGAACGCGCCCGGCGAGCAGTAGAGCGAGGTATCCAACAGCACTTGCAGGGCCGCTCTGATTAGGACGGAAACGCCAAGACGCCAAGCCGCCAAGGACGCGCCAAGATAATAAAGGCTTAGAGGGTACAAAAAAGGAGCAGAGTACATGTTGTCGTACTCTGCTCCTTTTGCTTAGTACACCATCTTAAACCTTGGCGTGATTCTTGGCGTCTTGGCGTTTCCGTCTCTTCCCCTCTTAGAAGACCTTCTTCACGATGCCCAGGATGCCCTGGCCCCACGGGACGCGGTGGGACACGCCGGAGGCGTTCTTGAAGTCTTCCAGGTGCTCGACGTACCACTTGTAGTTGCGGATGAGGGCGTCCTTGTTGGAGTGCTTGGGCTTGTAGCCCAGTATCCGTTCGGCCTTCTCGATGGAGACGAAGGAGTCCTTGGAGGCCGTTTCGTACACCCACTTGTAGAGGGGGGAGAGGTGCATGGCTTCGAGCAGGCGCAACGTCCATATCATGGGAGCGGCCGGGAAGCCCAGTATCTTCTTGCCATGCCCGGCGTAGTCGAGCACCGCCTGATAGTCCTTCTTCATCGTGGTGAAGACCTTGGCCCCAACGTTGAAGGTGTCGTTTACCTTCTCCTCGGGCAGGGTCATGCAGAGGTAGATCGCCTGGCAGAGGTCTTCCACGTCGAGTAGCTGGTAGCGGTTCTTGCCACTGCCTATCATGGGGAAGTTGTGTCCGGTGTGCGCCCAGTCGTACAGCATGGCGAACACGCCCAGCCGCTCCGGACCGATGAACGACTTGGGCCGGATGATGGGCACTATAAGGCCCTTGGCTCGGTACTCAAGGCACACCATCTCGGCCTGTATCTTGGCCTGGCCGTAGGGGCCAACACCCTCAAGCTTGTCGTTCTCGACGAGGGGGTGGTGGTCGGGGATGCCATATACGGCGGTGGAGGAGATCATCACCGCGCGCTGCAAGTTGTTGCGCAGGGCCACATCAAGCACCATGCGGGTGCCTTCGACGTCGGTGGTGTAGATGTCCTTGGGCGAGTAGAGGGGCAGGGCGGCGGCGCAGTGCACCACCTGGTCCACGCCCTGCATCACCTTTTGTACGTCGGCCTCTTTGCGGATGTCGCCCTTGATGGCGGTGACATGGTCTACCATGTCCGGGTAGTCGAAGTCGATTAGGTCGAGCGACACGCATTGGTGCCCGCGCTCGTGAAGGTAGCGTATCAGGTTGATGCCAAGGAACCCGGACCCGCCGGTGACTAGTACTTTCATGTGTGGTAGGTTGTTCTCCTTCTATGTGATTGAGGGTAGATTACGCCCACTCCTCGTTGAGTTCTTTGCGAGTGCGTACCTGGTTCTCGAATATGACTACGCGTTCCTGCGGGCCTTGCTGCGCGACCGGGCCTTCCGGGTCTACCCATGCGTTGCCCAGTCGTTCGTTTTCCGCCTCTAAGTTGTCTTCATCTAGCTTGTCGAACAGAGGCGCGGGCGTCCCTAATGCCTGGCCCGCGGGTAGCTCCGGTTTGGCCCAACGCTCGCTGTGTACGTCGCCCTGGAAGCCAAGCATCTCGTGTAGCTGCTGTGCCGAGAACGGTATGAAGGGCGAGGTCAGTATCTTCAACGTGTTGATGACCGTCAAAGTTACGTACAGGGAGGTGCCTGCCCGCTCGCGGTCCACCTTGATGGCTTTCCACGGCGCGGTGTCGTCCAGGTAGCGGTTGGCTTCCGAGGCTAGTGACATGACCTCGCGTAGTGCCTCTTTGAAGCGGCAGGCGGCTATGAGGTCGCCCACTCGGTCGAAGGCGTTGGTGGCACTGGCCGTTAAGGTGCGGTCCTGCTCGGTTAGCTCGCCCGGCTGCGGCACCTTGCCCTCGAAGTTGCGGGAGGTGAAGGTGAGCACGCGGTGCACCAGGTTGCCGTACGTGGCTACAAGCTCGTCGTTGTTGCGGCGGTAGAACTCGGCCCACGAGAACACCGTGTCGCGGGTCTCCGGGGCGTTGCTCGTCATGAAGTAGCGAATGGGATCGGGCTTGTAGCGATTGAGGTAGTCGGGCAGCCAGGGCACCCCGCCCCCGCCGCGGCTGGAGCTTGCTTTCTCGCCGCTTTCGCCGGTGAGGAACTCGTTGGCGGGCACGTCGTAGGGCAGCGTGAGGCCGCCGTGCCCGATGAGCATGCTGGGCCAGATGATGGTGTGGAAGGAGATATTGTCCTTGCCGATGAAATAGTACGACTTGCTGGGTAGCGGCTCGCCTTCTTCCTGCAACCACCACTCTTTCCAGGCGTCGGGATCTCCCTTGAGCCTCGCCCACTCCATCGTGGCCGACAGGTAGCCCTTCACCGCGTCGAACCAGACGTAGATACGCTTGCCGCTGTTCTCGTAACCCTCTATGGGTATCGGCACGCCCCACTCAAGGTCGCGGGTGTAGGCGCGCGGTCTCAGCCCCTCACGTATCCAGTTGACCGTAAACTGCACCACGTTGGGCCGCCAGTGCTCCTTGCCAGTGCTGAGCCACGCAAGCAATCTTTCCTCGATCTTGGGAAGGTCGAGGAAGAAATGCTCGGTCTTTTCCGGGTGGGGCCTGGTGCCGCAAAGCTTGCAGCGAATATCTATCAAGTCTATTGGGTCGAGTTGCCGCCCGCAGTTGTCACATTGGTCGCCCCGAGCGTTGGTGTAGCCGCAATGCGGGCAGGTGCCCTCGACGTAGCGGTCGGGCAGGAAGCGCTTGTCCACGTCGCAGTACATCGCCTCGGTGGTGTTCTTGAAGATGTAGCCCTTGTCGTAGAGCGTGAGGAAGAAGTCCTGCACCAGCTTGCGGTGGATGGGGGTGGTGGTGTCGGTGAAGAGGTCGTAGGTGAAGCCCATGCGGTGCCACAGGTCGGTGTTGAGGCGGTGCATGCGCAGGGCTAGCGTCTCCGGTGTCACGCCCTCGCGCTCGGCGGCCACGGTGATGGGGGTGCCATTCATGTCGCTGCCCGACACCATGAGCACGCGGTTGCCCTTCATGCGATGGTAGCGGGCGAAAATATCGGGCGGTAAGTATGCTCCCGCCACGTGGCCCAAGTGTCGCGGGCCGGAAGCGTAAGGCCAGGCTACGCAGACGAGTATCTTTTCGGGGGTGTGTTCGGTCATAGGAGTAATTACGAATTACGAATTACGAATTACGAATTACCAATTACGAGAAGTTCGTTGTCGGGTTGTGCCGTGTTTTGGCTGATTGTCCTGTATGTCGCGGAAAGTGGTTTGCCTGACATTATAACAAAAGAGGTAATTTTGGGCACGTTGAGAGAAGCCCCACCTCGTAAGTTTGCTGAAGGTGGGGCTTCTCTTTATGAGTCATGCAGTTTGCCGTTGCAGGACTACCCTTCCGTAGTGTCCTGCTCGACGAACGCCAGCGCTCGCTGAATTATTGGCCCGAAGTCCTGTGGGTACGCATGGCCCAGGTCTGCCAGCATCTCCAACTCGCAGGGGATGCCACCTTCGTTGAGCAATCTCACCATCGTCGTGGCGGATTCACGCAACTCGTCCGAGTCCTGCTCGCCCAGGAGCACGTAGCCCCGCAGACCCTTGCCTTTGGCTTGCTCGATCATGGACCGCCACTCTTCGGGCCTGAAGAATCCGTCGCCGCCGGGGCCGAGGAGCACAAAGCCTGTGGACGGCACGGTGCCTGTGAGCGTGGCTCTCAGCGCGGTCTCGCCACCGTACGAGAACCCGGCCAGGATGAGCCTGTTCGTATCGAGGTTGTATTGCTCGCGGAGTTGGGCGAACTGGCTTTCTACGTCGCGAATGGCGGTCTCCTGGTTGTCCCAGACGTACATGTTGTACGAGCTTGGTTGGCTGGATTGTATAGAGGCAACCAGCCAGCCTTGTTCGGTGGCGGGCCTCCAGGCGGTGAGGGCTACCCGGCCTGTCTGCCCGTTGCCGTGGAGCACGACCAGTGTGGGGTATGGCTGCTCGCTGGGGCGGTCGCCTTCCGGCTCCACCACGAGCAGTTGTGGCTCCTCTGACGCCTCGGCTTGCCTGGTCCTCGCCAGCTCTACCAGTTGCTCAAATTCCGGCCTGCCCTGCAAAGTGGCATACGAAGGCGACTCCCTCATGATCATCTCGCTGTACCAGTAACCCTTATCGAAGGCCTGCTGTATCACGGCTACTGCCTGCTCCGGGTTGCCTGCGCGCGCGGTGGTGCACGAGCGGAGATAGAGGATCATATTATCCTCGCCGGGGTCGGTGAACTTCTCGCCCTCGCTGGTGAGCAGTTCGTAGGCTTCGGCCGATTGCCCGGCCTGGTGCAACCTCATTGCTTCCGCGCTTAGTTCGTCATAGGTTTGGAATGGCATCACGGTCCTCCTTAAACGCCAAGAGATGCGCCGTAAGGCCACATCTCTCAAAACGGCAGCCCAATATTGCTGCCGCTGAGTATACCGCTCGGCCGCAGTTTACCACGTACCCCTTAAGCGCGACAATACTTCTCTGGCAGTAAACTCGCTTAGGTCGGTAGGGGGAGTAGTAGACGGAAACGCCAAGACGCGGAGACGCCAAGGACCCGCCAAGGTTATTGTTGTGTTTTCAAGATGATGCGCTTGATCCCGTATTTTAGGATGGGTACATTGAAGTTGATTAGGAGTCCCAGCTTGTGCCCGGTAGCCTTTAGGTAGGAGAGAGCTTGGACCGCATGAATTTGTGCAAGAGATTCAATGGCTTTCAACTCGACAATAATGCTATCTGCTATCAGCAGGTCCAATCTGCCTTCGCCTACGGGCTGACCTTTGTAATGAATGGGTAGCTGTACCTGTCGAGCAAACGGGATACATCTGAGCTTCAGTTCTACAGACAAAGCTTCTTCGTACACACTTTCTAAGAACCCTGGTCCCAGCACCCGATGCACTTCAATAGCTGCTCCAATTACGCTATGAGCTAAATCGTCCAACTCAGGTGCTGGTTCAATCACGGCACTCAACTCGCGCTTAAGCATAGAAAACCCTCCATCAACCTTGGCGCGTCCTTGGCGTCTCCGCGTCTTGGCGTTTCAACCTTCTCTGTATCTTATTCCAAGCGGGCGGCTATTTTGCGACAGATTTGCGGGGGGATTTGCGGTAGAGGCCGCGCAGGTCGTTGTAGCGGACTTTGAGGATGTCCTTGATCATGCGGAAGGTGTCTTTGAGGGGGTTTACCTTGGTGCCCGGCGCGTAGTACCACTGCACCGGCACTTCCTTCACCCTGTAGCCCCACTTGAGGGCCAGGTAGAGTACCTCCACGTCGAAGCCGGTGACCATCGCGCCTTTCACATCGCTCGCGTTGTCGCCGTAGAGGTGGAGGCTGCGGAAGAGGGCCTGGGCCGCGTCGTGCCGGAACGCTTTGAAGCCGCACTGCGTGTCCTTGAACTTGGGGAGGGCCACCACGCGCACGAACGTGTTGAAGATACGGCCCATCAGGTGGCGGTAGCCCGGTTCGTCGTAGCGGCGCGCCCCCGCGCCTTCACGCGAGCCGATAGCCACGTGGAATCGACCTTCGAGGTGGGGCAGCAGCTTCTCGATCTCCTCGATGGGCGCGGAGAAGTCGGCGTCGGAGTAGAGCACGAACCGTCCCTCCGCCGCCAGCATGCCGGTACGTACGGCGTAGCCCTTGCCCCTGTGCGGGTTGCGTATGGCGCGCAGGTGGGGGTGCTCCCGGCCCATCTCTTCAACGATGCCAGGGGTGTCATCCTCCGACCCGTCGTCCACCACAATCACCTCGTAGGTGTAGTTGCAGCCTTCCAGGTACTCCGTCACCCTGGTGAGGCTCGCCGGCAGGCGGCTGGCCTCGTTGTAGGCGGGAATAACTACCGACAGGTAGGGGGGTGCGGAACCGGGGTTTGGAGTTTCGGAATTCGGATTTGCGTTGCGGTCGTGAGGAGTAGCCAAAGAGGTTCGCATCCTAAGTAGTTATGGGCGGCATGCAGCGGAAAGTATAACATAGCGGGTTGAGGGGCGCAATCGGAGGGGACGATGGACGAGTGGTTAGTGGTTAGTGGTTAGTGGTTAGTGAGCGGATGGTACCTGACAATCCTAAACCTTTGCGCGTCCTTTGCGTTCTTTGCGTCTTTGCGTCTTTGCGTTTTCGTCTCCTATCGTCCATGGTCCCGCTAAATCACCACCGGGCTTACGAGCAGCATCACCACTTCGCCGTTGGAGAAGGAGTAATCGGTGTAGCCGCAGAAGTTGAAGCCTTCCTTGCGGCAGAAGGCGGCGGCTGGGTAGTTGCGGATGGGCACCTCCAGCATGAAGGCCCGCACGTTGATGCCCTGGCCGTAGCGCGCCCAGCGTCTGGCGGCTGCTATGAGCATGGAACCTACGCCCTGCCTGCGCATGGAGTTCGCCACCACCAGTGCGCTGACCCAGGCTATGCCCGACCCCGGCACCACTGTCACGAAGATGTAGCCACACAGCTTGCTACCCTGCTGGGCCACCAGGCCGAGGTCGGCGGCCTTCCAGGCGGACAGACGGGCTAGCTGGAACTGCTCGTTGCTGCTGCGGATCGCGTTGGCTATAGGCCCCAGCACCTTGCGGGCGCGTGGCAGCTTCATAGCGCGAAAGGTGACGCTGACCGGCGAGTCCCCCAGCGTCACCGTGGCGGTGTTCATGTTGAAGGGGACCGAACCCGGCTCGCCCCGGACCACCTCCATCTGGTACGTGTGCGTGGAGGTGTAGCTATCGTCCAGGGCCAGGCAGGCTTCGAGATCGTCCTCTTCGGCTGTGCGTACTTCGATAGGTTGGTTTGCCATAAGGCCTGTGCGCCCCCGCCTCGTATAGAGTGCGTAGTAGCAGAGTCATGGTGCCTGTACCAACCGGGCGAGACCAGGGGAATGGAGCGTCGGAGGAGATGGATTAGCTGGCGCTGGATACCAGGAAACAGGCAGTACGCAATATAACACAGCGCCCTGCAAGAGGCTAGTAACCCAGCCAGGTGGTGCCAGTCTCATTAGGTGACACATCTACAGGTTGCATAGGACGACGCCCGTCGATTGAAATCGAGGGCTACACCTTGCGAAGTCTGCCCTGCGGCAGACTAGTTCAGCTCATAGAAGCTATGAAGATCAGAATACGATGTATCAGTCCCCGAAGGGGGACTTTGCAGAGTGTAGCCCTCGATTTCAATCGACGGGCGTCTCCCGGCGACAACGCGTCCCGACCCTCACCCATCGTCCATCGTCTATTCTCTATTCGTCACTCGTCACTCGTCACTCGTCACTCGTCACTCGTCACTCGTCACTACCATATGTTATAATCTCCACTTGAATGTTTAGCTAAGCGTGAGGAGAAGTGACATGGTGCAGGTTGCCAACCCGGCGGAAATGGTGAGCGCGGGTACCGATTACGTATACAGTCCCGAGGCGCTTTTGCGCCGCATAGAGCGCGTGCGAGAGGCGATGGAGAACGCGGGCGTGGACAGCCTGCTCTTGTCCAACCCCCACAACCGGCACTGGCTCATAGGCTTCACCGGCGAAGATGCACCTCCTCTTGATACTGCGGGCTTCCTCCTCATCGGCCCTGACGACCTCTGCCTCATCACCGACGGGCGCTATACAATACAGGCGGGCCGCGAGCTTGCCCCTGAGCTGGGGGTGCAGGTCGTGGCGCGCACAGGTAAGCTGGAAGCCGCGCTGAACGAGCAGATAAGCGCCCGCAACGTCAAGCGCCTGGGATTTGAGACCGCCCACCTGTTGCACATGTACTTCCAGTCGCTCACCGATGGCCTGCCGGAAGTCACGCTGGTGCCCACAACCAAGCTGGTCGAGCCGTTTCGCATGGTGAAGGACGCGGAAGAACTGAGCATCATCCGCCGCGCCATCAGCATCTCCGACCGGGCTTTCAACATCGTCAGCCAACGTATCGAGCCTGGGATGACCGAGAAGCAGGTGGCCTGGGAGATTGAAAAGACGATGCGCGACCTGGGGGCCGACGACCGCGCCTTTGGTACGACCGTTGCGGGAGGTCCCAACGGCGCGATGGCCCACGCGGGGGCAGGTGACCGCCCCTTGCGCGAGGGCGAGCCTATCGTGATTGACATGGGCGCGAAGCTCAACGGCTATAGCTCCGACATGACGCGCACTATCTGCCTGGGCGAGCCAACCGACAAGTTCCGCGAGATTTACAACATCGTACTGAGGGCGCACCTCGCCTGCGAGGAGCAGTCCCGCGCCGGTATCAGCGGGCACCAGGCCGACGCATACTGCCGCGAGGTCATAGCGGCTGCGGGCTACGGCGATTACTTCACCCACAGCACCGGGCATGGTATCGGCCTGGAGGTGCACGAGGGTCCAAGCCTGCGCAAGGCGATAGAGGACCCCATACCCCCAGGCTCCGTCGCCAGCGTCGAGCCGGGCATTTACATCGAGGGCTGGGGCGGCGTGCGCATAGAGGACCTAGTGCTCTTCCGCGAGAACGACGTGGAAGTGCTCACGCAGGCGGACAAGCAGGGATTGTATTGAAACGTGAAACGTGAAACGTGATGCGGCTAGAGGAATAGTGTCCATCATAGCCGCAATGGTACAATAAGTACCATCACGTTTCACGTTTCACGTTTTAGAGCAGAGGAGATAGCGACGATATGACAGTAACCACCAGCGAACTCCGGAAGGGCCTTATAGTCATCCTGGACGACGGCAATATGTACAAGGTGATGGACTGGGCGCACAACAAGCAGGGGCGTGGCAGCGCGCAGGTGCGGTTGTCGCTCAAGAACATACGCAGCGGCTCGAACATCGAGCGGTCATTCCAGGCCGGGGCCAAGTTCGACGACGTGCGCCTGGAGCGCCGCCCGTTGCAGTTCCAGTACAACGACGACAACGACTACAACTTCATGGACCCCGAAACATACGACCAGATGACGATTAGCGCCGACACGCTGGGCGACGCGCGCAACTACATCAGGGAGAACGACACGATAGACTTCCTGATGTACAACGACGAGGTGCTGGACGTGGACCTGCCCGCCGCCGTGGCACTCAAGATAGTCAGGAGCGAGCCGGGCGTAAGGGGCGACACCGCCACCGGCGCGACCAAGCCCGCCACGTTGGAAACCGGCATCACAGTCAACGTCCCGCTGTTCGTCAACGAAGGCGACACCATCAAGGTTGACACCCGCAGCGGCAAATACCTGGAAAGAGTGTGACGGAAATTGGAATTTCGAATTGCGAATTTCGAATTTGCTTCAATTCCAACTAAATTCGCAATTCGAAATTCGAAATTCGAAATTCCAAATTCCAAATGGAGGAATCATGGTACGGCTTCCGGAACGGGGTAGCGAGGAGCATAGCGAGGAAGCGCCCAGCCTGGCGGCTTTGAGCCAGGAGGTGAAGGAGTTGGTGCGCCTCATCTCCAGCACAGACATAAGCGAGCTGCACCTGGAGAGCGGGCAGATGCGCATTACCATCAAGCGGGGCGCGACGGTCGCGGCTGTGGGCGTTCCTCATGCCCAACCCAGCGCCGTCTACACACCCCCGGCCCTCCTCCCAACCGTCGCGGCTAACAGCCCCATCAGCAAGATCGGGCACGACCCTATGCATGGCGAAGAAGTAGCCCTGGGGGATGACGAGCAGCTTATCGTCGCGCCGATGGTGGGAACCTACTACTCGGCCCCGGCCCCCAACGAGCCGCCGTTCCTGCAAGAGGGCGACCACGTCGAACCCGGACAGCCGGTCGGCATCATCGAAGCCATGAAGATGATGAACACTATCGAGTCGGAGGTGGGAGGCCGCGTCCTGCGCATCCTCGTCCAAAACGCCCAGCCGGTCGAGTACGGCCAGCCGTTGATGGTGGTGCAGACTGAAACGTGAAACGAGAAACGTGATGCGGCATGAGGGACAGAGTCCTGTAATAGCCGCAACGGTTCAATAAGCACCATCACGTTTCTCGTTTCACGTTTCAGAATCCCCCATGAACATCCGCAGAATCGGCCTCGGTTTGCTCGTCAGTGCAGTGTGCCTCTACTTCGTGTTGCGCGGGGTGCAGTGGGGTGAGGTATGGCGGCATCTCAGCGAGGTAGACCTGCCCCTCTTTGGTGTGTCGATGCTGCTTATGCTGGTGGCCTATTTCCTCATGACCTGGCGCTGGCAGCACCTGCTCGACCCTTTAGAGGTGCCAGTACCCGTTAGTACATCTGACGGCGATTCCACCTCTCCACCCGCTGTCAGGGGGGTGCGCTCGCACGCCAACCTGCTCAACCTCTACGGCAAGATGCTCACGGGCTATTTCTTCAATGCCTTCTTCCCCGCACGCGCGGGCGACCTGGTGCGTGCGTACCTCTTGGGCCGCAAGACGGGCCTGCGCAAGACCACCATCCTGGCTACCATAGTGATCGAGAAGGCCTTTGACGGCATCGTGCTGCTGGTGCTGCTGCTGTTGAGCCTGGTGCTCTTACCGTCAGTTAGTACGGCGGGTGTGGGTGGGCTGGACCCCGACCTGCTGGCTTGGGTAGCGGGTGCTGGCATAGTGATCGCTATCGCGGGGCTGGCGGTCTTCTACATGTTCAGTGACCGGATAGCGCGCTTTGTTGAGGCGGTCATGTCGAGGCTACCGCTGCCTGACAGGCTAAAGCGGTTGGCCGTCCGCCTGATAGAGACCTTCGCGAGCGGTATGCACGTCTTCAAAAGCCCCCTGCCGCTGGTCAGCGCCGCCGCCATTTCCGTGCTGGTGTGGCTGGCTGTTGCGCTTATGTTCCTGGCGGGGCTGATGTCCTTTCGCACCTCGTTCCCAGCCGATTTGACAGGTGTCGCAGGCCTTTTGTTCATTACCGGGCTGGTCAACCTGGGCTTGCTGGTGCCCGCGCTGCCCGGCAACGTGGGCACCTATGAGGCCCTGGTGGTGGCCGCTATGGCCTTCTTCCGGGTGGACAAGGAGCTTGCGGTGGCCTTCGCGCTCATCTTCCACGTAGGCCAGCTCGTCGTCACGCTGATTGTGGGCCTGTTCGCCTTCTGGGCGCAAAACATGTCCCTCGCCGAGATGCGCCCCGTAGAAGCCGCCGCCGAACACGAAGCCGAACACAGCCTGGAGGAAATCGAACAAGGCAGAGCGTAGTGGGAATTTGGAAATTGGAATTTCGAATTGCGAATTTGTTGGATACCTACTAAATTCGCAGTTCGAAATTCCAATTTCCAAATCAAGAATAAACAAACACCCCTGTACCAATCGCGTACAGGGGTGTTTTGTGTTTGGCCGCAAAGACTATCGTGGACAGTTTTGCGGGCTGCGCTTAGTTGTTACTACTTCTTCTGCGGTGCGCGTACCAGGAGGCCGGTGGCGAGGCTTAGCGCGCCGAGGGCTACCAGTACGAGGACCAGCCAGTTGTCGCCGCTACCCGTGGCAGGCATACCCGGAGGCGTTGTGCCACCCGTTACGCCACCAACCGTTCCGCCACCCATGTCGGTGGTGGGGCTGGCTGCAACGGTTCCGCCACCCATGTCGGTGGTAGCTGTCGCGGCCGCACCCATCGTAGCCTCAGCCGTGGGGCTGGTGGCTGCTACGGTACCGGTTGCCATAGTTGTGCCCGTCGCGACGGCAGTGCTACCAGCCACGGTGCCCGTCGCAACGGCTGTGCCGCCCGCTACGGTGCCGGTTGCCTGAGCTGTACCAGTTGCTACAGCGGTGCCGCCCGCAACGGTGCCCGTCGCAACGGCGGTGCCAACGGCGGTTGTGCCTGTCGGGACGGCGGTTGTGCCCGCTACCGTACCGGTGGGAGCAGCAACCGTTACACTAGCGACCGGGCTTACTGCGGCCTTGGTCTGGCTGGGAACGGGGTCAACCGGCGGCGAGGGATCGCCGATTACGGTCGGGCTTACCTGGGCTACAGGCGCATTCGAGGGGGCGTACTGCGAAGCCGAGCTGGACGATGCGGCGAACACGAAGGCCGCCATGAACAGGCTCAGCGCGACTGTGAAGCACAGCCCCTT
Source organism: Chloroflexia bacterium (assembly GCA_036386675.1). Taxonomy (GTDB): domain Bacteria; phylum Chloroflexota; class Chloroflexia; order QHBQ01; family JADMIH01; genus JADMIH01. The sequence goes on along the minus strand of DASVVE010000062.1, from coordinate 66,148 downwards.
GATAGTAGTAGTTCCGCGTAAGTTACTTGAAGTCATAAGTAGTCTCCTCAGTTAGTTTGTCGGTAACTCAGCGCTGAGTACCGTGACGTGCCGTAATCTCCGGGTAGATAATCTTGGCAGCGGGCGTGACGCTTTCGGCAGGCCCGTGCGCATTGTGTACTGGTATGGCTTCCGTCTCAGTAGTATCAGCTCTCCTCCCTTGTTACGAGTGTACGCCTGCTCCGACCCAGGCCTTTGATCGCGCTTTAGGTAAGCATTTTTGGGGCCACCATGCTACTTTCATGTGGCACACGCGGCCTTTTGTGACCAATGTTGAGGAAAACCGGGGATTGAAGGCATGCGTTTACGGGCTGGTTGAGTAAATGTTGGGGCTTTTGTAGTGGCGTAGGTCCTCCAGTTTGGGGTAAAATAGTGTAGCGTGGCACCATGCCGCGCCATACGACCGTTGATTGGAGCCAGTAATTTTCATGCCCACTACCGAAGCGCCACGGGCCGCTAACCTCCGCAATCTGCCCACGCCACGCGTGGTGAAGTGCCCCACGCCGGGCTGCCCCGGCTGGATCATTCTTGACATAACCAAGCAGCAGACCGAGCCTTGCCGCTACTGCCGCATTGGGGTCGATACGTTGCGCTTCCTGCTGTCGAGAATCGGGGCCGAGCACAAGACCCTGCCGCCGGAGGTACACGACGAGTTCAACCGCCTGATGCTCACTATGGCCGGGGCCTGGAGCCAGAACGTCTACCTGCGCCCCTCGCACAGTACGCTGGTAGACCTGAAGGCGGGCGTGCATGGAGTGGTGATTGAGTACAACCCACTGCTTGGCAACGCGGGCGCTGACGGCCCGGCCCCCCTCGTGGGCATCATCCTCCACAAGCTGCTCCATTTTGAGGCGCACCTGGGGCAGCGCGGACCGCAGATTGCCATCAAATCCGGCTCGCGGGACAAAGAGGGCATGGTCCCGCTTATGACTTACTTGATGACCATCACCGATCACGCCTGGGTGAGCGCCAGGCTGGAGCAATTGAACCCTTCGCTCCGCCAGGCGCAGAGCCGGTGGGGGCTGGACGTGGCGCAGATGCTGGTCGGCTCGGAGAGCATGTACCCCCGGTATTTGTCCGAGCGCAACCTGCAGAGGATAGTAGCCGTACTTAAAGAGACGACCGACCCGGCGGAGTTCCGCAACTCTATACTGGCGCGGCTTGCCACACTAACGGCGCAGACGTTGGAGCGCGAGAAGGAAGAGACGCGGCGTGTATACCTGGCAGAGCAACTTGCCAACGTGCGCCTGATGAACGCCGAGGCGTACGCGGAGTACCAGCAGGCCCTCGAAGCCACCGGGTTGCAGAACGTGCGCGATGCTTACCCGCTCGCGGAGCGCCTTTACACCGACCTGTCCAACTCGTCTGCTGCCCACCCGCCCGCGCAGACGGATATAAGCGCGGATGCCGGGCACGCGGTCGTATTGGACTCGGGGCAGTTCCACAAGGCGCTGGAAAGCGCGGTGAAGTCGCTGGGCATGGCGAACTACTTTGAGGTGAAGAGCTAGCGCCCTGGATGAAGGTACGCGATGCTATCAAATTGGTAGAGGCCGACGGCTGGTTCCTGGTAGGTATAAGAGGGAGCCACCGGCATTTTGAGCACGCGACTAAAGCGGGCAAAGTTACCATTCCAGGGCCTTTGAGCGGAGATATACCTAAAGGTACCCTCGCCAATATCCTTAGGCAGGCACAGCTAAAGGAGAACAAGCCATGAAACGCAATTATCTGGTCCTTATTGAAAAAGGAGATACTAACTATGGGGCTTATGCTCCCGATGTGCCGGGTTGCGGTGGTATAGGTGATACTCCCGAAGAGGCGCTGCAAAGCCTTCGAGAAGGACTTCAATTCCATGTTGAAGGTCTGGCAGAGAGTGGCGATTTTATTCCGGAAGCAACCTACGTTGCGGCAGAATTTGTGGAAGTTGAGGTACCGGCTAAAGTGACTGCGGCTTCATAAGCTATTATTGGGATGGTGCCAGGATAAATGTTCGAGCAAGTTCTGAGGAAAATGCGCGAGAAGGTGCGCACTCGACAATACGTGATGACGCTCCACGCTGAAGAAGAAATGAATGATGACAATCTGAGCATCTTCGATGTAGAGCATTGCATCCTTACAGGTACGATAGTTGAACGGCAAAGGGACGTAACGACGGCAGAGTGGAAGTACCGCATTGCAGGCGAAACCTTTGGTGGAAGCCAAGCAGAAGTAATCGCTAAGCTGAGCGTCGTAGACAAGCTTGTTATCATAACAGTCTACCTGTCATGATCAACGGAGAGAGCCAGATGATATGTGAGATATGCGGTAAGGAAGGCGCGCAGATACGTCGGGTCGCTCGTACTTACGGCAAGGGTGCTAACCTGCTTGTTATCGAAAACATACCTGTGGTGAGTTGCCCTTACTGTGGGGAGAGCTACTTGACCGCAGAAACGCTGCACGAAATCGAACGGATCAAGCTTCACAGGGGCAGTTTCGCGGTGAAGCGCCCAGTGGAAGTCGCCAGTTTCGCATAGAAGGACGTACAACATGATAAAGTGGCTTAGTAGAGTATTCGATACGACAGACAAAGAGCTTCAGCGGCTGCAACGCACCGTTGCTCAGGCCAATGAAGAGATAGTGCAATTGCTGGAGAGCCAGCGCGAGCAGATTGGCGGCATGCGCGAAGATGCATTGCAGGCCATATCCTCGGCGGGTGCGTGCGAGCGCGTTGGAGTAATCTACACCGGCGAGTTGCAGAAGGTCGCCGCCGACGCCCGCAGGCTATCCGGGCAGGTGGGCAGCCTGCGCGAGACGATAGAGAAGGGCGAGCAGACCAGCCGGGAGCTTTCGGTGCTGCTGGCCGACGCGCGCACTCTATCCTCGATGAACGCCGAGAAGTTGCAGCGCCCGCCCGCCGAGCGCCGCGAGCTTGAGGAGGAAATCGAGGCGCTGGTGGTGGAGCTTTCGGAGCAGCTTGCCGGGGTGATAGAGGCCAAGCCGGACCTGCGGGAGGCCATCCTGCGCGACGTGCCCAAGGCCAAGTTTCACCCGCACAAGCCCGGCCCCGAGGAGATGATCAAGCAGGTGGACGCCACCGCTTCGTTCCTGGGCCGCGAGGTTGCCGACTACTTCAACCGGATCAACGAGACGATGCTCGCCCTGCGCCGTGGTATCGCCCTGAGCCTGCTTCCGGGCCTGGTGCCGCAGGGTTCCGCTTGCCGCATACCCTCGTCCACGGGCGATATTGATACCGCGGTGCGCGACCTCGTGACCGGGTTGGTGCAGAACGACCTTATCAGGCACCTGCAACGCCAGGGGCTGCGCTTGCCTTCCGAGATCAAGAACGCCGCCGGGCTGCACGAGGGCCAGATGCCGGCGCAGCAGGACGGAAGGGGTCGCCGCGGACGCGATAACGCTCCCGCCCAGCCCGACGTGGCTATTAAGGACGAACTGGCCGACCAGCTTTACTGGGAAGAGCAGGCTACGGCGGAACTGCTGGCTATCGCCTGCGACGCTATTGCCGAGGGTTCTCAGCTAGAGAACATCAACAACATCATGTCCCGCTTCCAGGCCCGCGAGGAGCGTTTGCAGGCCCGCGCCGCCGCCTTTCGCGGCCGCATTTTGGAGGCCCGCACCGACTACTGGCAGGGCATCCAGGGCCGCATAGCCGACATTGTGGGTGCAGAGGCCCTGGCTCCTTTCCTCCAGAGGTTTGAGGAGCTAGACGCCGAGCAGGACGAGATGCTGGAAGAGGTGACCCGCCAGGACGAAGACCCCACCCTGCCCGTTATGCTGAAGCCGGAGCAGGTGGGCGACCTGATGCGCCGCCGCGACGCGCTGGAAGAAGCTGCCTTCAACGAACTGATGAACGAACTGCGGGCCACCGACCGGGGCACTCACGACCGCTTGAAGGCGGTGTACGACGAGTTCCGCAAGGAGCAGCGCAAGGATGAGCAGCGCGTGCTCAGCGAGCTTATCCCGGAGGTGTTCGCCTGCGTGTGGGAGGCTTCGCGCCGCACCACGGGCATGCGCCCCTACGACGTGCAGTTGATGGGCGGTATCGTGCTCCACGAAGGCAAGATATCGGAGATGAAGACCGGTGAGGGTAAGACGCTGGTGGCGGTTGCCCCTCTGGCTCTCAACGGCCTGACCGCGCGCGGGGCGCACCTGTGCACCGTGAACGAGTACCTTATCCGCCGCGACTCGGACTGGATGGGGCCGGTCTACAAGATGCTGGGTATGTCGGTGGGCGCGATATTGAGCAGCATGGCACCGTGGGAGCGCAAGGCCGAGTACCAGTCGGACATCACCTATGGTAGCAACTCGGAGTTTGGCTTCGACTACCTGCGCGACAATATCTCCAACAACCCCGATGACATAGTGCAGCGCCCTCACCACTTCTGCATCGTGGACGAGGTTGACAACATCCTCATCGACGAGGCCCGCACCCCGCTCATCATTTCGGGCGCGGGCGAGGGTAACGCCGAGGTGCACGTGCGCGCGGCCGCCTTCGCCAAGCAGTTGCGGGCCGAGACCGACTACGCACAGGACGAGAAGACTCGCAGCGTGTCCCTCACCGACGAAGGTATCGACCGCGCCGAGCAGTTCTTCAAAGTAGACAACCTGTACCACCCCGACAACTTCCAGCTTGTGTACGGCGTTGACAACGCCCTCAAGGCGCATGTGCTGTTCAAGCGCGACAAGGACTACGTGCTCTGGCAGGAGGGCAAGGTGGTGAGCGCCCACGAGCGCCTCAACCCCAAGGCCCCCGTGGAAGTGGTCATCGTGGACGAGTTCACGGGCCGCTTGATGCAAGGGCGGCGCTACTCGGAGGGCCTGCACGAGGCCATCGAGGCTAAGGAGGGCATCAGCGTCAGGGCAGAGAGCCAGACCTTCGCCACGATTACGATACAGAACTACTTCCGCCTCTACCCGAAGCTGGCCGGTATGACGGGTACGGCGGCGACCGAGGCCGAGGAGTTCTTCAAGATTTACAAGTTGGAAGTTACTCCCATCCCGACACACCGCCCGATGATACGGCTGGACAACCCCGACCGCATCTACCGCACCGAGGCGGCCAAGTTCCGTGCGGTGGTGGACGAAATCAAGGAGCTTCACGAGATGGGCCGCCCGGTGCTTGTGGGTACCGTGTCCATCGAGAAGTCGGAAGAACTGAGCAAGATGCTGGAGGAGGCGGGTCTGCCCCATTCGGTGCTCAACGCCAAGCAGCACGAGCGCGAGGCGAGCATCGTCGCCCAGGCCGGGCAGCGCGGGGCCATCACCATAGCCACCAACATGGCCGGTCGCGGTACCGATATCACCCTGGGCTTAGGCGTGCACGAGCTTGGGGGCCTGCACATCATCGGCACCGAGCGTCACGAGAGCCGCCGCATCGACAACCAGCTACGCGGTCGCGCCGGGCGACAGGGCGACAATGGCTCGTCCCGCTTCTACGTCTCCATCGAAGATGAAATCATGCGGCGTTCGGGCGTGAACCAGAACATCGTCAACTCCAACATCTTCAAGAGCCTGTGGGAGGAAGACCTGCCTATCGAGCATTCGATGATCTCTCGCTCGGTGGAGCAGGCGCAGGTGAAGATGGAGGGCTTCAACTTCGACACCCGCAAGCACCTGGTAGAGTACGACGACGTGGTGAACTCGCAGCGCGATTACGTGTACAGCGACCGCCGCTACATCCTCAAGCAGGGCGACCCGCGCCTCATCATCGGTGAGATGCTTGCCGCCAAGGTGCAGGACATAGGCACGCAGGCGGTAGGCGGCGACGGCAAAAACAAGCGCAGTGCGGTGCCCGGTGGCTACGGGGTCATGTTCGACGCGCTGAGAGAGGCGTTCCCCACCGAGATCGTGCGCCGCCTGCTCAAGTCGGTGGTGCACGCCCGGCTTATGCCGTTGGCCGAAGAGGGTGACGTTGAGGGGCTGGTCGAGGAGTTGCACCAGGTTGCCGATGAGGCTTACGAGGGTGTGCTCGACACGCAGATACGCGAGATGGACGAGAAGTTGAAAGACTTCTACCACATAGGTGACGTTTACTACGAAGTGGCGGGCGAGGGCACGGTGGACTACAACAAGCTGAGCCGCACGCTGGGCCTGCCGCCCAACCTCATCCAGGAGATGCAGGACGAGGAGATGGGCTACGAGGACGCGCTGGAATTCCTGGGCGAGATCATGCGCGAGGGCTACGAGAAGCAGCAGCAGCCGCGCCTGGATCAACTGAAGAAGCACATCTCGGAAGAGGCGCGCAAACTGGCTGGCAAGGGGCAGGAAAGCCCCACTGCTCACGCTGTAGACCTGCGCGTGCGGGGCCTGCTGGAAACGATAGACGGCAACTTCAACCTGTCGTCCGCGTCGGCGGTCCGCTACGTGGAGGCCGAGAGGGGGCAGGGTGGCGGCGGCCGGTCGAGCATGATGGACATGGGCGGCTCCGACAGCGTGGTGGACGAGGTGCAGGAGCAGCTTGAGGCGCTCTATGCCGAGGTCGAGCAGACGCTGGGCGACGTCTTTATGGAGACCAACCAGCAGATGCCCCTCATCGCGATGGTGGACAACCGCCTACCGCGCTCGGTCTACCGCCAGATAGAGGAGAGATTGGGCCTCGAAGGGCTGGAGCAGGTGGAGAATATCCCCTTGAGCCAGCTACCGGACGAGGTCGCGGCTATCGTCAAGGAGGCCTTCGTGCGGTGGCAGGAGGCCGACCTGATGCTGCGGGTGATTGACTACCTGTGGACGCGGCACCTCACCACGATGGAGGGTCTGCGGCACTCAATCGGCCTGCAAGCCTACGGCCAGAAAGACCCCCTCATCCAGTACAAGATCAAGGCGTACGACCTGTTTGAGGATCTGAAGGGCGAAATCCGGCAGTTGGTGGTGCTCAACGTGCTGCTGATGGGTGAGAAGGCCGAAGCCGCACGCGCGCAGAACCGGCAGGCGGCCCAGGCACAGCACCAGGCAGCCCAGCAAGCAGCCGCGGCTCCACCCCAGCCCGCGCGGGTCGGAGTAGGCGCGGGTGCCGGGAACGGCAGGTCAGGGCACGGCGGCAACGGCAAGCAGCATGGCAAAGGCCAGCAGGCTCAGCGCCCGTCGAACCAGGCCCCGCGTCCGGCCCAGCCAACCCCCGTGGGCGCGGGTGCCGCGATGAAGGGCAAAGTGGGCCGCAACGACCCCTGCTTCTGCGGCAGCGGGCGCAAGTACAAGCACTGCCACGGGCGGTAAGTACTGAGGGATGAGGACCGAGCACAACCGCTCGGTCCTCCGTTTTTATGCGCACTCGGACCGCGTTGCTGATGCTACCTCAACCTCTTACGTCCAATGTCTCTTCCCGTACAAGGGGTTACCGGGTCATTTGTAAGGTAATCATAGTTTCATGGTGGCTGTCGTCATCCGTCTCCTCTGGTATGGTGAGCACTAGCACCAGAGGATCACCGGGATGATTTGTTGAGTGTACCCAGGTAGCTGCTATGGTATCGTCATCGAGCTTGTGCTGCAGTGCAATCGGTGCATGGGTCGTATCGACCCAGCCGCGCCGTGGTAACTCCCTCTTGTAGTAACTCAGCACCTGATCTATGGAGTCAGGTGTGTGAAAGTGGAGGACACGTTCCTCCGGTAATAACTTATAGCTGCTACTAAGCCTGCCGATGGCAACCTGGCTCATACGGGGATATAAGGGCAACTGCCGTGCTTCGGGTACGATTGCAGCGTATACAATTCTGTCCCCATTAAGCACAGCAGCGGCGAACAGAACAACGCACGCGCCAAGCGCAAGCAATTTCCCGCGCCAACTGAACCGTGACCCCTTTGGTGGAGCCTCGCGTTGCGCCAGGCCCACTGCTACCAGGCCGCCGGTGCCTACCAGCACTGGGAAAACGAGCATAAGCCTGGCGGATAGCCATGCACCCAGCAAGACAACTGGGGACATCCGAGTGGCCCCAGGGCAAGCAATCGCGAAAAGTATGGCAACCGGCATAATGAGCACGACCCCAACCAGGGACGTAATTACGAAAACACCTATCCACCTAGCGAGGGCCTCCCCAAGAGTGACTTTCCTGGACCAGATATAGACCATGCGCATGACTGAGAGAATCACGGTGAGTGGCAGCACCACGAGAAACAGAAAGATCATAAAGTAGGAGAACATGGCAATACACCTCCTTGGCCTGCCGGTCGTCGATGTTGCTATGAGGAAGCTGCGGACTCCTTCTGGATTGCCGACAGGCCGGGAGGCTAGTTCGAGTGTATCTGTCTGGTGAGTGTGGGGCTTCGGCAATACAACCTATTTTTGTGAGGTCGCCGGTATTAGGTAGTTTTGCCTAGCTCAGGAACGTATCTTGCTCGTGGTACATATGCGGCGTTGAGTGACCTGCAACCATGTCCCTGGGAAAATGTTAGAAAGGACCAGTTTTGCGACGTGCCTTATTTACCACAATAGCCTTGTTTTTGGCCGGGACCTTGCTCGCGTCCTGCGGGAACCCACCCATCACACCTGGAGATGGCACCCCAACCGGAGAGGCCACTATGAACCCTTCCAATCCCCCGGATTCCGAGGCAACTTCACCTGCTGCTTTGCCGTCTGAAGAGCCTTCGGGTCTACCTTCTCCAGTAGCGTCCGCACAGGCGACCGCAGGTGGGCCTTATCCGAAGTACGGCCAGGCCCCTGATCTGAGTTGGGTTGCGGGGCGGGTGACGTTCACGGCGATACAGGGTAGCTGTGTCTATCTATTCGCAAAGGAAGTGCCCACACCTGTGGCTGAACCGGCACCTACCGGCCCCATCGTAGGCACCTCCGTAGCGAACGACACCTCTCCGCCCCTGCGCGACATTACGCCTCAACCTGTGGGCACGGCTGAGGCGAACCAGCCGGTTGGCGACGTCTTTATACCGGGCGGGCCGGGATGGAACGAGGCCCAGTATAAGGATGGGGATATGGTAGTGCTGTTTGGCCGCTTGCTGGGGCCAGGTGACACCAGGGTGATGTGCCCCGGTGGTACGCACTATTACGTGGAGCGGGTGCAGGCTAACCCGTAGTCGCGCGTGGTCTGTCAGCCTGCTTGCGCGTCCAGGTAGTCCCGCATCTGGGTGAAGCGCGTGTATAGAGGGTCGTCGGGGTTCAGTAGGGGGAGCACTCGTTGCAGGTGCTCTCTCGCTGCGGACGGCTGATTGGCGAGAACGAGGGCGTAGACGTACTGGTAGACCAGCGTAGTGTCGCTGCCATGCTCCTGCATCGCCCGCATGCTCACGTCCATCATCGTCTGGGGTTGGCGCATTCGGCCCAGCGTCACCAGGTAGTCGTGGGTGGCTCCCAGGGCTTCACCGGGCGGGGCCTCGGCGCGGGTCTGCCAGAGGTATTCCTGGATGGTGGCGGCCTCTTCAAGGCGGTCCTGGCGGCCCAGGTTACGCGAAAGGTGGGTGAGATTGCGGAAGCTCGGGCCAAGGGCGATGGCCTGCTTCATGTGGAACTCGGCCTCTGCCAGGTCGCTTTCCGCGGTGTAGATGTCATAGAGAGTGCCATAGATGCCGGCAGCGTATGGGTACTGTTTTACCGTGTCCAGGAGCAGTTGCTTTGCGCCATCTGTATCTCCCGCCGCTAGCTTTGCCTGTGCGGCCTCCAGGGCCTTCTCCACGGCTTGCTGCGCCTCAGGTGCCATGCCTGTCTGCGCGAGTGCGGTATCTACGCCGCCCAGGAGGTCCAGACGGAGCTTGCCCAGCGGGGTGGGTATATCGACGTAGTAGCCGGTGCGCGGCTCGCTTTGGTGTCTTAGTGTCTCACTCAAGTCCATCGCGGACTCCTTCTCGGCCTGAAATGTGCCTATAGAATAGGGCGGTAATTGGCATACGGGCCTGGTAGTAGCCTGAAAAGAATATTGCAATGAGCATTATAACCATGGCTGCTATACTAGGAGGGTAGACAGGGGGAACATGCGTGTAGTGAAGCATAGTGTCGTAGGTGTGGAGGCTTGCCGGTGAACATGCCCCAACGTGAGGCCGTTGATCTGGAGGGATACATTCGACGGTCGCAGGCTGGACCGTGCTTCATTTGTGGGATCATCGGGAGGAAATCAGGTTATGAAGATAATCACATCCTCTATGAGAACGACATAGCTATCGCTTTCCTGAACAAGTACCCGACGTTATACGGCTATACGCTGGTTGCGCCCAGGGAGCACAGAGAGCAGGTCACGAGCGACTTCTCTCTTGAGGAATACCTCGCGTTGCAAAAGGTGGTCTATAGCATTGCGGAAGCGCTGAGGCAGGAGGTGCCCACCGAGCGGATGTACATCCTTACGCTGGGCAGCCAGCAAGGGAACCGGCACGTCCACTGGCATATCGCCCCTCTACCACCCGGCGTGCCCTACACCGAGCAACAGTTTGCAGCGTTAAGCATGGAGAATGGCATCTTGAAGCTGTCTCGCGAAGAAATGTCCGTGCTTGCGGAACGTATTAGAAAGAGACTGGAAAGTATGACACGACGTGAGGGCGCATAGCTAACCTGGAACAACAATTCCAACTTTAGAGGAGACTTAACGACTGTGAATATGAACATGCGCCGGGGCTTTATGCCCCTGGCCGTCGTGCTAGTCACGCTCGTGCTTTATGTGGGCGTCGTCCAGGCGGGTATGCCTGCTGCGGGCAGACCGGAAGGCTACAATGCCTCTACGGTAGCCAGCGCCGACGAAAGCAACCGGGGTGTCGTGCAGTTCGAGTGGGCGGGCAAGACGCAGACCTTCGATTGCTCCACCATCAAGGCGCGGGGCATTGACAGGCAGACCAACATGCGCGCGGCTCGCATCCTGGCGGCTTGCGGCCAGGGTGGTACCTCTTACAAGAGCGCGGGCAACTCCCCCGATGCCGTGGAGCGATTCAGGGATGGCTTTGTGTACGGCGGGACCGATGTCACCGTGAACAATTACGCCGCCGACACCTACCCCAAGGTAACCCAGGCAGAGAGCTTCATCTGGGCCAATGGCAGCACGGTCGTGGTGCACTACAACAGCTCAAGCGACGCGCCCAATTGCTTCGCCAGCATCTCTTACTCGACGGACGGTGGGGCCACCTTCACGCAGATCGAACCAAACCCCCTCTGCGAGGGACATGGGATCAATGGCGGCGACCCTACGGTGGTCTACAACACCAAGCTGTCTACATGGTTTGCATCGGACCTTGCGTCCGGTGGCGACTGTGGCGCATACGGCATCGGTATATGGATCTCACCGGACGGTATAAACTGGTCCACGGGGGCCTGCGCGCACGTGGGAATTGACGACGACCGGCAGTCTCACTGGGTGGATAACAATATCACCAGCCCCTTCTACGGTCGGCAATATATCTCCTTCAACAATTACGACACGCCGAGCACCAACTTGCAGGTCGTCTATTCGGACGACGGGGTGAACTGGTCGGCTCCCTATAACCTGTTCACCTCCGAGTTCTACCGCAACGTGCAGGCGATTGGTGGCCCCGACGGCACTGTGTTCGTGACGGCGATGGACGAGAACAACGGCGGCACCAACCCCCGCCAGAACTACATCTTCCGCTCGACGGATGGAGGGGCTTCCTGGTCGGCTCCTATCTCTATGGGTCCCGCCTTCGCCCCACCAGGCGACAGGCAGTGCACCGGCTACTTCCGAGCTATCAGCCCCAACTGGCGCCACATGGGGTGGGGCCAGCCCGCCGTCGGGCCGGGTGGTGTGGTCCACTACGTGTACTCGGGGGCGGGTGTCAATCCCAACGATGCTGGCGACGTCTACTACGTGCGCTCTACCGACAACGGTGTCACATGGTCGCCCGCCGCGCGGTTGAACGCCGACAACACCAGCAAGCCGCAGTGGATGCCTTCACTGGCCGCTACGTCGTCTGGCGCGCTGATGGCAAGTTGGTATGACCGGCGCGACACGGTGAACTTCAACTACGCCTACTATGGCCGCGCATCCACCGATAGCGGCGTGACCTGGGGGGTGGATGCGCCCGTTAGCGACGTAATCATGCCCCAGTTCGAGCAGCCCGATACTTCGTTTAGCTCCTGCTTCGCGGGCGACTACAATTACCACTTCGCGCAGGGTGACACCGTGTACATGGCCTGGACCGACGGGCGCAACCTCATCGAAGGCGGCATATCGCAGCAGGATGTGGGCTTCGACCGGGTGGATGTGCCGGTAGGCTCGCCCGCTCCCTCTGCTACTCCCACGTCTGTGCCAACCGCATGCGCGATTCAGTTCAACGACGTGCCCCCCGGCTCCACTTTCTACCCGTTTGTACGCTGCCTCGCGTGCCGCCAGATTATGAACGGCTATCCGTGCGGCTCGGCGGGAGAGCCGTGTCCCGGTACTTACTTCCGGCCCAACGCGTCCAACACTCGCGGCCAACTAGCCAAGATAGTGTCCATCTCGGCGGGCTTCAACGAAGACCCCGGCGGGCAGATTTACTCCGACGTGCCGCCCGGCACCACGCACTACGAGTACATCAACCGCCTCACACGCCGGGGCATAGTCTCGGGCTACCCGTGCCCGCACACGCCGGAAGACGAGTGCACGCCCGGCTATCCAACCGTGTTCCGTCCGGGTGATGCGGTCACACGGGGGCAGGCGGCCAAGATCGTAGCCAACGCAAAGGGGATAGTAGACCCGGTAGCCAGCAGCCAGGTTACCTACGCGGACGTACCGGCGAACAGCACCTTCTGGGTGTTCATCGAGCGGCTAACCACGCTAGGCATAGTTGGCGGCTATGCGTGTTCAGCCCCTCACGGCGAACCGTGCGACACCCTCAACCGCTCCTACTTCCGCCCAGGCGCAATCGTGACCAGGGGGCAGGCAGCCAAGATGGTATCCAACACCTTCTTCCCCGATTGCCAGACACCTTAGCTATCGGAACAGAATAATGCACCGCAGAGACGCAGAGGACGCAGAGATTACGCTGAGATTATGGTTGTTTGGATAAAGGGAAGGGGCAGCATCGTACAGTATGATGCTGCCCCTTCTTAGAATACCCTCTATTCTTCTCCGCGTAATCTCCGCGTCCTCTGCGTCTCTGCGGTGAATTAATTAGGTGGCTATTCAGTACCACCGTGCTGACGCAGAAGGTCGGCTACTTCGGTATAGCCGTTCGCGAGGGCTACGGCTAGCGGGGTCTTGTTATCGTAGTTGAGGACATTGACGTTCTGCACGCCGTTTTCGAGCAGCCAGCGCACCATATCGAGGTGTCCGAAGCTTACCGCCGCGTGCAGAGCGTGGTCGAGGCCCTCTCCGCCTCCGGCGGCGACCAGCATCTCAGCAATTTCGGGTTTGCCGCTGAGGGCCGCGTGGTACATGACCGTGATGCCGTGAGCGCCCTTAGCCGTGGCCTGCGTAGAGTCCGCTTCGAGGCACCGGGCCACCTGTTCGGCATCGCCCAGCATGGCGTGTGTGGTGATGTCGGGGTGGGCACCCTGCGAGATGAGATAGCGCGCGATAGACCTGTTGCCCATGTGCGAAGCCGCTTGCAGGGCCGTCTCGTTGAATTTGTCCCAGGCCGCGTTCACCAGGTAGGGCTGCTGCGCGTGCAACTCCCTCACCTTGTCCTCGTCGCCGTGGGCCGCTATTACGAATTGCTCCACCAGTTCCCGCGATAGTTCGTTTGTTGTTTGCATTACCTGCTTCCTTTCCGCGTCACCGCTGTTAACCATTGGCCCACACCGAGGAGGGCCTCCTTGGGAATATAGTATTGAGCAAGGCGCGGACCTCGTCGCCCCTCACCCAACAGTCGGGGAATGCGTACTCCAGGTCTTCCAGCGAGCGGAAGCCGAAAAGTAGCTGTAAAAACGTAAGGTCGGGGAAGCCCGCGCTGCCCTCCTCCGTGCGTGTGGATCGCCAGGGTTCGACTCGAGCCAGTTTACCAGCCTCGAAGCCCATGAGCAGGCCCGAACGATAGAAGTTGAGCCTGACCTCCCCAGTGTGCCCCTCGACCACCGAACCCGGCAGGCGTTCCTCGATGGCCGTGCCGACGTGGCGCACAAAGGCGGGGACGTCGGGCACTCGCACGTACCAGGCGAAAGGCTTTATCGTGCGGGGCAGGCGGTCTGATAGGGACTGGTAAGCCGGGTGCTCGGTGCCCAGGTTAAACATGTAAGTGTTCCACTCGCCTTCCTGCTGCTGCGCGGATTGGCGGCCCGTTGCCGCCATATACCGCACGACCGAGGGCGTGACTGCCGCCCAGGACACGCCCGGCCCGACCTCGTAGACGTGGGCCGACAGGCGCGTTACCCAGGTGTTATGATCGTGTACCAGCATGCCCACCGGTTGGGCATCGGGTGTTTCTATAACACACAGCACTTTGCGGACCAGCGTACCCTCGCCCCGCCCGTTTAGCTCGTAACGTAGCTGCTGCTCGTCCTTTACCGCCGTGACCTGGTAGCGCCGCGACATCTGCTCCAGCATTCTCGACATGAAGGGGATATCGGCTTCGGTGGCCGGGCGGATGTTGTACGGCTCGGCCTGCCCTTCCTTGAGTGGGGGTACGTGGGGTGTGTAGCCGGCCCGGCCACCGCCGTAGGGGATAGCCATCTCGTAGCCGAACTGGCGGTAGTACCAGGGGATGCCCGTGATGGTCTGTGCAAGCTCGCCACACTCGGCGCTCCAGCGGTGGACTACATCGAATTGCTTGCGCACCAGCCCTTTGCGGCGGTAATCGGGGTGGGTGCTCACAAGCTCAGGCTGCCCGACCTTGAAGGGGATGCCGCTGTAGCTCCACACCTGCGAGATGAGGCCCATAGAGGAAGCAATCTGCCGGTTGGCGGTGTCCTCCACAATCAAGAAGTCGCTCGCGGGAAAGAACGGGTGCGGTTGGCGGCCGCTTCCGCCCATCAGGTCGAGCGTCCAGTGATAAATCGCTTCTTCGTAAGTGTCAGGGGGATAGGCTTGCTGGGTGGCGTGGAAGCGGGCCAGGTCTTCGGCGTCCTCGGGTGTGGCCCTACGCATGACAAGGCCGCCGCCCAGGTCTTCGACGCCCTCGTGGACTGTGGTGACGTGTGCCACAATGTCCTCCTTTGGGGTATGTGATAAAGAGCATAACACAAGGCTTCCACATCCGTATCGGGCTAGGGGACCATTGTTCGCGCCGTGTTACAGTCGGATAGCAGCACTCTAGTCCTCCCTGTCATCCTGAGCGTAGCGAAGGATCAGTAGCTCATTCTTGACTCTTCCTATCGCGGCAGATGGTTCCACTGACTACCATCATCCTGCGCGTTGTAGACTCTTACTTACGCACCTGATCCTGAGCGTAGCGAAGGATGACAGGGTGGGGCTTTGGTCCTGTGGGTTGATTGTTGCACAGCCGCAATGACGCTTGATTGGTGAGAGAGAGAACAAAGGACGCAGGTGTTGAGCCTGCGTCCTTTGTTCTAACTAATGACATTCAATTGCGGCGAGTGGCCTACCTCCGGGCGGGTGTTTGGCAGTTGGGGAAGAAAGCGTTAGCCGCTATCTTCGCCATCTGTCCTCTTGTGGTCAGGTCGTTGTACCGGAAGCATGGTGCTCCTGTCTCAGGACACCTGGATGCCTCTCCATACCCTGAGATGATGCCCCTCCCTGCTAACCGCTCTATGTACACCCAGAAGGGGCTGTCCTGGTCTACGTCCGTGAACGTCTGCTGCCCCTCCGCTACGTCCTCCTCGAACCCTGCGGCTATGGACACGATCTTGGAGATCTGCCCACGCGTTGCGGGATTGTTGGGGCGGAAGAAGGGCCTGTTCTCACTGTCGCAAGGCTCAGTCACACCAGGACCTCCGCACGGGTATCCCGCTATGGCTCCTGTTTGTGCCAGGCGCTCCACGAACTCGTAGAAAGGAGAACCAGGAGGTACGTCCGCGAACTGCTGCTGTCCCTGTGCCGGTGTGTCATTCAGTCCTGCGGAGTTGGCGATGATCTTGGATAGCTGACCCCTTGTGACGTTAGCACCAGGCCTGTAGTAAGGGTCATCGTTGGCGTTGCACGCTTCACCAGGACCTCCGCACGGGTACCCACTCACGATGCCCCTGCACGCGAGGCAGCGAACGAAGGTGTAGAAGGTATGGTTGGCAGGCACGTCTGCGAACTGGATCGGGCACGCTGTGGCTGTGGCGCTGGGTACGGCTGTGGTTGTGCTGGAAGGGATAGCCGTGGCCGTGGTCGTGCCGGTGGGCGTGGGCGTGCCCGCTCCTGCCGGTACCAGGAACGGCTGGCTATCGGAGCAGTTGCCCGCGCCATTGCACGACCGGACGATGTAGTAGTACGCCACGTTGGTGGCGTTGGCGTTGGCGTCGGTGAAGGTGATCTTGCCGTCGCTGCTGCCGAACGGAGGCGGGGCCGTCTCGCCTATCTTGCTGCCCAGGTTCGGAGTGAAGTTCGAGACCGTGCCGCGATAGACCTCGTAGACGGTAGCGAGTTCCTGCCCGCCCTGCGTGTCGGTCACCACGGGAGACCAACTGAGCACCACGTTCGACCCGGTGCGGGCGCCGCTCACGACTGCGCTGGCGGGAGTGTCGATTTCGCTAACCTCTAGCAGCACCGCGCCCCAGTTGCCGTTCACCGTGGCCGAAACCGTGCCGCCTGTCACCGTGTAGGTCATGCCTGTGGTGCCGGTCATGACAGTCATGGCATCGCGCAGCACCGTGCCGTCGGGCAGGTTGTATGGCGCGGCGTTGAGGCCGCTGAAGGTAGCGGTGTGGACGGCGGTATCGCGGTTGAGGGCGATGAGGGCCGTCTCAGTGCCGTTGGTGCGCCCGAAGCCGTACAGTTTGGCCGTGTCGCTGACTATCAGCCCGTGGTGCACGTCGCCATCGAGCAGGGCCTGGGAACTGAGGCGGATGCTTGCCATCTTGCGGGAGTGCGGAAGCAGGTCGGTGGTATCAGCCGTGTAATGGCCGGGAGTGTCGTTCCAGGCGAACGGCAGGCGGTTGTAGGGGTCGTCCTGCCAATTGCTGCTATTCGGGTCCCAAACCCCGTCGTGGTTCATGCCCATTTCGTCGCCGTAGTAGAGGGTGGGCGCGCCTGGGTAGGTGAAGGCGAAGAGCCACCACTCCTTCATGCGCTGGACGGCTGCCGCCTCGCTGTCGTCGTTGCCCTTCTTGAGCAGGAAGCGCACGCGCTGGGTGTCGTGCGAGCCTTCCAGGTTCATCATCGCCTTCAGGGCCATCGGCGGGTAGTCTTCCTGTATGGTGCGCAGCCGCAGGTCGAGTTGCGACGGGCTGAGGTAGCCGAGGGAGCCGCTGGAGCTAAAGTCGTTGGAGTCGTTCTCCTGGAACTTCTCGCCCCTGGGGTCGGCGGAACAGCCGTTAGAGCCATCCACGCAGCTGGTGAAGAGCCAGCTAAGCAGGGCGGCGCGGAAGCGGTAGTTCATGGTGCTGTCCCACTCGTTGCCGAGCAGCCAGGGTGAGGTATCGCCCCACTCCTCGCCAAGCATCACCACGTCGCTCTTGCCGGTGACACTGGAATCGCGCACGGCGGCCCTGAAGCCTTCCCAGAAAGTGTTGGTGGGTTCGTTAGTGCGGCCGGGGTCCACGTCACCGCCGACGTCGAAGCGCCAGCCATCCGCGCCCTGTTGCGTCCAGTAAGGGCCGACCGAGTTGAGGCCATCGTCCCAGAACAGGTCGCGAACGGCCTGCACGGCAGAGTTCAACTTGGGCAAGCTCTCGTAGCCGAACCACGAGGTATACGTCGCGGAGGTCTCGCCTGCTGTGCCCGCGCACGGCCCCTCGCCCGCTGCCACGTTCTGGAAGAAGTACCAGGAGCGGAAGGGCGAGCCGGTCGACTCGCAGGCCCCGCTATCGTCGTCGGTGCCCGGCCCGGTGGGACTGGTGAGGTTGCCCTGCACATCGTAGCGGTGGTAGCGGTCGAAGTACTTGCTGTCGGACGAGGTGTGGTTGAACACGCCGTCCAACATGATCTTGATGCCACGAGCTTCGGCGGCCGCTTCCAGAGCCTGGAAATCAGCGAGGGTGCCGAAGTCGGGGTCTATTACCATGAAGTCGGCGGTGTCGTACTTGTGGTTGGAGGGCGAGCGGAAGATGGGGTTGAGGTAGAGCACGTTCACGCCCAGGTTGTCGAAGTAGCCCTCGTTGATCTTCTGGGTGATGCCCTGGAGGTCGCCGCCGTAGAAGTTCTGGCCGTAGACCAGGTTGCAGTTAGGGGTGTAGGTGTTGCGTGGGTCGCAGATGATGCTGTTCCAGTCGGTGCCGCCGGAGCGTACAATCGACCCTGCCTCGCCGTAGAAGAAGCGCCCTGCCGGTGGGTTGTTGGCCGGGTTGCCATCGCGGAAGCGGTCGGGGAATATCTGGTAGACGATGCCCTGCTGCATCCACTCAGGCACGTCAAAGGCGGGATCGTACACGGTCAACTGGAAAGAATTGCCCTCTGCATCTCCCTGGTTGGCGGTAGGTTCGCCCCAGCCACCGAGGCCGCCCCACGTGCTCGCGCCACCATAGAAGGCGTTGCCATGCTCCGCCCTGTAGTATGTGGTGTGCGAGCCATTGGTGGCGCGGAAGACGTAGTAGAGGATGGTCGAAGTAGTGGGGATGCTGACGTTGACGCTCCAATAGTTTACATTGCCGAGGGTTGGATCGGTACTGCTACTCTCGAGAGCCATCGGGAGGAGGTATTCCATATTTTCCAGATCGTTCCAGATACGCACGGTTGCAGACGAAACGTCACTGGCGCAAGTGCGGAACTTGAGGGTGACGGTGCCCACGTTGTATGGAACAGGGCCTTGGGGGTTCCGGTATGCCGGGTCGAAAGAGTTGTGCCCCAGGCCAACCCAGTAGACGTTATTGTCGGTTGTGCTAGCGCCGGTGCAGGATGTAATTTGCGGGGTCGGTGTTGGGCTGGGAGCCGGCCCACCGATGGTGACCTCATGTGTCGTCGAATTGTAGGTGAAAACTATCGGGGCGTTGTTGTAAGGCACCGTGAATGCGACGTTGTTAGCAGGATAGCTCTCGGTCCAGCTTTCGTTGAGGGCCACCTTCGCCTCGTAGTTGCCTGCGGGCAGGGCCGTGGTGGTGAAGTCGTAAGTGCCGTCCTCGTTAGGGTCCTGGAGCCAGGAGCGCAGGCATTCGGGTTGCCAGTCGCCAGGGCAGCCAAGTTCCGACTGGAAGTCACCTGCGGCCACGGCTATAACAGAGTTTCTATTGCTGGTTACCCAGTGGGTCTTATGGTCGTAGTAGAACTTGACCGTGCCGGTGGATGCTACGGAGAGTGGGATATCCGGGCCGTTTTGCTGGGCATAGCGGCCATAGTTCTCGGTCCAGCTATCGTTGATCGCCGCCTTGTACATGTAGCTGCCTGAAGGGATTGACCAACTGCCTTGCCAAACGTCATCGGTGGCGTCGTACGTAAGGTCTGATAGGGCGCACTCCGGCTGCCAATCGCCGGAACAGCCAATCTCACTCTGATAGTTGCCGGGGATGCTAACGCTGGTGGGGTTCGGAGTGTGTGAGGCAACGCTTAGCGATGCGCTGAGGCCCAGCACCAGGCCCATACCTAGCAAGGCGAGCAGCAAAAGCCCCCACCTGCGTAAAAAGAGCAGCAAAAACGATGGCTGAAAATAGCTCCTTACAGTCATTGAATCCTCCTCGACTTCCTTGCATTATTGTCGAACGCGCCCGGTTGCCCGCCGGATATCGCCGGATATGGTCACGCGCACCATTATACAATGGTATATCGGGAATCGGGGAGGCCGGGCGTCGGGCAGCGTACCAGCCACATCCGCAAGATTCTTGCCAGGGCAACTGGATATTACGTGGCTTGAAGTGGTTATGGGAGAGAATATCCACAGGCGGAAGAGTCGCGGCGAAGAATCTGCTGGCCCGCCGGAAAACCTGTGCCGGTGAGGGTCTATATTACCGAACAGAAAGGCACGCGTAATCGTAGTAGCGGTAGAAGGCCTTCGGAAACGACAACGAGCTAGCATAATGGAGCAGCTTAATGCAAGAAAGTGAAGCCATATCCCGCCTGAAGCGAGGGGACATCAGCGGCCTGGAGAGCCTCGTAATGCTTTACCAGGGCCAGGCCCTCCGAGTCGCGTACCTGACTACCCGCGACTACGCCCTCGCGGAGGATGTTGTGCAAGCCTCTTTCTTGCGTGCTTACGAACGCATCGCGCAATTCGACAGCACCAAGCGGTTCGGCCCCTGGTTTATACGCAGCGTCATCAACAGCTCGATCACGGTTGTAAGGCGCGGGCCGGGGCAGTACCTGGAATTGCAGCCTGAAGATGAAATGGAGCTACCTAGCCCCGACCCCACGTTGATTGAAATGCTGGAGAGGGCCGAGACCAAGAGTGAAATCCTTACCGCGCTGGACAAGCTGCCGCCAAAGGAGCGTGCGGCTATAGTTATGCGCTACTACCTGGACTGGGACGACGCTGAAGTGTCGCAGAGGCTGTCGATACCGGCCGGGACCGTGAGGAGGCGGCTGCACGACGCCCGGAGAAGGTTACGCAGCTTGCTTCCCAGCTACCGGAATGGGTGACGCGAAGGGGCATGCACGTCCCAATACCCGCCAGTAGCAACAGATGAGGAGAAAATCATGAGCAAAGAGTTTGTAAAGAGCGTTCTTATCGAGGACGCTGACCAGAACGTACCGGCTCACGCCAACCTGTGGCCCGCGATGCGCGAGCGGCTCCAGCGGACCACTTACACCGTCCCCCAGGAGAGGCGGACGCCTTTCAGGTTGAATCCGTTTGCGCTTGGTGTTGCGCTAACCTTGGTAGTGCTGGTGCTTGGGCTGGTGGCATCAACTAGCTTTACCTTCACGCAGCCCACGCCGGTTAGCGCGGCAGAGTTGCTTACGCGGGTGGAGGAGGCGGCTGATAGCAACGCCGCGCGCGTAAATAGCTTTCACGGGGTGATCTCCGCCGAGCAGCGCAATTCCTCGTCCCAGGAATTCAGCCGGGTGAGAGAAGAGCGGTGGTATCTCGCGCCGAGTAGCTCACGCATGGAATCTCAAATCACCGGCGCGAATGGGGAAGTGACTGTCTTGCTGTGGGTGACCAACGGCAGGACCGGCTGGAGTTACGATCCCTACTTCGGGAGAGCCAAATCGCTCACCGGGAAAGACCTCAAGGGGAGATTGGGCGCTGCCAGCCTGAACGATCTTCTCAACAGTAAGATGGTCAAGGGTTTCTATAACACCGAGGTCAAGGGCAACGAGCAGGTGGCGGGGCGAACGGCCTACATCCTTGAGTCGACCCTCAAGCCCGCGGGCGAATGGCCTCCGGGTACGTCGCCCTCGGAAGTGGCGCGCAGCATGGCCTGGGTTGATACCGAAGCCTTCTTCGTACTACGTTTCGAGGCGTGGGACTCGGCAGGCAACCTCCTCTCCAGGAGCGCGTATGAAAGCTTTGAATTGAACGGGGCAGTGGACCCCGCGATGTTCGATGCCCCGCCACCCACCCCTACGAAGTAGCGGTGCCGCTGCATAGATACCTGTCCCGGCAAGGCGAGCAATGCAGACGAAGAACGACATGGTTGCCGTTCTTCGTCTTTGTAGCGATAAACTAAGGGTGGAAGAAGAAGGCCACGGCTATGATCGCGTAGGCGGCGAGTAGCTGCACGCCCTCGAACCAGTTGCTTTCACCGTCCTGCGTGATGGCGTTGACGATGAGCATGGTAGCGCTTATGGCGACAGGGAACTCGGTCCTGCAAGTAAATAAGAGGAGGAGCCTGTTGTTAGGCTCCTCCTCTTATTTAGTGTTGCTAGTGCCGGATGAGCACTGCTATGGTTTGGCTGATGGACGGTTCGGTGTCTGGCAGTTGGGGAAGAAAGCGTTAGCGGCTATCTTCGCCATCTGTCCTCGTGTGGTCAGGTCGTTGTAGCGGAAGCATGGTGCTCCTGTCTCAGGACACCTGTCGTCATCTCCATAGCCGGAGATGATCCCACGTGTAGCCAGCCTCTCGATGAACACCCAGAAGGGGCTGTCTGTCGGTACGTCCGTGAACGTCTGCTGATCTTCGGGTACCGCCTCCTCAAAGTCTGCTGCTATGGACACTATCTTGGAGATCTGCCCCCTGGTGGCTGGGTTGTTGGGGCGGAAGTATGGCCTACCCTCTGTGTCGCAGGGTTCCGTGATACCTGGGCCACCACAGGGGTATCCTGCTATGGCTCCTGTTTGAGCTAGGCGCTCCACGAACTCGTAGAAGGGAGAACCAGGGGGTACGTCCGCGAACTGCTGCTGACCAGAAGCGGGAGTATCATCTAGCCCTGCGGAGTTTGAGATGATCTTGGACAACTGCCCTCTGGTGACATTAGCACCTGGCCTGTAGTAAGGATCATCGTTGGCGTTGCATGCTTCATCAGGTCCGCCGCACGGGTAACCTGAGACGATGCCTCTGCACGCTAAGCACCTGATGAAGGTGTAGAAGGTGTGGTCGGCGGGTACGTCTGCGAACTGGATCGGGCAGGCTGTCGCACTGGCTGTAGAGATAGCAGTAGCACTTGCCGAGGTGATCGTGTTGGTGGGCAGCGGTGTGGTCGTGCCCGTAACCGTCCGGGTAGATGTGCCGGTCTGCGTTGCCGTGCGTGTGCTGCTGGCGCTAGCTGTGGAGGTGCTGGTGGAGGTGCTGGTGGAGGTGCTGGTGGTAGTTTGGGTCGCAGTGCCTGTGGACGTTTGCGTAGCGGTACTCGTGCTGGTACGCGTTTGGGTGGATGTACTCGTCGGAGTAGCAGTTCCGGTCGAGGTGCTGGTTGTTGTAGGTGTAGGCGTGTCGGCGCATGATTGGGCCCCAACGTCCCTCATGTCCACGGTATTGTCCGCGAAGCTATTACCCTGGACAGCGGCACAGACTACGGGAGAGTTACCCCGGCCAAAGTACTGGTCGTTGAGGTTGGTCTGGTCCCCGTCTGTGGCGGTGTTGGCCGCGTACGGGGTGTGTCCCGACTGCCGCTGCACTCCTACATCGTTGCTGTCAAGGGTGTTGTTTAGCACCTGCATGTTCAACCCCTCTACCACGATGCCGAACCCATCGCTGGTGGAAGGCTGCTGGTACCCCTTGACTGTATTATCGCGCACGATGACACCCGTGGGTATGTCTACGTTGTTGTTGCCAGGTACGTACCCGCGCCTGTAAACGGATATACCTGCCAGGTCCCGTACCTCGGTGCTTGGGAGCGAAGTACGAGTCACTGCGTTGTCGGAGATAACGATGCTACCGTCACCCGTAGCAGCACCTGTGCCGTTTGGCAACTTGATCTCTATGCCGAAGCGGCCATTGTCCTTGAGGGTGTTGTTGCTGATCAGGTTGGGACCGGCACCGGAGGTGAGGCCGATGGCTGCTATGCCGCTGTCACCGTTATTCTCTACAGTGTTGCCGGTGATGGTGACACCTGAGGCTGTACCATCCTGCAACTCGATGCCGCAGCAGTTGTTGTTCTTGACGATGTTGTTGGTGATGGTGATGTCCTGCTTGAAGCCGTTCCAGATGACGATACCACGAGACCTGTTGAGCTGGGCTTCGGAGTTGGTAATTAGAACATCGGACACAGGACCGTTCATATACAAGCCACCGCCATTGGCAGCGTTGGTGGTGTTGTTGCTGAACAGGTGCACGCTATCCACGGTGAAGTTGTTGTTGGTGAGAGCGCCATAGATGCCTGAGTTGGAGGCGTAATTCTGTACCCTCAGGTCCTTGATCGTCACACCCGTTACATTCGCGGGTAGTGAAATACCGGGCAGGCTACCTTTGTCCACAGGAGTGGAGCCTTCCAGGATAGTGTGGCTAGCTGGGTTGGTTCCAGCACCCGCACCCTGCAAAGTGAGGTCGTTCTTGTTGATGGTGACATTTTCGTTGTAGGTGCCCGGTCCAGCTACAATAGTATGGCCGCTGAGTGTCCCCGGATCGTCAATGGCAGCCTGGATAGAGCAGAATACGACCCCGGTATTCTGGTTAGTGACGGTATTGGTGGAAACTGGCCCCACGTCCCTGGTGTTAGTGGTATTGCCGGTAAAAGTGTTACCACTAGCAGCAGCGCAGACTTGGGGAGAGTTACCACGGCCAAAGTACTGGTCTGCAAGGTTGGTCTGGTCCCCATCAGTGTTAGTATTCGGCGTGTAAGGGGTGTGCCCGGCTTGCCGCTGCACTCCCACGTCGTTGTTCAGCAGGGTGTTGTTTAGCACCTGCATCTTCAGACCTTCTACGACGATGCCGAAGCCGTCGCTGGTGGAAGGCTGCTGGTACCCTGTTACTGTGTTGTTGCGGACGATTACCCCTACGGGTATGTCCACGTTATTGTTGCCAGGTACGTACCCGCGCCTGTACACCGATATACCTGCCAGGTCCCGTACCTCGGTGCTTGGCAGCGTCGTTCTCTCTACTGTGTTGTTGGCAACTACGATGCTGCCATCCCCGCTGGATAAGCCTGTGCCGTTTGGCAACTTGATCTCTATTCCGAAGCGGCCATTGTCCCTCACGGTGTTGGTCATGACCACATTAGGCCCGGCACCGGAGGTGAGACCGATGGCTGCTATGCCGCTGTCACCGTTATTCTCTACAGTGTTGCCGGTGATGGTGACACCTGAGGCTGTGCCGTCTTGAAGCTCTATGCCGCAGCAGTTGTTGTTCTTGACGATGTTGTTGGTGATGGTGATGTCTTGCTTGAAGCCGTTCCAGATGACGATACCACGAGACCTGTTGAGCTGGGCTTCGGAGTTGGTAATCGTGACATCTGAGACAGGACCGTTCATATACAAGCCACCACCGTTGGCAGCGTTGGAGGTGTTGTTGCTGAACAGGTGCACGCTATCCACGGTGAAGTTGTTGTTGGTGAGAGCACCGTAGATGCCTGAATTACTCGCGTAGTTCTGCACCCTCAGGTCCCTGATTGTTACTCCCGTTACGTTCGCCAGGACCGCTATGCCGGGCTGTGATCCCAGGTTTACAGGGCTAGCCCCCTCCAGAATGGTGTGTAACGCCGGGTTGGTACCGGCACCTGCACCGTCGAGGGTGAGGTCGTTCTTGTTGATCGTAACGTTCTCGTTGTAAGTGCCGGGACTTACAGAAACCGTGTCACCGGGGGAAGCGGCGTCAACGCCCGCCTGGATGGTGCAGAAAGGGTCTGCCAGGGACCCCGTACCGGGGCCGGGACAGTTACTACTACTCACATAGAAAGTAGTGGCGTTCGGTGCGAGGGGGGCTATTCTAACTCCGGCTATGGCTTGTGCGCTGGTCACTGTGGCAAAGATAGCCACGGCAGCGCAAATACATAGCAACATCAAAGAAGCGTTGATTAAACGCTTGGGGACCGTAATTCTCATTATTAAATTCTCCTACTCCTGCTAATGCCTGGTTCAAAGCTGCCGTGCCCGCATAACCTGTACTCCCCAGGTCCGCCCTCGCGAGCGGGTTTTTCTGCGCAGCAGCACGGGAATGGCCTGAAGTGCGGCGCACAAGCCATAAATGTGGTTCCTCCTGAGGTCACTTCCGGTGGGAGGCTGCTCCTGCTTGCACCCTCTCTACAACGGTCCTTCCGGGAGGCACAAAACATAAGCTCCTATGCATAGGAGCTTGCGTTTCTTCTGATAAGGCATCCACAGCGTGCGCTTGTTATCCACTTTATGTTATATCATACTAGACAAGTAAAGTCAATATAAGGCGCAATATCAGCCCGTGTAGTGAACTGATTGTATATTGAAGGGGCTACTAAAATCCAGTGCCCTTGTTGCAATCGCAGCGTAAGGAGAAAGCTGGCGTAAAAGATATACCAAGCTTTCGCTACAACATATTCATGTACCATATGTATGCATTGCCCGACATGACGATTACGATGTCCCAAGTAGCCTGCTACGGGATGACTGTATCCAACGTCACTTTAGGTGGTCGCATGAACACTCACAAGAGGCAACCGTACGCAATGCCTACGGGTGGAAGAAGAAGGCCACGGCTATGATCGCGTAGGCGGCGAGTAGCTGCACGCCCTCGAACCAGTTGCTCTCGCCGTCCTGCGTGATGGCGTTGACGATGAGCATGGTAGCGCCTATGGCGGCAAGCTCGAACAGGTTGAAGAAAAGGTCGAGCGGGCGGCCGATGAAGAAGCCTATCAACACCAGGACCGGGGCCACAAAGAGCGCCACCTGCAAGGTCGAACCGAGCGCGATGCTCACCGCGAGGTCCATCTTGTTCTTCATCGCCACGACCACGGCGGTCAGGTGCTCGGCGGCGTTACCGATAAGGGCCACCAGGATCACGCCCACGAATAGCTCGGTCATGCCGAACTCGTGCGTCAGGTACTCCACGCCCTCGATTAGTATCTCCGCCATGAAGGCTACCAGCACCGTGGCTCCGACCAGCACGATAACCGAATGCCGCACGCTCCACACGTGGCCGTGCAACTCCATGTGGTCTTCGTCGCCGTACAGGTGCTTATGCGTGCGCAGGGAGAAGATTAGCTGCGCCAGGTATGAACCAAGCAGAATGAGCGAGACGCCGATGCTCACTTCTATGCGTAGAAACTCGGTAAGCTGGTTGGCGGGAGTGGTGAGCATGAAGGCGGCGGGGATGAAGAGGCCCGCTGTGCCCAGTATTAACTGGGAAGATGACACGCCCGCCGCCGTGCGGTTGAAGACCTGCTTCTCGCGCCCCAGCCCGCCCAGGTAGATCGCCAGGCCCAGCACGAAGAGCACGTTGCCCAGGATAGAGCCGGTGATGGAAGCCTTCACCACCTCGTATAGCCCCTTTTGCAGGGCGAAGAAGGCGATAATCATCTCCACCGCGTTGCCGAAGGTGGCGTTGAGCAGGCCGCCGATGCCGGAGCCTACCCGCAGTGCCAGCTCTTCGGTAGCATGGCCGAGGATTTTAGCAAGAGGGATGATCGCGGCGGAAGCGGTGATGAAAAGCCACAGCCCGCTCAGGTGGAGGAACTTTACGGCTAATGCGATGGGGATAAACACCAGCAGCGCGTAAATAGCGATCTGGAGGATGGAGGAGCGGCTCGGCCCGGTAAGGTCAAGCCCTATCCAGGCGAGCGCCTTCAGGATGGGCGACCGAGTGGCCTGTTCCTGGGCCGGGGAAATCCTGTCCTCGTCGTGCGATGTTTTCTTGGGGGCGTTGGGTGGGTTGGTAGGGTTGCCTGGGACGTGAGGTGTAGCCATGTGGTCTCAGTCTCCGGTAACAAAAGGTAAGTTGTGCGAGTAGTGCATACAGCAAGAAGAGTACCTACGGATGGGACGATGGACGATGGACGATGGACGATGGTAGGAGACGGAAAGGCAAAGACGCCAAGGACGCCAAGAGCGCGCCAAGATTAGGATTGTTGTTGACAAGAGTGCTGGCCTGTACCCACTCTCTACTCAGACCTCAGTCCTCATCACTCCTATCGTCCATCGTCCATCGTCTACATGAGGTATCGCAGCCAGACGTACACCGTGCTGATGACCAGCGAGACGAAGGTGACTATGAGGCCGTACTTGAGGAACTGCATGAAGCTGATCTTGAACCCGGCGCGGTCGGCCAGGCTGAGCACGATTACGTTGGCCGAGGCCCCTACGGCGGTGGCGTTCCCTCCCAGGCACGCGCCGATGGCGAGGGACCACCAGAGCGGCTCCGGCCTCATTGTGGTTGCCAGCTCCTGCACGATGGGCACCATAGTGGCGGTGTAGGGGATGTTGTCCACGATGCCGGAGGCGACCCCGCTGCCCCAGAGCAGTATCATAGCCGTGACCGCCTCGTCGCCCCCGGTCAGGTCGAGCATTGCCCTGGCCGCCTGCTCTATCCAGCCCACTTCCACCAGCGCCTCGACTACGATGAACAGGCCGACGAAGAAGAGGAGCGTCGTCCATTCAAGCTCGCTCAAGACCTCGTGTACCTCCAGGTTGGCGACCAGCATCAGTACGACCGCCCCGCTGAGGGCCACCGTGGCGGCTTCGTAGTGCAACACCCCATGCAGCAGGAAGCCCACGATCACGGCGGCGAGGATCAGCATCGCCTGCGCGAGCAGCTTCCGGTCGCGTATCACCCCTTCTTCGGGCATGGCGATGGCTTCCGCGCGGTGCCGCAGGCTGGTCTTAAGCTCCTTGCGGAAGAAGAGCACGATCATCCCGGCGAAGGCTGCATAGACAATCAGCACGAGCGGCCCCATGTTGAACAGGAACGCCCCGAAGTCGAGGTTGGCGGCACTGCCGATGATGATGTTGGGTGGGTCGCCTATGAGGGTGGCGGCCCCGCCGATGTTGGAGGCCAGGATTTCGGAGATGAGGAACGGCACCGGGGTGATCGCCAGGGCGTTGGCGACGAAGAGGGTGAGGGGCACCATGAGCACCACTGTGGTGACGTTGTCGAGGAAGGCGGAGGCCACTGCGGTGAGGGTAGACAGCAGCAGCAGCACGACCACCGGCTCACCGCGCGCGATGTCTATCATCTTCATGGCGGTCCACCGGAAGATGCCGGTGCGGCGCAGCGAATTGGCGATGATCATCATGCCTGCCAGCAGGAAGATCACGTTCCAGTCGACACCCTCGAAAGCGTGCTCCTGCGAGATCAGCCCCAGCAGCAGCATCGCCAGGGCTCCCGCCAGGGCCACCAGGGTCTTATGCACCTTTTCAACGATAATCGCCGCGAACGTGACCACGAACACGGCGAGCGCCAGCCATTGCTCCATGCTTTCTTCCCTCCGCTCCTCTCTACTTACCGGCAAGCATCAGCAGCTACTCACCCCTCTTACAAGCCAAAACCCCGAGCCGCCGGTCGCACGCTCAGGGTTTCAGATGCACTTTGCTCATCAATAATGCACTGCTGCCTTGCCGATTATAAGCCATGCGGTGAGGCGCGGGCAAGCGACTTTCCCATGTGTAGTAATTGACAGCCGCTTCATCCTCTGCTACAATCCTGACAGCTAGGTCATCGTACTACGCAACTACATATTACCTCCATAGAACCCCTATCAAACCCTCCTCCCAAGCTACGTATGCTCTAGCCTGTTCGTTGAAGCACTAAGCACCTCGCGCTCTCTATCACGCTCGATTCCACCCCGTAAGCACCGCGACAAGACACAGCCTACTCTCAAGTATGAGCGGGGCACGCGCGGTATGGGCGCCTTACACGACTGTGGGATCTTACCTCCCCAGGACGCGATGGTACACATTGGCATATGAGGAGAGAATCCTGTGAAAGAATCGAGTATGCAAGGGAGAAATTGGAAGCCGTGGGTCGTCTTGCTCATGCTGGCGTTCGTAGCAGCTTTGTCTGCGGGCGCGGCCTTCGCTGCGTTGCCTGCCAAGAAGATCACGCAAGGCCTGCCTGCGGCACCTAATGCCCCACAGGCCATCGTGTACGACCAGTACGATGCCCCGAGCGAAGCTGTCTTTTCGACCTGCAACAGCGGGAACTGCAACGACACTCGCCACAGCCAGGCGGCCGACGATTTCATAGTGCCTGGCGGGCAGACCTGGACCATTAACGAGGTTGACGTGACCGGCAACCTTATTGGTGGTACTACGGAGCCAGGTTCCTTCAATGTGTTCTTCTACTCGGATAGCAGTACGCTTCCGGGGGCCGTGGTTTTTAGTTACACCACCGGCACCTCCTACATTACGAGCGGTGGCGCCTATACCATTACAATCCCTTCCACCGTGCTGGGTCCCGGCACTTATTGGGTGTCGGTGCAGGCCAATACTACCGTGTCAGGCAACAACTGGCAGTGGACTGGCCGTTCCACCCAGTCGAACAACGGTGGGGCATGGCGAGGCACTGTCGTTGGAGGCTGCTCGAACTGGGGTCGCAAGCCCACCTGCTTCTCAGGGACCTACAGTGGTTCCCCGGACCAGGTGTTCCGGCTCCAGGGCACCGCGCAGGTAGATGCGACGGCGACGCCCACGAATACGAACACACCTACGCAGACAGCCACAGCCACACATGTACCACAGCCTGAACTATATTGCCAGATTACCAACGCGGTTGACCCTATCCGGTCGAGTACTAACTTCGGCGCTCAAACCGCCGATGACTTCGTGGTGCCTGCCGGTCCTGGTTGGAGTATTAGCCAGGTAGATGTACATGGGGCTCTTAGCGGAGGTACTACCGAGCCGCCTTCGTTCAACGTGTTCTTCTACAATGACAGCGGCACCTTACCCGGAACCGTTGTCATCAGCCACACTGCCATAACGTTGTGGACGAAGGACGTGAGCACGAGCATCTATACGATCAATATTCCCCCAACGAATCTTGCTCCAGGCTCTTACTGGGTATCGGTACAAGCTGTGGGCGGCAGTAACTGGTTCTGGTCCGGTAGGGACCCCCAAGAGAACGACGGGGCTGCCCATCGCGGCTCTGGAGGCTGCGCCGATTGGACTGACCGAAATACCTGCGTGCCGCCTTACACTAGCCAGGACCAGGCGTTCTGCGTGCGCGGCGGTGCTATATCAACGCCTACCACAACCAGCACCTCAACCAGCACAGCTACTAACACGGCCACGCAGACCGGCACGTCCACTAACACGGCCACCCGGACGGCTACCCCTGTACCGAGCAATACATCCACGGGCACTGTCATACCACCCAGCAGCACTGTCACTAGCATACCTTCGGCCACGAACACCGCCGTAGCTGCTAGCTCTACGCCCACAAGAGTCGCCAGTAGCACGGTTGTGGGAGCCACGAGCACCTCAGTAGCTACGGCAGCAGCAACGTCTACGGCTACACCCTGCACGATCAACTTCCCCGACAACCAGCCGGGTGACACCTTCTACGAGTACATACAATGCCTCGCATGTAGAGGCATCGTCACCGGCTACCCTGATGGCATGTTCCACGCCGAGCGCAACATCACACGTGGGCAGATATCCAAGATGGTGTCTAATGCTGCCGGCTTCAACGAGGACCCAGGACCTCAGATTTACCAGGACGTACCCCCAGGCTCCACTTACTACGAGTACATCAACCGTCTCACCAACAGGGGCATCATGTCGGGCTATCCATGTCCTGAGCGTCCTGAAGGTGACGACTGCGACCCTGACAATCCCGTTATCTTCTTACCCAACGCTAACGCTACGAGAGGGCAGCTAGCCAAGATCGTATCCAATGCCGCTGGCTACAACGAAGCAGTGAGCGGGCAGTTCTACGCTGACGTACCACCTGCTGGGCAGGGCAGCCAGTTCTACGAGTGGATCATGCGTCTCACCAACAGAGGTGTGATGTCAGGGTATCCATGCGGAGGACCAGGAGAGCCATGTGACGGGCAGAACCGTCCCTACTTCAGGTGGGCAGTAGAGGTGACGAGAGGGCAAGCCGCAAAGATAGTGGCTAACACCTTCTTCCCCAACTGTGAGGACCCTGCTGACGACAAGTAGCAGCTAAGTACTTGGTAACAAGAACGCAGTACCATCTGATGGTACTGCGTTCTTGTTACCAGGCTTTCCGGCCCCTCGCCCGCACTGCTTCATACTAAAAGCCATCTAATAAAAAGCAGCCCCGAATACCAGAACCAGACCCCGCCTTTGTCATTCTGAGCGCAGCGAAGAATCTCTTCCTCTACCGGGATGTTTCCTCTTTCTTATGCTACCTTGTGGCTGAAGGAAAGGTGGTATTTAGGTGGTTAGGGACGATATTCTTCGCTACGCTCAGAATGACAAGGAAGGAGCCATGTGCTATTTCCCGTTACTTGTTTGTGAGATGACCTCTAGCATTGGCCTGTCTTGGCAGTTAAAGCGCGGCCTGAATGTCCCTCTTAGCTTGAAGGCTTAGAGGTGCTAGAGACTTCCTTCTTCTTCTTTTTCTTCTCAGCCTTTTTAGGACTCTTGTCACCCATTTGAAAATCCTCCTGTTTGGTTCCTGATCGTGCTAACTCATTATAGCACGGTGTCTCACACGCTCTGCCGTTAGCCGCCTTGCAGCACGCGCACGTATGTGTCGGGGTCCACGTTGCCGCCGCTGATGACCAGGCACACTCGCTTGCCCTTGAAGATGTCGGGTTGGGCGAGCACCGCGCCTACCGACAGCGCGCCGGTCGGCTCGACCTTGAGGTTG
This sequence comes from Chloroflexia bacterium, assembly GCA_036386675.1. Lineage (GTDB taxonomy): Bacteria > Chloroflexota > Chloroflexia > QHBQ01 > JADMIH01 > JADMIH01. Next base: position 34,170 of record DASVVE010000062.1, on the reverse strand, counting down.
GCGTAGGCGTAGAGCGTGCGCAGGCCCTCGGCTATCCTGTCCTCCGGCACCTCGATGATGCGCTTGAGGCCGCCGCGTATAATCTCCCAGTTGAGGTGGCCCACGCTCAAGGTGCGGGTGCCGTCGGCTATGGTCATCGGCTCGGCGTCCAGGCTCACCAGACGGCCCTCACGTAACGATTGGGCGGCGTCGTTGCCCAGCAGCGGCTCCGCGCCTATGATTTCCAGTTCGGGTGCCAGTAAGTCGCGGGCCACGATGATGCCTGAGATGAGGCCCCCGCCTCCTATGGGGCACACTATGTAATCGAGCGGTTGGTCGGGGGTGTGCAGGCGCTCTATGAGCTCCTTGCCGAGCGTGGAGTTGCCCGCCACGACGCGGTAGTGGTCGTAGGGCGGGGCGAAGAAGGCTTCGGGGTGCTCGGCCCTGACCTCGGCTATGCGCTCCTGGCGGCTCTTGGTGGATACGTCCAGCAGCTCAATCCGGCCGCCGTAGGCCCTAATCGCGTTCTGCTTGGACTTCGAGGAGGTGCTTGGCATGATGACCGTGCACCGCTTGCCCAGGAGCATGCAGGCGTAGGCTACCCCCTGCCCGAAGTTGCCGGAGGAGGCGGTGATAACGTCCTCTTCCTCCACTTCGGCCAGCAGGTTGTAGGCCGCGCGGAACTTGAAGCTGCCCGTTATCTGCAACGTCTCGCTGGCGACCGTCACGTCGGCGTCGAGCGCCTGGTTGAGCAGGTGGGTGGACTGGAAGGTGGTGGGCCTGACGAACTGGGGCAGCCTGTCCCACACCTGCCGTATGTATTCTTCGGTCAGCTTCTCGCGCATGTCGCCTCCGGGGTATTGGGTTTGCTCCTGATATAATACACGCTGAAACATGAAACGTGAAACGTGATGGGGTGAGGAAGGTTATTGTGACGCTTATTACGGCTGAGGACTATCGGCACCTGTTCCCGGTAACGGAGCATTATGCGTACTTGAACCACGCGGCTTGTTCACCTATGTCGAGGCCGGGGCTGGATGCGCTGGCCCGGTATTGGGCGGAACAAAGCACGGGTGGGGTGTTGAGCGAGGCGAAGTACTTCCCGGTGGTGGACCACGCGCGGGAGAAGATGGCGCGGTTGATTGGGGCGGACGTGGGGGAGGTCGGCTGGTCGCAGAACACATCTACCGCGCTCAACATGGTGGCGAACGGGCTGGAGTGGCAGGCGGGCCAGAACGTGGTGACGGTGCAGGGGGAGTTCCCGGCGAACATCTACCCGTGGCTGGGGCTGGCTCGACTGGGAGTGGAGACGCGGCTGGTGCCACAGCGTGACAACCGCGTGCTGGTGGACGACATCGCCGCGGCGATTGACGGCAACACGCGCATGTTGAGCATCAGCTTCGTGGAGTTCGCCACCGGCTTTCGCAACGGCCTGTGCGCGTTGGGCCAGCTATGCCAGGAGCGGGGCGTGCTCTTCACGGTGGACGCTATACAGGGACTTGGGGCGCTGCAACTGGATGTGCACGCGGCGGGGATACACTTCCTGGGGGCGGGGGCGCACAAGTGGCTCATGGGTCCGCAGGGGGTGGGCGTGTTCTACGTGCGGCGCGATATGATGCCGCTGCTCAGGCCCATCACCGCCAACTGGTACAGCGTGGTCAACCGGGACGACCACCTGACCTACGGCCAGCCGTGGGTGGACGCTAACTCGCGAATAGAGGGCAGCACCCACAACGTCAGCGGGCTGGTGGCCTTCGACGCTATACTGGGCATGCTGCTGGATGTCGGTCCGGCCCGGATAGAGGCGCGCGTGCTGCACCTCACGGCCCGCCTCATGGAGGGGCTGCGCAGCAAAGGGTACGAGGTGGTAAGCTCGGAGCGCGACGGCGAGCGGTCGGGGGTGGTATGCTTCCGGGCTAAGGGTGATCCCCTGGAGGTGTTAGCCCGCGCTCAGGCTGAGAAGATTCAGGTGGCGGTGCGGGTCGGCGTGGTGAGGGTGTCGCCCCACTTCTACAACACCGAGGACGAGATAGACAGGTTCTTATCGGTGCTGTGAGGCTGATGATAACAGGAAGCCGCCGCAGAGATAAGCCTCTTTGCGAGCACCCAAAGCCCCATTTTGTCATTCTGAACGCAGTGAAGAATCTCGTCCTCCAGCATACAAGTCTCACCTTTCCTGCAGCTACAGTGTGTCGTAAGAAAGGGCAACATACTGGTAGAGGACGAGATTCTTCGCTGCGCTCAGAATGACAAGGGCGGGGGTTGGTTCTACAATGGGAGCCTCGGGGTGTAAGTAGCGGGGTTACTCCTGCCACTCCATTTGAGGTAGAATATGTGCCAACAACTGGATTCCGCTAGCAGGGATATAGGCAGGGATATAGTATGAAGAACTACCGGTATTTGGACATAGTTATGGTGGCCTTCGTGGCGGTGCTGCTGGTCAGCAACGTAGCCTCCAACAAGCTGGTGACGTTCGGGCCGTTCACATACGATGCGGGCACGCTGCTCTTCCCGTTGAGCTACATATTCGGCGACGTGCTCACGGAGGTGTACGGCTATAAGCGGTCGCGGCGGGTAATCTGGCTCGGCTTCGGCTCGGCGGCTCTCATGGCGGCTGTGCTGTGGGTTGTCACGCTGCTGCCCATACCTGCGGACCAGGGACCTCAACCGCAATCTGAGGCGTTCAACGCGGGGCTAGCCAGCACCTCCTATATCGTCATCGGTAGCCTGGTGGCCTTTTTCGCGGGGGAGTTCTCCAACTCCTTCGTGCTCGCCAAGCTGAAGGTCGCCACCAAAGGCCGGCTGCTGTGGTTGCGCACTATCGGCTCGACCATCGTGGGCCAGGCCGTAGACACGCTACTATTCGTCACGATTGCATTTGGGTTAGGGTTCGCGCTCATGGGGTTTCCGATGGAAGGCTCCCTCTTCTGGACCATCATCATCTCCAACTACATCTTCAAGGTGGGCGTAGAGGTGCTGTTGACCCCCCTCACCTACGCCATCGTTGGTTTCCTCAAACGGGCCGAGCGCGAGGACTACTACGACACCCACACCAACTTCAACCCATTCGCCCTATCGGCGGCAGACTAGCTGGCGCAAGTACGAATTACGAATTACGGGTAGCTCCTGCGATTCGTAATTCGTAATTCGTAATTACCCCTCGGGAGGTTCCATGCATCCCAATGAGTTGTTTCTGACGCTTCACGCCCATGTGCATGCTTCGGCTACGAGCGGGGAGCAGGGGCCGTCGCTGGAGGATGGGCTTTGCCAGGGGTTGACGGACGAGCAGATGCTGGAGAGGCCGGACGGTGCTAACTCGATAGTGTGGCTGCTGTGGCATATCACGCGCTTTGAGGACGTGGTGGTCAATACGGTGCTGCGGGGAGTTCCGGAGGTGCTGGACCGCGACCGCTGGCAGGAGCGTTTGGGCGTGGACACGCGGCTGGTTGGCACGGGCAGTAGCGACGAGGAGGTCGCGGAGTTCAGCGGGCAAGTGGACCCCACAGCCGTGAGAGCTTACAGGGCGGCGGTGGGCCGGGAAACGCGGCTCTGGGCCGAGACCGCCGATTTCGAGGCGCTAGCGGCCGTGCCTGATGTGCTGGGCCGCTTGTCGCAAGCCCCTGCCGCGCTGGACGAGAGGGCCGAATGGGTGCGGAAATTGTGGTCGGAGAGGACCGGGTTGGGGTTGCTATCGCTGCCGGTGATAGGCCACAGCTACATCCACATCGGTGAGGCACGGGTGACGCGCTCCAAGCTGGGCGGGCGCGTGCCTTAGGGTTGCCGCAAGGGAGGATAGGGGCACGATGTATGGTGCCCCTATCCTCCCAGGACTGATAGACCTGTTATCCTGCTGATGGTGGCCGGTTGTTTGCTTCGTGGAGTTGCCGGGTCTTGAGCATCGCCTTGGAGAAGGGCACGGCACAGTTGCGGCCCCTTCGCTTGGCTTCGTAGAGGGCGCGGTCGGCGGCTACCAGTATGGCTTCTTCCGTGTTGAACTCGGTGCTGAAGCTTGCCAGTCCCAGGCTGATGGTCACGTTCAGCTTTAGCGGCTCCGCGCCCTCCTGGTCCGTCGTGCCGTTCGCGGTGAATTCATGCTCGGCTACCTGGCTCCGCAAGTGCTCGGCCACGACCAGGGCTTGCTCGTGTGAGGTCTCCGGCAGGATGACCGCCATCTCTTCGCCGCCATAGCGAGCTACGTAGTCAGTGGCGCGGGTGTTCTCCATGAGCAGCCGGGCGATGCCTTGCAGTACCTCGTCGCCCACCTGGTGCCCGTAGGTGTCGTTTACCCGCTTGAACCAATCGATGTCCAGCATGAGCAACGACATCTCACGGTTGTAGCGTCTGCACCGCTCCGTCTCGTCGGTGAGGAGGCGGCTCATCTCGCGCCGGTTGTACAGTTGAGTAAGCTCGTCGCGGATCGCCATCTCGCGCAGGGTGTCCTCCAGCCGCACGAACTCGGTGATGTCGCGGTTGATGCTGAGCACCGCCTGCCGCCCCCGGTATTTGACCACCGCCGCGCTGATATCGACTTCCAGCAGCGTACCGTCGCGCCGGAACTGTTTCGCCTGGAAGCGCCGGTTGGTACCCGTCGAAAGGGCTTGCTCTATCTGGGTCTTGTCGTAGTCGGGGTCGTGTGAGAGCGACTCAATCGACATGCCTATAAGCTCGGCGCGGCTGTAGCCGTAAAGGTCGCAGGCGCGCTCGTTCACCTCCAGGATGACCTCCCCCTCCGGCTCGAAGATGAGGATGGCGTCCTGTGCGTGCTCGAAGAGGCCCCTGTACTCGCGCTCGGCCTGCTCCAGCACCTGTTCCTTCTGCTTGCGGTTGGTAACGTCGTGCGCTATGCACGAGACCCCCACCACCCGGCCCACGTCGTCGTTGATGGGTGACAAGGCCAGCGACAGGTGCATACCCTGACCGTCGTTTCTCAGGTAGTCCATCTCCAGGCCGCGCGCGTACTTGCCATGCACGATCTTCTTGAACAGCCCCTGCATCTCTGGGTGCAGTTCCGCAGACACCACGTCATAGATCCGCTTGCCCTTCATCCGGGTCGCGGGCAGGCCAAAGAGTTGCTCGGCCCCGGAGTTCCAGGTGAGTATGTCACCCTCCAGGGTCATGGCGATGATGGCTTCGTTGGCCGATTCGAGCACCGGGGCGAGCTGGAAAAGGGGGTCTTCGCCGGAGGCCACACCCACTACTTCGTGGAAGGCGAAGCAGACCTGCTCCATGCCGTCCTCGGCCCGGTAGGCGGTGCCGTAAGCCTCGACGGAGATCTGCTTGTTGTCCCTGCGAGTGAGGGGGAGCCTGCCGCGGAACCTGCCCGCCCGTTGCACCATACGCGCGGCGTACTCTATGGTCCGCCTGCTCGGTTCGGGGACGCTGACGATGCCTCGGGAAATCTCGTCCGTGGGGATTTGCAGCAGGTTGCACGCGGCTATGTTGGCATCGAGCACGCGGCCCCCGCTGGTAGCCAGCAGGATGCCGTCCACGTTTCTCTCGAAAAGTAGCCTGTATCTGAGGCTTGCCGGGTCGCGCGCAATTGTCCGCATGTCGGTGATAGGGTCCAGCGAGCCGGACACGGCTGCTCTGACTGCCGGAAGGTTCTCTAGCATGTGCGCCCCTTAGAGAAGTCAGCCTGCATCAAGTAGGTTCAGATAGGGCCGTGCTACGACGCTGTATCCGGCCGGGCAGATGGTACTCGTGAGGCAATTGATGGTTGGTAGGACTGGTGGTGCGACCTTCTGCTATGGGTTTGGCTCTTAGTTAGACGTTAGAGGTTGAGAAGCTAGGCACTTGCTGTTCGGCGCTTACACGCGCTGGGATGCCGCATAGAGGAGAAAGGAGAGTTGTGGTACTTGTGGGTTAGTGAAATAGGACTATGAAGTTGGGGCAGGCTGGGAGGTCTTCACCTATCAGCCTGTAAGTCAATCTTACCTGAGTAGGGAGTCAAGCAGCAATAGGCCCGGATGGGACCATATTCCCATGACGTACATACACAAATGTACTGCCGCTAGTACTATGCCGCCTCAATCCGAGCGCCTGGGCTATGAGGGCAGATGTGTGTTAAAGAACTTTGGGAGAGGGACTTGACAAACGGGCCAAAATAGTTTATACATAAACTAGCGAAAGCGATACTGTGAGAGGGGGTTAGGCAATCAACGCATCAGAGGCAAATCAAATAGCGGCGGCATGCGGCGAGACTGCTATGTCGGCCTGGTTGCAGTTGGTGCGAGTGCACGAGAAGTTGCAGCACCATGCCAGCTCGCACCTCGAAGACTACGACCTGACACCCGCACAGTATGACGTGCTGGCCCAGCTTATCGACGCTCCGGGAATGACGCAGCAGGCCCTTGCCGAGCGGCTGATGGTCACCAAGGGCAACGTCTGCGGGCTGATAGACCGCATGTCGGAGCGCGGTTTCGTGCAGCGCAGGGCCGACCCGGAAGACAGGAGAGCCAACCTGCTCTTCGTGACCGACCTTGGCAAGGAAGTGGCCGAGAAGGCTATACCTGCCTATGCTGAGTTCGTCCGAGACCACATGGCCGTGCTGGACGCGGCGGAGCAGCGCACGCTTGAGGCGCTCTTGCGAAAGGTGGAGAGATCGTTAGAGGACCATTGACAACACTGTAACCCATGTGGTATATTTTTTTGGCACTACAGTTTAGATATAAACTGTTTACATCATAACCAACATCACACCCCAATTGGAGGCAAATTAAATGGCAGACACTTTGACAAGCAACCAGGCTTATACGACGCAGAACACCCCCGGCACCCGGACCCTCTGGTACGCGGACCCGGCGCACACCGACGTCTCGTTCTCGGCCAAGCACATGATGATCGCCACGGTCAAGGGCCGCTTTACCAAGGTAGAAGCCTCCCTGGAGCTTGACGAGAATGACTTCACCAACTCGACGGTCGAGGCGCGGATCGATTCGACCTCCCTCTACACCGGCGTCGATTATCGCGACAACCACCTGCGCTCCGCTGACTTCATCCTGTCCGAGCAGTACCCGCACATCACCTTCCAGAGCACGCGCATCGAGCGCACCAGCGAGGACCAGTACAACGTGCACGGCGACCTGACCATCAGGGGCGTATCCAAGCCGGTGGTGCTGGACGCGACCTTCGAGGGCCGTGGCTTCGCTCACGACGGCAAGGAGCACATTGGCTTCAGCGCCCGCGCGACAGTGAACCGCAAGGACTGGGGCCTGAACTGGAACGTAGCCCTGGAGACGGGCGGCGTGCTGGTAGGCGAGCAGGTCAAGATCGCTATCGACCTGGAGTTCATCGCTGTAGACGTAGAGCAGCAGTAACCCACATCTACGGGTTATGCGAGGGGCGGTTGGCTATGCAAGCATCTATGTGTTGCGCAGCCAACCGCCCTTTGTGCTTTCCCGGCATATCTCTTGATTAGGTAACGATAGTGGACCAGACCAACAAGGAGGCTATTCATGCCTGGACCTGTTCATATACTGGGCTTCGCGGGAAGCTTGCGCAAACAATCGTACAACCGGGCGCTCCTGGCAGCCGCGGAGGACTACCTGCCGGAAGGCGTGACCCTGGAGCAGTACGACATATCGGATATACCGCTGTTCGACCAGGACGTGCTCGACGGAGAGGGGTACCCCATGCCGGTGCAACGCTTCCGCGACAGGCTAGCGGCCGCCGACGCGGTGCTGATAGCCACCCCGGAGTACAACTATTCGGTGCCCGGCGTGCTCAAGAACGCGCTCGATTGGGCCTCCCGCCTGCCCAGCCAGCCCTTCAGCGGCAAGCCGGTGGCGGTAATGGGTGCCAGCGACGGCCCCTGGGGCACCATACGCGCCCAGCTTCACCTGCGGCAGGTGTTCGTCTTCCTGAACGCCCTCCCCGTGCAGCAGCCCCAGGTGATGGTGCCCAAAGCCAGCGACAAGTTCGACCAGGACGGCCGCCTCACCGACGAACCCACAGCCAAACAGGTCCGCGCCCTCATAGAAGCCCTGACAAACTGGACCCGCAGGCTTCGGGGCGAGTAGAGCGTGGATTAGTAGACGGAAACGCCAAGACGCCAAGACGCCAAGGACCACGCCAAGAGTATTGAGGGTGGAGAGTACAAAGAGGACCAGGGTAGGCAATGTCGTACCCTGGTCCTCTTTCTTAAGACACCATCCTTAACTTGGCGCGTCCTCGGCGTTTTGGCGTCTTGGCGTTTCCGTCTCTAGTCGTAACGGATGAGGAGGTCAGAGATGGGGCGGTGGGGGCGGCGGGGTGGGTCTTGTGCAGCGTAGCCTAGCTGGATGAGGGCGTGGGGGATTAGGTCGGGGTCGAGGTCCAGCACTGCGCCCACTACGCCGGGGCAGAAGAGGGGGGCGCACATCCAGCCCGTGTCGAGGCCGAGGCTGTAGGCGCTGAGGAGCATGTTCTGGACGGCGGCACCCAGGCTCTGGATCGCCATAATCTCCTCGGCGGCGGCCCTCAAGGGGTCCGGGTACTGGTGCATGCCGACCATATAGAGGCAGGGGATAACCAGCACCGGGGTGTTTAGCAGGCGGTTGTACGACTTGCGCAGGCGGTCGTCCACCACTTCGGGGGTCTCGCCGTCCATTTGCAGGTTGCGCCGCCACTCCACAGACATGGCTTCCGCCAGTTGTTGCTTCAAATCGGGCCGGGTTATCACCACGAAGCGCCAGGGCTGCATGCCGTGTGGCGATGGTGCCCACCTTGCCGCTTCCAACGTCTGCTCTACCAAAGCCCTCGGCACCTCGGTGGGGAGGAAGCGTCGGACTACGTGTCTGCCCTGCGCAAGGGAGGCGAAATCAAGTTCTCGCCGGCGGTCTGGGGGCGCGTTCACCTGGGTGTCGGCGTTACCGCCTTTCCAGCCGCGCACAGCACTAGGGGTAATCGCAATTACCGGCTGCTGTTCTATAGCCATCTCACGATACTGAGGGTATTTTTCGCACAGGATGCTTATAGCCACACTGTGGGCCTCACTGCCGGGCTGTTCCAGGGTGGCTGTGCCACTAATCAGCGTATAGGTGAGACGCGTCCAGTCCTCGTAGTAGCTGTCCAGCAGCAGGGCGACGTTAGGGTTCGCCAGGATGTTGCGCACGCGCTTGAGGCGGGTGGGCGGCACCGTCTTGGGCTTGTCGTCCAGGGCGATGTAGAAGTGCCCATCGTGGAACGCGAAGCAGACGGGCACCAGCGAGGGCTTGCCTCCAACGTCTGTGGTGGCGAGGCGGGCTACACGTTGGGAGTTGATGTAAGCGAGCAGTTGCGCGCTAATCTCTGGCGGCGCGCTCAAATCTGCCCCACTTTACGTTCGGGATGACCTCGCGACCATAAGCTTCCATGAACTCATACTGGTTGCGGCCCACGTTGTGCACGTAAATCTCATTGAAGCCGAGGTCGGCGTAGTGTTGCAAATGCCCCAGGTGGGTCTCAAGGTCGGCGGACATGAGCACGCGGCCCTTGAAGTTTTCGGGGCGCACCAGCTTGGTCATCGCCTCGAAGTCTTCGGGATTGCGGATGTCGGCCTTGGGGAAGTTCATACCGCCGTTGGGCCACTCCTTCACCGCCTGCTCGACTGCCTGCTCGTCGGTCTCGGCCCAGGAGACGTGTAGCTGGATGATGCGGGGCATCTCGTCGGGGTCCTTGCCTGCTTCGCGCGCCCCCTTCTCGAAGCGGCCCAGCAGCATGCGTATCTTCTCGTCGGCGGCCCCCACGGTGATGATGCCGTCGCAGGTGCGCCCGGTGCGCTCGGCGTTCACGGGGCCGGAGGTCGCCACGTAGATGGGCGGCGGGTTGTCGGGCATCGTGTAGAGGCGGGCGCTTTCGAGGTTGAAGTAGGTGCCCCGGTGCTTGACCACCTTGCCGCTGAACAGCTTGCGTATGATCTCTATCGCCTCGGCCAGCGTCTCCAGCCGGGTCACCGCCTCCGGCCAGTACTGCCCCACGATGTGCTCGTTGAGGGCCTCACCCGCGCCCAGCCCCAGGTAGAAGCGGCCGGGATACATGGCTTCCAATGTGGCGGCGGCCTGTGCGAGTATGGCGGGGTGATAGCGCCAGCCAGGTGGGGTGACGCCCGTGCCGAAGCGCAGGCTGGTGGCTTCTCCAATAGCCCCCAATAAGGCCCAGGCGAAGGGTGAGTGCCCCTGCGAAGGCACCCAGGGGTGGAAGTGGTCGGACACCATGAGGGCGGTAAAGCCGTTGCTTTCTGCTGCTTTGCTGTAGTCTACTAAGTCCGTCGGGTGGAACTGCTCGCCCATGACGGCGTAACCTATATAGTTCTGGGCCATGATTGCTCCGGATTTGGGAATTGGGATTTCGGAATGCGGATTTGATGGGTTTGTCGTGCCATTATAAATGGTGTTACATGTTTCGTGCCTAAGGGTGGCGCTTGTTGGCTTATCGAGGTTGTTCCGGCCTGGTACGGGGCCTTAAACGGATCCCACTCTTACCGCTTTCGCTCGGCCATAAGTATTAGTGGCATTCGGGCGTGAGTACGATGCCCCTATTACTATGTGTTGCTAGACTTGTGGTGACCAGGCAGCAGGCATTGTGGCGAGCACCTTAACAACTTCGATTATTGGTTGTAACTCCCCAAATCCCCGTACCCTCAAACACGCTTCGGAGACTTCCCTAAATGGACCAGTGCCTTTGCGTGCCGGTCTAATATAAAGAAATACCTACATGAAAAAACACTTATATGAAACAAAAATATATGAAAGAGAGAGGAAAATATGACCGCCGAACCTGGTGAATATAAGATTCAGTCAAAGGGTTGGAAATTTGTCCTCGTAATGTTCCTCCTGCTGGTGGGGGTGGTTTTCACGGCGAACATAACGCTGGCCGCGCCGCCTACCAACGGGGAGGCTGTGCAGCAGGCAGACGCACAACAAGTGGCGCAGGACGAGCCTCAGGCTCCCCAGGTGTCTGTGACGTGCAACATCAACAACTCCATCAGTAACACCGATGCCTGGCATAACAACCTCGTAATGGCGGGCAAGACCAATGCTTCATCCTGTGCGGGTATGCCGGCCTGTCCGGGCGCTTTCTTTAGCTTCGTTGAGAGCTACTACGACGTATATACGTTCACGAATAACCTCAATACGTCGCAGTGCATCACCATTACCCTGACAGCCAATTGTGGCTCCGTCGGGCAAGATGGGCTGTTCAGCGCGGTGTATAGCGGCAGCTTCGTCCCGGACAACCCGTGCGTAAACTATTTAGGTAGCACAGGTGCGGGCGGTGTCAAAACATCACGCACTTTTGGAGTTACCGTGGCGGCGAACAGCAGATTCGTCGTTCAGGTAGAGACCTTTGCGGCCAGCGCCTGCGAAAATTACTCTCTGTCCGTGATAGGCGATATAAGCGGGCCTTCATGCCCCGCCCAACCCACAGCTACCCGCAGGAGCACCGCCACCAGCATCCCGACGAACACAGCTACTCGCACAAACACGGCTACTAATACAGCTACCAACACCCCTACGAACACCGCCACCAATACGGCTACTCGCACCAGTACCCCCATCAATACGGCAACAAACACTCCTGTGAACACCGTTACGCACACTAGCATCCCCACAGGCACCGCACCATCTACAGCCACAACCGTCAGCCAGGCATCGGCCACACGTACCGCTACAAACACGGTGCACGTTACAGCTACGGGCCAGGCCACCGCGAGCAGCACGGCCATAGCGACGAGTACGGCCATAGCGACGAGTACGGCGGCCACACCCACCGTCTGTGCCATTCAGTTCGCGGACGTGCCTGCTTCGGGCGCGGGCTCGACCTTCTACTCGTTCGTCAGGTGCATGGCGTGCCGGGCCATAATCTCCGGTTACCCGTGTGGTGGCGCGAGCGAGCCTTGCAACGCCCAGGGACAGCCTTACTTCCGCCCCGGCGTCAACGTCACGAGAGGCCAGATCAGCAAGATGGTAGCTTTGGCGGCGAACCTCACAGGCTCTACGGGAGAGCAGCGGTTCGAGGACGTGGCACCAGGCAGCACTTTCTACGATCCCATCCAGCAGCTTGCCAGCCGGGGCTACATAGGTGGTTACCCTTGTGGCAGCCCGACCGAACCATGTGGCGCGGATAGCAGGCCATACTTCCGCCCAGGGGCTTACACCACTCGCGGGCAGCTATCGAAGATAGTTAGCGAGAGTGCCCGGTACGTTGATGTGGCTGGAGAGCAGAAATTCTCGGATGTAGCGCCGGATAGCCCCTTCTTCGACTGGATACAGCGCCTTGCCAATCGCTCGGTGATTTCGGGCTACGCTTGCGGCGGTCCTGGTGAAGGTTGCGATACTTCTGGCAGACCATATTTCCGGCCTAACGAAAACGTCACACGCGGCCAGACTGCGAAGATAGTGGCTAACACCTTCTTCCCCAACTGCCAGACGCCTTAATTAGTGACGGAACCGCCAAGACGCCAAGGACGCCAAGAGAGCGCCAAGGTTTAGAAGGGTGTTCCAAGCGAGAGGACCAAAGTACAAATCATGTACTTTGGTCCTTTTTGCATAGGTGCTGACGATTGGGGTTAACGGAACATATCGCGGGTGGGGTCCATCACTATCTCGCGTGCCTTGCCTTCGGCCCTGGTGAAGGGGTAGCCCCGAACTATGGCGGCAGGGCAGTTGTCGAGCTTGCCCATGACCAGCTCGGCGGCTGAGGCTAGTTCGTCGGCCACGGCGATTACGGTGACGTTGAGCAGGTAACCGTTGGCGTCACGCTGGCCCCTGTAGTCGATGAGGGGCATGAGGCCAGATACGCCGATGGCTATGTTGACGATGCCGAAGCGCCAGGGGCGGCCGAACGAGTCGGAGATGATGATTGGGATGTCGTGGCCAGTGCGCTCCCGTAGGTCGTTGCGGATGCGCTCGGCTGAGGCGTCGGGGTCTTCGGGCAGCAGGCAGACGATGTGCTCGCCTGGGACGTTAGAGGCGTCAACACCGGCGTTGGCGCAGACGAAGCCGTGGTGCGTCTCGCTGATGATGATGCCCTTGTCCATGCGCACGATGCGGGCGCTCTCGCGCAGCACCACCTCGGTATGGCGGGGGTCTTTGCCCCATTTGGTGGCGAACTCCACCGCGAAGGGGGAAGGCTCAATCGTATCCAGGCTGAACATGCGGCCCTCGGCCTTACTGACGACCTTTTGGGTGATGACGAGCACATCATCCTCTTGCAAGGTTACATTAGAAGCTTCGCAGCCGGAGAGAATCAGGGACGTTAGATCGTCTCCTGCGCTCACTTCGGGTATGTTGTCTATGCCTATTACTGAGATTTGCATTAGATTACAGCTTGTGCCTCGCTCTGTGAGCGGCGAGTCCTCTTTGTACGTAGAAGACCCTCTGCTTGCCTATGAAGCCGGTAACTACGCTGCGATTCCGTTGATAGGCCAGGTGCTGGTTCAATGAGAACAGCACGTACAGAGTAATGAAGAGCGCGATTACTGTGGCTACCGGGGATATCACTTCCTGCAACCAGGAAGGTAGCGAAATAACCGGCGTCTCCATGCAACGTATGTCGGTGCCTTCCACTCCTTGCCAGCAGGAGCGTATCAGCGACTGTGAGGGGCTTGCTCCCAGGCTGAGGCCGAAGTTGTTCGGTTCCCAGGACCCTACTACGAGCACGCACGTTAGCACGAACACAGGTATCAGCTTGAGAATAGTCCGTAGCATGACTCTACCCTCTTAGTCTTGGCAGCACCTTGTTGATGAACAGTTCGAGACCGTTGCTGCTGGGGAAGTCGGTGAAGCGGATCTGCATGTGCTTCACGCCCAAGGGGATGAACTGCTCTAGCTCGCGGGTCACCTCGTCTGGTGTGCCTGCGACGAAGTGGGGGTCTTCGTTGCGCTGCACTTTGTCGGGGTCTTCCGACATGCTGACGATAGCGTAGTAGGAGTGCAGGATTTCGGAGGGGTCGCGGCCCACGTCGTGGCAGTGCTGGGCGAGCACCTCTTGCTTGTGCTTGAACTTGTCCGCCTCCATAAAGGGGGCGTTCCACCAGTCGGCGTATTTGGCGACGACGCGCAGGGTCTTCTTCTCGCCGCCACCCGCTATGAGCAGGGGTATGGTCGGATTGGGGCGCGGCTCACACATGGCGTTCTCGATGCGGTAGTGCTTGCCCTCGAAGCTGGCGGGGCTGTCGGTCCACATGGCGCGGCAGATTTGCACCGCTTCCTCAAGCTCGTCTATACGCTGGGAGGCGGGCGGGTAGGGGTAGCCGTAGGCGCGGTACTCGTCCTGTTTCCAGCCCGCGCCTATGCCCAGGATGAAGTTGCCCTTCGTAAGCACCTGCATGTTGGCGGCCATCCTGGCGGTCAACGCGGCGTTGCGGTACGACTGGCCGAGCACGATGTGGCCGTAGCGCAGCCCCTGGTGCTTACCGGCGAGGAAGGCGAGCGTGGTAATAGCCTCGAACACCGGGCGGTCTCCCCACTGGAAGTGGTCTTCGGCCCAGATGGTGTCGAAGTAGGGGCGGGCGATCTCAATAAGCTCGCCGGTGCGGTCCATAGCCGCCTGGCTCGCCTGCATAGGGTCCGAGACGGGGTCCGGGAAGAAGCCTTTAGGTGTCGCCTGTGTCACGAAGCCGAACGTTATGTCCTGAGAAGGCATCTATTTCTCCGGTAGTGATGAGGACTGAGGGTTGAGGGTTTACTAGTCTCAGCCGTGTGTATCGCCGTTGCTTTTTGACCACTGTCCACCACTAACCACTCATAACTCACCCCGCCGCCGTCAGCCGGGCTTGTTCCAGGTACGCCAGGTCATCGGGGGTGTCGATGTCGAGGGAGGTGCCGGGCGAGCGGTAGACCTCCAGGCGCGCCCAGGCGGTAAGGGTGTCGGCCCGGTGCGCGTCGTAGCTGTTGGGGCCGAAGGAGAAGGGTATCAGCGCGGGCGGGTGGAGCAGCATCAGGTTGGTGCCCTGGTTGTGCCGGTCGGGAGCGAGCACCACCGTGCGGGGTGACTTGCCCAGGCGAACGATTTGCTTAATGTCCGGGGGCTGGAGCAGGGGCAGGTCCGCGAACGCCAGCAGGAGAGCATTGGCACCTCGCGCGGTTGCCCAGTCGCGGCCCTGTTCGAGCAGCGCGTTCAGGCCGTCTTCCACTTGCAGGAGTGGGGTGACGCCCGGCGGCAAGTGAAGCTCCTCGGGCCGCGGGCTGATTACGGCTACTTCCGCGATTACCCCCGATTGTTGTAGGGCGTCCAGCACGTGCGCCAGCATATCGACGGCTAGTTCGGCGCGCTCGGCGGGGGAGAGCCTGTCTGCAAGCCTGCTCTTGGCATGTAGCAGGGCTTTGATGGGCACTACGGCGACTGTTTTCACCCTACGACTCGCTTCCTCGCTGCCGGGCGAGGCGGTTGCAGAAGACCAGTATGTGCGAGGCCAGCAGCGCTCGGTCGTCATCGCTTTTCATGATGGTGTTAGTTACTTCCACTTCCATGCCAAGCTCCTCAATGCGAGGGGCCAGGCGCTCGTCCTCCCTGTCTACGACCATCGCGTCGATGATGCCCTGGTACTGCCGCGCCACGCCGACGGGAGACACCTCATGCCCCAGCGTGCTGAGCATGTCGGCTGCCGGGCCTTTGAGGGCCGCCCCGCCCACTATCGGGCTAACGGCGACCTTTGGCGCACTCGATTCCGCGAGGGCCTCTTTCATGCCCCCCACCTGCAAGATGGGGCCGATGCTCACGATGGGGTTAGAGGGGCAGAAGATGACGGCTGTGGCTTTGTGGAGCGCCCTGGACGCTTCGTGGGTGATGCTGGGCGTGCCTTCGGTGCGAAACGATACGCCCAGCACACGGTCGGCGTGATGCCGGCGCACGAAGTATTCCTGGAAGTCGAGCACCCCGTGAGGGGTCTTGACCAGGGTACTTACAGGCTCGTTGCACATAGGCAGGATGTGGGATGGCACTTCCAGAGCGTGGGCAAGCTCGGCTGTCACCTGGGTGATGCTGCTGCCCTGTTGCAGTAGATGGGTACGCAGGACGTGGGTGGCAATATCCTTGTCGCCCAGCCGGAACCATACGTCTTTGCCGTAGCGGCGCAGCATTTCGCTGAAGTGCCACGACTCGTCCTCCAGGCCCCAGCCCTGCGCGCGGTTGGCGAGGCCGGAAAGCGTGTACATCACCGTGTCGAGGTCGGGCGAGATGTGCAGGCCCCACAGCTTGAAGTCGTCGGCTGTGTTGACGACCACCGAGAGGGAGCCAGGGGGCAGGATGGTCTGCAATCCCTGGGCCAGTTTTGCCCCTCCCACTCCCCCGGCCAGGGCGACTATCCTGGGGGCGGAGGTATGTCCTTCGGGCGTGTGCTCTCTAGTTGTAGGATGCTGGTTGCTCATGTTCTAAGTTGTAGGGGCAGGCCCCCGTGCATACCTTGTTGGCAGGCGTACAAGGTGCTAATCTCATGAAGGGCAGGCACGGGGGCCTGCCCCTACATACATCATACCGCAAAGATGGCGGCTCTCACAGGTGCGAATCTACGTTCTCGATGCTCATGTTGATCGTCACGCGCTCCTGCTTGCTGAAGGTGTTGAGCATCATCCGTTCGGCGGTTTCTTCGCCGTTGTAGCGCACAGCCAGCGCCCTGATGTCTGATTGGCTGCGCTCCGGGTCGTAGTCCAGTGCTGCCCGGCCGGTGAGGGTGACGTAGCTGTACTCGTCTTCCACACATATAGAGATACGCGGGTCGGCCTTGAGGTTCTTTTCCTTCACGCGGCCCGCGGCGGTGTTCATCATGATGCGGTCGGCTTGCAATTCGTACCACATGACACTCAATTGCGGCGTGCCGTCCTTGTTGATGGTCACTAACACGGCGAAGCGTCGCTGCTTGAGAAACTCCCTGACCTTATCTTCTATAACCATAGGGGTAATATCGGACCTCCTGAGCATGTTCTGGCCGCTCGTATGGAAAATGCGCGAATCTCCACGCCTAGTGGGGCTTACTAGCGCCGGTTAGGATCAGGGGCAATTCGCGTGCCGTGCGCGCAGCGCGGGACATGTGCGAACAGGCACACCTGATCCTATATCCCGCGCTGTGTATGCGAGTTACCGTCCGGCTACAGGGATGTCATGGACTGCGGCGGCGACTTCGTGGAAGACCTCGAAGGCGTCAGGCTCGTACACGTTCGGCATGCTGAAGATGGCGTGATCGAAGCCTAACTCCGCGACCTGGCCGAAATGGTCGATAGCCTGCTGCGGCGACATGGTGTCGTTGCTGCCATCGCGGGTCACGTGCACGCGTTCGAGGCTGGTCTTCTCGATCTCTTCGTAGGGGCGGCCCTCGGCTTCGCAGTGCCCTCGCAGTACGTCGAGCTTGTGGCGTACCACGTCGTCGCCCAGGCGCAGGAATATGTTGCACGCGTCCCCGTACTTGGCGATGAAGCGGAGTGTCTTCTGCTCGCCGGTGCCTCCAATGAGGATGGGCGGGTGGGGCTTGCCGACCGGCATGGGCACGTTGAGGGTCTCGGCTAGCTGGTAGTGCTTGCCGTTGTAGGGGCCGACCTCGTCCGACCACATCTGGTGGGCTATTTGCAGCATCTCTTCCAGGCGCTCGAACCGTTCCTTGAGGGGTGGGAAGGGCACGCCGAGGCCCTGGTGCTCGCGCTCGAACCAGGCCGCGCCGACGCCGAAGTAGGTACGCCCGCCCGAAAGCACGTCGAGAGTGGTGGCGGTCTTGACGAGGATGGCGGGGAACCTGTAAGTCACACCCGTGACCATCGTGCCCAGCTTGATCCTGGAGGTGGCACCGGCGATGAAACCGAGGGCCGTGTAGCCTTCGAGCATGGCGTACTCGGCGGGACCGAGGCCGGGTATCTGGAAGAAGTGGTCCATCACCCAGAGGCTATCGAAACCGGCTTCCTCGGCGCGCGTGCCTATGTCGCGGAAGGTCTGTCCTATGTTTGCATCTCCACCGGGCCACGTAAAGTGGTTCACCTGCAATCCGAGTTTCATTGGTATATTTCTCCTCGTGTGCGCTGTTATTTGTGACCGCTCGTACCTGTACTGCCCCATATTCAAGGGTGCAGTATAACACAGGGGACGATGGACGATGGACGATGGTAGGAGACGGAAACGCCAAGACGCTAAGACGCCAAGGACGCGCCAAGGTTTAGGATTGTTGTTGGCAAGAGTGCTACCCGGTATTCAGTCCTCAGCCCTCATCACTCCTATCGTCCATCGTCCATCGTCCATCGTCCATCGTCCATCGTCCATCGTCCATCGTCCATCGTCCATCGTCCATCGTCCTCGCTATTGAAATAAGTAACGGCGACCGTATATAATAGGAGATAGTTCTCATGTGAACTTGTGCCCTGAAGACGACCAATAGCGTTTCAACTTCGGTCCCGCTGGGAGCCTGCATGCTTATCCATGTCCGTCGATCTATTCTTGCCGCGCTTTCCCTGCTGCTTTTCTCAGGTTTTTCTTTCTTGAGCTACCCGGTAGCCGTTATGGCGGCGGTGGACGCTGAGGCCGCGCGGTCGTTGGCTGCGGAGGCGTTTCAGCGGGCTTCTACGACGGCTAGGTCGTCTATGGGTACTTTATCTCCGCTCGCCCTTGCTTCAACTCCTGTGCCTACGCCGGTAGCCAGTACCAGCACTTACCGGGTGGCGATACAGGTGGGGCACTGGAAGAACGACGAACTGCCAGAGCAGCTTTCCAGCCTGGAAGGTAATACGGGTGCCACGGGCGGCGGGCGCAGGGAAGTGGATATAAACTTCGATGTTGCCAACCGGATCGCTAAGCTGCTGCGGGACGCCGGTGTAGCGGTCGAGGTGTTGCCCGCCACGGTGCCTACGGGCTACACGGCGGACGCTTTCGTGGCTATCCACGCCGATGGCAATTCTTCTGTCGGAGCGCGGGGCTTCAAGATTAGCACCCGCTGGCGCAGTGAGGTGGCGGCGCAGGATGCTATGCTGGTGGACCTGCTGACCGACGAATACCGCGCGGCTACGGGGCTGCCCGAGGACTCGGGGGTAACACGCAACATGCGCGGTTACTACGCCTATGCGTCGTTCCGGCCCAACTGGCGAGTGTCGAACTACACGCCCGGCGCAATCGTGGAGATGGGCTTCATCACCAACGCCGCCGACCGCGAAGTAATGTTCAACCGGACCGACAATGTGGCCTCGGGCATAGCGCGGGGCATATTACGGTACCTGAAGGTGGCTTATCCAAACCCGGCAGGCGCACGCACCTACGGCTACGGCCTGGTAGATGACGACATCGACCCCGACGCTCCGTGGCTGCGCCGCCCCAACCAGGGGCAAGGTCAGCAAGGTCCGCCCCCACCCCAGACCATCCAGCAGGGCGATTGGCAGGCGTACGTGTTCGGCAAGTCTACAGTCAACGTATACGGCGGCCCAGGCGGCACGGGCGGGGTAATAGCTCGCATACCGAAGGGACGGCCCTATCACGCCACGGCCCGCAAAGGCGACTACTACCAGGTAGTCCTCCCCGGCGGCAAGACGGGATGGGTGCACCGCAACTCCCTCGTCATCCAGACGTGATTAGACGGAAACGCCAAGACGCCAAGACGCCAAGACGCCAAGGACGCGCCAAGAGAATTAAGGTTTAGAGGACACAAATAGGAGCAGGGTACGGCCTAACGTACCCTGCTCCCTTTACTTGAGCAACAATCCATAATCTCTGCGCGTCCTTGGCGTCTTGGCGTCTTGGCGTTTCCGTCTCTAGCCATTCCGAGATGGCGTCAATTCGGCTTCGGCGTGCTTCCAGGCTTTGGTGGCGGCGGTGACGGCGGGGGCGGAGGCTGGGAGGGGGCTGTAGCGGGCCTCGACGTAGGCTGAGGTGATGGCTGCGAAGTCGGCGCGCAGGTGGGGCATGGCTCGGGAGAGCACTTCCAGGTACTCGAGGGGGGTCTGTTGCGGGGCGCGTGGGTAGCCCCGGCGTGTGGCGGCCGATTGTAGGCGGGCGTATATCTGGCGGACCGAGAGCGTGCCGCTCCATTCGGGATTGCCTCGCAGGACCGTAAGCTCGTCAATTTCCGCCTGTAGCCGTTGAGCGTGTTGCTTGCGCAGGAGCCTCGATATGAGCCTCTCCCACCACTGGCCGACCTGCTGCTTTAGCAAGGCCCACGAGCCGAAACTCTCGCGGTCCTCGGGCAGGTTCTTCGCGCGGTCTTCTCGGGCGCGCCTGAGCCGCCGGGCCACCACGAGCAGCACCGTGAGCACGACTACCGAGACCAGCACTATGGCTACAATGGTGAAGATGTTCTGGAGGTCCAGGGCCGGATAGGTGGCGTCCATCGCGTCGAACTGGCGGCGTAGCTCGGCCAGTGGGTCGTTCCTTGACATGGTTGGGCCGGCCTCGTCCGGGTTGGGAGGAGGTTCGAGGCGTGGTAGGTCAATGTTGAAGGACGACAAGATGGCGTAGAGGATGGTGTAGAGGACCGAAGCCACGATCAGGACGACCCAGGTGATAGCCGTGCTGACCACGCCCAGGATCGCCTCTAAGCTGAGCGCACCACCTAGCGTGCTTAGTAGCAGCACCAACAGTACGCAACCAGCCAGCACAGGGGTCCAGAAGCGCGCCTCGGTGCTGCCGGTCTCTCGCCGCACAAGCTCGCGGTTCCCCATTGCCATGCCCAGGAGTGACGCCGCGACAAACCACACCGGGATGGTGCTTACGCCGGACAGGTACCTGCCCACATCTGAGCCTGCGAGTACTCCGGCAATCAGGAACGAGAGACCTATTGTCACCAGCCCAACCACAAAAGTCTTGAAGACAATGTTGAAGTCGAGGCCATCGGTGGTGCGGTAGCTGCCGAGCGACCAGACCCCCATGCAGACGATGCCTGCTAACACCACCCTCGCGAACCACAGCCCGGTGGAGGTAGCGGTGTCCAGGGGATATAGGGCTAGCAGGAGGCCAGCCGTGGCGAGAAAACCCACCACGACGGTTAGGGCCTGTGCAACGCGGATATCGAGGTTGCTGTTTATAGCCAGGCTTGCCAACCACCAACCCGCGAACCATAGCAGGGCTAGTACGATGGGGTTCGGCACCGCGTAAGGGCTGATGCCGTAGAGTATGACCTGTTGGACCGCCCAGGCAGCGGCGAATATCCAGCAGGCGTCCATGACGGCTAGCACGATTGCCAGGAACACGTTGGTTGGTCGTCTCGTCAGGGCGATGGACATAGAGGATTTGGAATTTGGAAATTCGAATTTCGAATTTATGGTTACGAGTTACGAGTTTCTATATTGTATATGGTTGGGGAAGGGCAGAATGGTTCATTTCGCGTGGGGCAAGGCAGAAAAGCCCCGCTCAGGTTGGAGTGGCGGGGCTTTTGTTAGGAGGGTGGGTTGGGGCTTACCAGGCGCCTTTGCTGGGGTTGTCGCCGCCGTCGCTGACGTCAGTCGCGCCGCCACCGGCGAAGCTGTCGGGAGAGTCGGCGTAGTCGGCGTGGGGGCGGGCTATGCCGCCATCGGTGTCTACAAGCTCGTTAGCCACCACGCCGCCTGCCTGGCCTGATGGTGGGCCTGCTACCACACCTTCTGTGTCCCTCGTGAACGGCGTGATGCCGCCCAACATGGAACCTTCTTCGTTTGCCTCAACACTGTCTACGCTGTCGTGACGCGGGTCGTTGCGCTCTTGCTGGTCTGCCATATTTGGCCTCCCGTTGTGTCTGCCGGTTTCGGCAAGGATAGGGTCATTCATTAGGAGAGTCGCACGATACGTGCCTGCGTAGCTTGTGGTTCCGTCTCTGCCAGGCGCGCTATACCTCGGCCAACTCCGACTCCTCTTCGGAAGTCTCAGGCTCGATGCGGCGCAGGGTGCTGATGTCCACGATGCGGTCGGTGAAGAGGACGCCATTCAGGTGGTCTATCTCGTGTTGCAGCACGCGGGCATAATAGTCCTCGGCCTTGATGCGCACTTCCTTGCCCTCCGGGTTCTGGGCCTTGACCACCACCCACCTGTGCCGGGGCACCTCGCCGTACCAGCCCCTGATGCTGAGGCAGGCTTCTATGTCCGACACCATCTCGTCGCTGGCCTTGACGATCTCGGGGTTGCACAGGGCCACCTTCGTGCCCTTCTCGCCCTCCCGCCTGTCGGGCAGGATTTCTATCACGAGCAGGCGGAGGGACTGGTTGATCTGGGGTGCTGCCAGCCCGACGCCGTTGCTGACGCGCATCGTCTCGAACATGTCGGCCACCAGCTTGCGCAGGTTGGCGTCATAGGTCTTTATGCGTTTGGCCTTGTCTCTTAATATGGGGTCTGGATCGTATACGATGTCTAATACTGCCATGTTCTTTGCTCCGCTTTAGATTTAGGTACGTTATCTCTGATTATGATATTCGGATGACTATTATACCGACTCTGTTAATGATACCAAATAGTGTGCCCCTACAGAAGTTCCATAGCCCAGTCCGGGCGACCCTACTCCCCCTTGTCATCCTGAACGCAGTGAAGGATGACAAGGGGGAGTGTGGTTCTAATATCCTACAGTAGCACAGCTGTACGCGGGGATTTACAGCAGGCTCATGGGGTCTACGTCGAGGGACCAGCCGGAGCCTGGGTAGAAGCTGTCGAGGGTGAGGGTCAGGTCGGTGCCGCGCAGGAGGACTTGCCAGCGGTAGCGGCCGTTGACCTTGTGGACGAAGCAGGGGGCGGGACCAAGCACGTCCACGTCGGCGGCGGGGGCGTCGTTGAGGGCCTGCTTTAGCTCTTCAACGTGGCGGCGCAAATGCCGGGCCACCGTGTTCGCCTGTTGCTCGCAGCGTTCGTTGGAGGGGGAGGAGTAGACCAGGCGGGCGATCTGGCCGTGGGGCGGGTAGCCATGCTCTGCGCGGAAGCGGATTTCGCCGGAGTAGAAGCCCTTGTAGTCGTACTGGGCGGCGGCCTGTATCGCGTAGTTGTCGGGGTTGAAGGTCTGCACGACCACGCGGCTGTGGGTGGTCTCGGTGCGGCGTCCGGCGCGCCCTGCCACCTGCATGAGTAGCTGCACCGTGCGCTCAGGGGCGCGGAAGTCGGGCAGGAAGAGGCCGGTATCGGCGCTGATTACCCCCACGAGCGACACCTTGTCGATGTCCAGCCCCTTGGCGATCATCTGCGTGCCCACCAGGATGTCGGCCTCGCCCTGCGCGAACATCTCCATCAGCCCGGCGTGGCTGCCGTGCCGGGAGGCGGTGTCGCGGTCCCAACGCAGGACGCGGGCATCTGGGAACAGCGTGGATACTTCGTCCACCACCTTCTGAGTGCCGGTGCCAAAGCCTTTGATCTGGCCGCTGCCGCACTTTGGACAGTCTTTGGGCGCGAGCGAGAAGGCGTTGCAGCGGTGGCAGAGCATGCCGTAGATGTCGGCGTGGTACACCAGGGGCACGTCGCAGCGCGCGCAGAGGGGCACGAAGCCGCACTCCCGGCAGACGATGAAGCTGCTGCTGCCGCGCCGGTTGAGGTAGAGGATCGCCTGCTCGCGGCGGGCCAGCGTGGACTCCAGGGCGCTTTGCAGGGCGCGGCTGAACAGGGAGGAGTTGCCCGCCCGCAGCTCCGCGCGCATATCCACCACCTGCACCGAGGGCATGGGTAGCTCGGTGGATATTTCGCCTCCATCGCGGGTGCGGCGGCGGCCTACGCGGGTCGGCAGGGTAAGCAGGGTGTAGTCGCCACGGTTGGCGTGGTAGTAGCTTACGAGGTCGGGGGTGGCGCTGCCCAGGATGGCGGCGGCACCCGCTAGCTCGGCTCGCTTGAGGGCTACGTCGCGGGCGTGGTAGCGGGGCTGGTGGTCCTGTTGCTTGTAGGCCCACTCGTGCTCCTCGTCCACCACGATGAGGCCCAGGCGCGGCAGGGGCGCGAACACGGCCGAGCGCGAGCCTACAACGATGTCGGCGTGCCCCTCTCGAATGCGCCGCCATTCATCGAACTGCTGGCCGGGCGAAAGCTGGCTGTGAATGAGGGCCACCCTGCCTGGAAAGCGGGCGGCGAAGCGGTGGACCGCCTGCGGAGTGAGCGAAATCTCCGGCACCAGCACGATGGCCTGCCTGTTCATGCGCAAGGCCAGCCCGATGGCCCGCAGGTAAATCTCGGTCTTGCCGGAGCCGGTAACGCCATGTAGTAAGAATTTGGAATTTGGAATTTCGAATTGGGAATTTGATGGGGGTTCTTCTAAATCCGCATTCCCAAATCCCAAATCTGAAATCGCCTTCGATATTTCTCGCCAGGCGGTTGACTGGGCGGGGGTTAGGGCTGGGGGTTCGTCGTTGCGGGTGGCGGCGGTGGGTGGAACGGGGCGGCGGAAGACTGCGCGCTCGGATAGCTCTACCAGGCCCTTGCGCTCCAGGGCGGTGACGGTGGAGGAGGTCGCGCCGGTGTGCAGGTAGAGGTCGCTGAGTCGCAGCCAGGCGCGCTCGGCGGGTTGCTCGCCGGTGCCAGCGGGGGGTCCGGGGAGGCTGGTCGTGCCGTTGCCGCTCGAATACTGGACCTTCGTGGCGTTTGGCACGGCGGGTGCCTGTTTGGCGCGCCTGGTGAGCCAGTCGAGGGCGGCGGCCTGGAGGGGCGCGCGTTGGGAGCTATCGCGGATGGCTTCGACGGCTTCGTCGTGCGAGACGGCGAGGCGGATGATGCGCTCCTGCTGAGGGCGGGAGCGGGGGGAGGGCAGTTCGGTGCGGCGGGTGAGCAGCCCCTTGCGTTCCAGGTCCTGCACGGCGGAATGCAGGCCCGACTCGGCCCCTTCATACTTGCGCTTGAGCCTGCCCAGCGTAAGGGTGCTTTTGGGCGCGTCCTTCAGCAGGGCCATGACCTGCCGTTGCCGCCTGCCGAGGGCCTGTATGAGGGGGTTGTGCTCGTCCTGGTCCTCGCCGTCGAACGCCTCAGCCGAGAGTCCCACTGTGACGATTGCCCGGCGGGCCACGCCGGGCGGCAGCATCGGTGACATAGCCTGCCAGAGGGTGCAGCGATAATATTCCGCTATCCACCGCGCCAGGTCTATCATGTACGCGGGCAGGATGGGCTTAGGGTCTACCAGGCGTAGTATGGGCCGCGTGGCTTCGACGGGCGTGGTGTCGGCCATTTCTACCACGACGCCATAGGCCGGTTTGTCGCGCAACGGCACGACTACCATGTGCCCCGGCTCAATTGCGTCCGCAAGCTCGCCCGGCACGGAGTAGGTCAGCACGAGGCCCTGCTCGACGGCAGCGGCAGGCGGCAGGGCGGCCTCGGGCGGCTCGACCTGCTGGTCGTGGCGGCGCGCCTGGTCTAAGGCGACTATGGCGAACGGGTGGGGCATGGTTGCTGAAACGAGGTTCTGAAACGTGAAACGTGAAACGTGATGCGGCAAGGGTTTTAGGGTTGCTGAAGGCTGGTTGGATGTTGTGGTAGATTATAGACATTATAATCTGCCGGGCAGGAGTGTGTGCACATGCCGTGCAATATTGCGGGCTGTGTTGGACTGGGGATAGTGGGACTAAAGCCACTTTTTGTCATTCTGAACGCAGTGAAGAATCTCGTCCGTCATGAAGGTGTTACTCTTTTCTACTGCGACTCTGCTGAAAAAGGAAAGTGACACTTGGGAGGTGAGGGACGAGATTTCTCACGGCGTTCGAAATGACAGATAGGGGCTTGGGTGCTGTAGGAAGGGTGAAACTTAAGCAGTGGAGGACGAGATTCTTCACTGCGTTCAGAATGACAATAAGGGGCATATTGCTGCAATAGAAGCAGTGTCGCACTCACGTACCAAATACCACAAGCCGCATCACGTTTCACGTTTCAGAACCACGTTTGCCCGCCGCGCGCCCGTGTTATATACTTCCGGTGTGGCATTGAGTAGCGAGAGGGTGGATATCCTCGGCGTGGGGGTGCACAACTGCGATGAGCCGGGAGCGGTCGCGGTGATTGAGGGGTTCCTGAGGGAGCACCCGGCCCGGCTGCACCAGGTATGCACCGTCAACCCGGAATTCGTGATGGAGTCCCGTCAGAACAGGCCCTTCCGCGAGCTACTCAACAGGGTGGACCTGGCAACGCCCGATGGGGCTGGGATTGTGGCCGCGGCTCGCTTGCTCGGTAAGCCAGTGAGGGGCAGGGCCACGGGCGTGCAGCTCGTGGAGCACATAGCCCGGATTTCGGCACGCGAAGGCTACTCGCTCTTCCTGCTGGGAGCGCAGCCGGGGGTCGCGGACGCGGCGGCCGAGGTGCTCAAGCGGCGACATGGCGACGTGCGTATAGCGGGCACTTTTCCAGGCTCGCCCAGGGACGAGGACTGGCCGGAGATTAGCGCCCGGCTGGAGCAGGCCAGTCCTGACGTGCTGCTGGTAGCCTACGGCGCGCCGAAGCAGGACCTGTGGATTGACAGGCACAGCCTCGAACTACCATCATCGGTGAAAGTGGCTATGGGGGTAGGCGGGGTGTACGACTACCTGTCCGGCAAGGCCCCGCTGGCCCCGCTCTTCATACGGCGCATAGGGATGGAATGGCTGTACCGCCTGGTGACGCAGCCCTGGCGCTGGCGGCGGATATTGAGAGTGTTTGTCTTCGGCGCGCTGGTGTGGGTCGAAGTGATAAGGAGACGACTGAAACGTGAAACGTGAAACGTGATGGTACTAACAGTACCGGAGCGGCGTAGGGAGAACCATATTCCTCAAGCCGCATCACGTTTCACTTTTCACGTTTCAAACTACGATGTCCACTCTGTACGATACTGACAACTCAACCGACGACGAGCCGCCGTTATACTGCTACAATCACCCTAACGAGCCGACTTACCTGCGGTGCGGCAAGTGCGAGAGGCCGATTTGCGCCCGGTGCCGGGTGAGCACGCCCGTGGGGTTCAGGTGCTTCGAGTGCGCCAATTTGCAGGTGCTGCCTACCTACGCGCTCGACTCCTCGGTGTACCTGAAGGCGGCCCTGTTCGGGTTGGTCGCGGCCGGGTTGACGGGCGTGCTCCTGGGACTGTTCCCCGCGTTCGAGTTCTGGGCCGCGCTGCTGATGGGTATTACCGTGCCGGAGGCGGTGGCGCGTGCCTCGAACCAAAAGCGCGGGCCGGGTCTACAGATGGTGGGCATAGGCTGCCTGGCGTTCGGCTTTATCCTGAGCCGGTTCGTGTCGCTCCAGTGGCCGTACCTGATTCCACTCGGTGATATCAATATTCAGATATTGACCGGGATAGAGCTTTTCGACCGGCTGCCGTTCTATCTCACCCAGTACACGATACTGTGGATGATACTCGCGGTCTTCCTCACATACAAGCGGCTCCAGTAAAGGGACAATCCGGCGAAGCGGCAACCTGGCCGGTTTCCCAACCGTCCAACTTATACCCTATGTCCGACCACGCAGCTATAGACAGCGATACCAGGCGTCGTCTACAGGAAGCTATAACTCGCTTCCCCGGCGTGAGCGTGCTGGTGGTGGGCGACCTGATACTGGACAAGTACACAATTGGCAAGCCTGCTCGCCTGTCGCGAGAAGCTCCCATAGCCGTGTTGGAGTACCAACGCGACCAGATGATGCCCGGTGGCGGCACCAGCCCGGCGTGTACGGTAGCCTCTCTCGGCGGCCACGCGCTGTTGGCGGGGGTGGTGGGGCAGGACGAGTCGGGGCGGGAGCTGGTGGCGGAACTGGCGGAGTACGGGGTCGATACCAGCGGCATCGTGATTGATACGGCGCGGCCCACGATTACCAAGAAGCGCATTGTGGCCCAGGTCACACCCTCGCTGCTGCAACAGGTGGCTCGCATCGACCACATAGACCGCACGCCCATTAGCGGGCAGGTGGAAGACGCGCTAATCTCGGTCATCGAGGAGCGGGTGTCGCGGTGCGACGCTGTGCTGCTGAGCAATTATAAAAGCGGCACGCTCACCAGGCGCATCGTGGAGTGCGCCCGGCGTGCGGCCACCGCGGCGGGTAAAGTGCTGGCGGTCGACTCGCAGGGCGATCTGGGGATGTTCCACGGCTTCGGCATCGTGAAGGTGAACCAGGCGGAGGCTGAGGAGACGCTACGCAGGTCGCTTGATACGGAGGAGAGTTTCCGGGAAGGGCTGGCCGAGTTGCTGGAGATGCTGGAGGCGCAGGCGGTGATTGTTACCCGGAGCGCCGAAGGGGTGTCGGTCATGCGGCAGGGCGGCGACTACTGCCACATCCCGGTGACCAACACCTCTGAGGTGTTTGACGTGACGGGAGCGGGCGATACAGTAATCGCCATCTCCACTTTGGCCGTGGCTTCGGGCACCGATCTGTTCGACGCGGCCCGGCTGGCGAACTACGGCGCGGGCGTGGTCGTGCGCAAGTGGGGCAACGCGGTGGTGCTGCCGGACGAGTTGCACGCGGCGGTCAGGTGATGGTTTTGGATTTTGGATTTTGGATTTTGGATTTGAGGCGGGCGCTGCTTGTAACTGAGCGGCGCGTTTTGATGTTGCTGGCGCTGCTGGGGGCGACTTTGGGGCTGGCGGCTTGTGGGGGACCGGGAGCAGTGCTTTCGGGTGTGCGGGTGTCGGCTGCGGAGATGGTGCCGGGGTCGGTAGGGGTTGGGCGGCCGCCGGGGGTGGTGGAGGTGCGCTATACGTTGGGGCATGAGGCCGACGTGCGAGTGGAGCTTGAGGGATTGGCTTCGGGAAGCAGCCTGTTGCACGCGGAGCACCAACGAGCGGGCGAGCATGTGGTGCGCTTCAACGGGGTCGTGTCAGCTACGGGGGTGCTCACGAGCGCGGCGGGTTATGTGCTGGCGCGGGAGGTGGTGCCGCCCGGCGACTATTCCATCAGGGTGACGGCGAACGGCAGCAGCGAGAGCGTTAGCTTCAGGGTAGGTGGGACGAGTGCGGAACCGCCCGCAATAGACAACATGGTGCTCCGCCCAGAGGTCATTTCGCCTAATAGTGACGCGATTGACGATGTGGCCGAATTGACTTTCCGCACCAGCCAGAGCGCCACGCTTTCGGTGGACCTCGTAACGCCGGAGGGTGCGCGCATCCCGGTGCAAGCGCCCATCGAGGAAGGCCCCGGCGAGCAGAACATAGTGGTCGGTGGCGAAGATTTGCTGGGCGAGGTGTTGCCCAACGGCAATTACACAGTGACCCTGCGGGTGCAGGACGAACTGGGGAACGTGGTGCTGGCCCAGCGGCCGCTCAAGGTAGAGGGTGGCGGCAAGCCTGCGATAGCGGTATTGAGCGTGGACATATCCCCTGAGCAGTTGATGCTGGGTGACACGCTCAACGTGACCATCACGGTGAAGAACGTGAGCAACGTGCCGCTGCGGACGCAGGGGCCGGACCCAGGCTATACCTATACCACCCGCGACAGCTACGCCTCCATAGAGGGCGGCAGTTTGGACAACAAAGCGGGGCTGTGGCGCGTCGGCGTAGACTGGGACGCCAATACGGGCGGCGCGCCCTACCGCTACCCCTTCCGCTGGGGCTTCGGCAAGACCCTCATGCCGGGTGAGACTGTGGTGACGGGCGGCAAAATACAGGTCCTCAAGGAAGAGCGCACCATGTGGTTTTACGCGGGCGTGCTGCAAGAAGGCGTCCGCATCGCCCTGGACAAGCTGGGCAGGACCAAAGTGGAAGTGGGGTATTAGAGGGGACGGAACCGCCAAGACGCCAAGGACGCCAAGAGCGCGCCAAGATAGTTCAGGTTTAGAGAGTACAAAAAGGATCAGGGTACATGATGACGTACCCTGATCCTTTTGCTTAGAACACCCTACTTAATCTTGGCGCGCTCTTGGCGTCCTTGGCGTCTTGGCGGTTCCGTCTATTCTAGTCCCGCTTGGCTAGCTCCGGTTCGCGGATGGGTTGAGGTGCGGGGGTTGGATGGGTGGCGGGTTCGGGACGTTGGGTTTTGAGGTAGGTTAGCTGGTTGGCGATGAGGCCGATGATGAAGTCTACGGCTTTGGTCACGATGAGGATGATGGCGATCTCGAACAGGAAGGACATCACGATGAAGCGCGACCAGTGCTCGGTGGTGTGGGCGGTGGTGACCAATTCGAAGAAGCTGGGGAGCACCAGTACGCCGCCCGCTACGAACAGGCCAAGGGGCACCAGCCAGAAAGCACGAGAGGCGAAGAAGTCGGAGATGAGGCCGTGTCGCAGGCTGGCGCTGGGGCGAGTTGCTAATGTAATGTCCACGATTTTGCGGCTCAGGTAGCTGGCGCACAGCAGGAGAAAGCCCATCGCGCCGAGCAGGTGGCTCACCACGAAGCGATAGATCATATACTCGAGCAGGAAGCGGTTCTCTATGTAGAAGAGGGTGGGCATGAGCATCAGCCCGGCGGCTACGAGCAAGAGCAGCAGGCCCAGCAATCCAAGCGGGCGTGAGGGGCGGTAGAGGAACGCCGCGTTCAGGATCGATTTGAGGAAGCGCACCCCGTCCTTGCCGATGCGCAGCTTCGACTCGCCTTCGCGCTCGTGGTAGGGCATGGGGATTTCGACTATCTTCACGTCGTCGCTGAGGATGGCGCGGGCGCTCATGGCGGGCGTGAAGTGGAGGCCGTCGGGCAGGGGCATCAGCTTGGGAAGGCTGGTCCGGCGTACCACGCGCATGCCGCTGGCCGAATCGCGCACCGTCTTGGAGGAGAGCACCGTGAGCATAGAGGCGAAGATCATGTTCCCCAGGCGGCGCACGGCGGGCATCTTGCTTTCGGGGCCCATGCGGCTGCCGAGCACCACGTCGGCCTTCTCCTCGAAGAGGGTGTTGCAAAGCTGCGTGAAGAAAAGGGGGTCGCAGGTGCCGTCAGCGTCGAGAAAGCTGAGCAGATCGGCATCGGATTGCTCCCAGGCCTCCTTAATGGCCGCGCCGTAGCCCCTGTTGTGCTCGAACACGATCAGCTTGATGCGGTCGGTGTAGCGGGAGGCGATTTCCACCGTGCGGTCGGTCGAGCCGTCGCTGACCACCGCGACGTCCACGGCGGTGACGGGGGTATGCTCGATGATGTGCGCGCGGGCGGCTAGAGAGCGCTCGATGATGCTCTGGATGCTCTCTTCCTCGTCGAGGGCGGGGATGGCGATGAGTAGCTTCATGTTCCTGCAGGTGGATGTTCCGGTGCGAAATTGTTGGCCTAGTATACCACTTAGTATGAGGGGTATGAGAGGAAGGCCACTACCAGAGGGACTTCAACGGATGGCAGAGCAGCCATTAGAAGTTACTGATATGCTCATGTCTCTAAAATTGCCCAAGCCCTCAAGAACTGCCAAGTGATGGCAGGACACCGTAGCCTGATGGGTGCTAGCCCACTTGACTCTACCATTCCTTGACTAACGGAAAATTGTAGACCCATGTCTGTATATTCTCCTTGGTTATCCACGCCCTGCCTTTCGCCACCGTCTCGGACGCTTGCGCCGCCTCGAAAGTCGCTGCCCAGCCTCGTAGTAGAAGTAGAGTTGGTTACGCTCTAGCTCCCTCTGCTTTTCCTTCCATTCCCGATACACGTTGAGGGCCGCTACGCCAGCACCTCCAGCAGCACCAAGCACGGCAGTTGCCACACCACCAAAGCTCCCTACTAGGAAGCCTAAACCCGTCGCTTCACCAACCTGTAGAGGGTCTTTAAGGCTCTTGTATGCCAGTTTGGAGAGGAACTTGTTGGACTTAATATCTTCTTCCAAGTGCCGAATTGCAGGCTCTAAGTCGCGCCGGACGAGATTCTCCACCTCTGGACCAAAGGCCCTATCCCACGGTTCTGATTTCACCTGCTCTGCCAGCTTTATCAAATGGGATCGGAAATCTGTCAGTGTTCCGTCAAGCTCCCGGCGCATGTCCAAAATCTCGTCAACTGTCGCGGTGCTGAAATCTGGCAGCCTTGATAACAGGTCTGCCGCAAGGTTGATCTCACGTGCGCTAATGGTGCGCTTATCGAGGGCGTCAATGGGTAATTCAGCATCACTTCCTTCTGCCGATTGCTTGGCCTTTATGTCCTGAATGGTGCTCACAACCGCATCCCGTAGCGTCGGATCTATCAGTGGGTAGGTAGAACCGTCGAGAAGTGTATTAAAGATGAGGTCGTTGTAAGCCTTATCCTTTCTGCTTTCGTACCACTCTTGAAACTCTCCCCAGAAAGCTGGTTCCAGAATAATACCACTCTTAAGGAATTCGTTCGCAATAACGGTTGTAAGTGGAGCACTGCTAAAGTAGTCCGTAATCTCATCCACAAGGAAAGCGAGCCCCATGTCGAGCAACCCCGCCTCTTGTGCTTTTCTTATCTCCGCCAGAGGGTAAGTCCACCTCTCATCAAAACGCCGTCTACTTTCAGCGTCGGGTAGTAGATTATTCGCTTGCCGTGAAAGTGCATCTGATAACAGATAAGGCAGTACGTGGGCAGTATTGACTAATAACTCACTGTAGATTGTAGCTCGATCACCATAGAGCAGAGCTGCCTTGACTATCTGCAACTCCTGCAGTAGCGAATGTTCTGCCGAACGAGAAACTATGCTTAGGTGGAGGGGGCGGCTAATGCGGGTTGTCATCTTATCTCTGCTTCACGTCTAGGCACAAGCTCCACAATCTTCGAGGGATGTACCACCCGCTTCTCCGCTACCTTCCGGATTGTGATTACCTGAGCGCCTTCGCCGCTCTGAATTCGAGACAGCGTCCGCAGTGAGATTCCCAAGAACGCAGCGAATTCCTCTACTGTCAGGTAACGTTCTCGGCGGTACTCGTTCAAAGGTTTGCACTCTGTTGCTTTCACCTTTCTAAGATAGCAGCACAGATTTTCTATGTCAATATTTTGGCGTTATAGTGCCAAATAGCTCTACTTGCGTTCCACTTTTAATGGAAAGAAAAGCCCCCACGTCGTATGACAGACTGAGACTGTGGCCGAGTCGTCTAATATCTCTGGGCTTCTCCGTCTTTGTGGGGACCCTTGCTTTAGCATACAGGCTGAGGTCCTGTGCTGGGAACCACAGGTTGATAGACGTCTCAGGCTTACTTTGGTGGGGTGCCTGCTACCTGCACCTGGAGGAGGTTGGTCTGGCCTGCCAGGGGTTGGCCGAGGCCGCCCACGAAGACCAGCAGGTCACCCGGCTCCACCATGCCCGAGTCGAGGGCGGCTTGTTCGGCGGCGGACATGGTGGATAGGGTGTCGCTGAAGCTGTTGAGCAGGAGCACGCGCGCCCCCCAGGTGATTGAGAGGGCCTTGCAGGTGTCGGGGTGGTCGGTGACGGCGAGTAGGTTGCTGCGCGGGCGGTACTTCGATATGAGCCGGGCGCTGGTGCCGGTGCTCGTGATAGCGATAACGGCCCTGGCGCTGAGTTGGTCGCTGATGCGGTCGGCGGCCTGGCAGATGAGTTCCGCTATCTCCTTGTGTCCGGGTGCCCCGCCGCGACCGGAGACTACAGCGCCAAGGTGGTCGCTCCAGTTGTCGTAGTTGAACAGTTTCTCGGCTTCCAGGGCGATGCGGGACATGGTCTGCACGGCCTCGAGGGGGTACTTGCCGGTGGCGGTCTCGCCTGAGAGCATTATGCCGTCGCTGCCGTCGAGGACCGCGTTGGCTACGTCGGTCGCCTCGGCGCGGGTGGGGCGGGGGTTGCGGATCATCGAGTCGAGCATCTGGGTGGCGGTGATTACCGGCTTGGCGGCCACGTTGGCGGCGGCGATGATGCGCTTCTGTATGGCGGGCAGCACCTCCGGGGGCATCTCCACGCCCATATCTCCCCTGGCGACCATCACGCCGTCGGCTTCGGCCAGTATCTCCGCGAAGTTCTCCACCGCCGAGGCCTTTTCGATTTTGGCGATGATAGGCACCTGGCGGCCGGTCATGCCTGCGATCAGCTTGCGGGCTTCCACGATGTCGCTGCCGGTGCGCACGAACGATAGGGCCACCATGTCGGCACCGTGCTCTATGGCGAAGGAAAGGTCGGCGCGGTCTTTGCCGGTGATGGTGGGCACGCCGAGGGGGCGGTTGGGCACGTTGATGCCCTTGTTGGAGGTAAGCACGCCACCCACTACGACGCTGCACACGATGCGGCCGTCCTCCGGGGCCACGTCCAGCACTTTGAGCGCAATAAGCCCCTCGTCCAGCAGGATGGTGTCGTCTGGATGGACGTCGCGGGCGAGGCCCGAGTAGTCTACGGGGATGATGCCGGGGCTGTACCGCGCGTGCTGGGTGTCGAGGGTGAGGGTCGTGCCGGGGGTGAGGGTCACACCACCATCGGGGAGGTCGCCCACGCGCACGCGTGGGCCTTGCAGGTCGGCCAGGATGGCGATGCTGAGGCTAGCTTCTTCCTCGAGGCGGCGGATGAGGGCGAACTTCTCGGCGGTGCGCGTATGCTCGGCGTG